>QHXW01000486.1 GCA_003223115.1 Acidobacteriota bacterium
ATGCACTGGACCACCTCCGCCGCCAACGCCATCATCGCCCTACGTTGCTGCAAACTCAGCGGACGTTTTGAGGATTTCTGGGAACGCCGGTCAGCTCGGTTCGCTCCCGCCGCGTGACCTCACTCCATAAATCTGGAGTGCACCCCGCAAGCCATAGAAGCGGAGCGTGAAGAAATCGATGCCGGCTTTTTGGGACGCGAGCGCCCTCGTTCCTCTGTGCGTTCTCGGTCAGGCAAATAGGGCGATACGGCGTGCATTCGACGCGCATGCACCTGTCATTTGGTGGGCCGCAGCCGTCGAGGCTAGGAGCGCTTTGGAGCGGATGAGATTCGAGCGGACCATAACCGAGGCTGCATACTGGAATTCAAGGCAGAGGTTGGATCAGTTAATCGGATCCTGCCGGGAGATTCAGCCAACGGACGCCGTGCGAGATCTGGCTTGTGCTGAGTTGGAGCGCTATCGTCTGCGCGCTTCGGATGCTCTTCAGCTCGCAGCCGCCTTCGTTTGGTGCAAACAGAACCCGCGCGGCCGGCTCTTTGTTTCGATCGACAACAGGCTTTCTATGGCAGCCCGGCAGATAGGATTTCAAGTCCCGGAGTTTTGATGCGACACTGGGACGTTTCTGCCTCTCGTATTTTTCTGATCTAGTTCCTCTCGAAAGTCGCGATGTACTGGCTTGCGGGAAGGTGCTCGTGCTGGGACACCAGACGGAAGTGATTGGCTTCGATCTCTTTGATCACATCGTCTTCATCCAGACGGATGTGCTGCACGGCGTTGCCTCCGGGCATGGCGTTCGGTCTCTTAAAATAATCCACGACAATCAGTCTGCCACTCGGCTTTAGCTGGCTGTGCAGCGCCGCGAGCATCTTTGCCGGGTAGTCCCAATGATGGTAAGATTCGAGCGCTAGCGCCACATCCACGCCATTCTCTGGCAAGCGGGGGTCTGTGTCGGTACCCTGAACAAAGGTGACGTTGGACAACTTGTGTTCCGCTGTCGTGCCGCGAGCCTTGTCGAGAAAATCCGGAAAGATATCTTCGGCCAGCACGCGGCCGCTCACACCCACGGCCTCGCTCAGGAATGGCAGCATGTAACCCACGCCGGTTCCGATATCCGCCACTACCATCCCGGGCTTGAGTGACATGGCTTCGACAAGCTCCTTCGGTTTCTGCTTTTGATCGCGGTCCGGCGCGCTGAGCACCTTGGCGACGTTCGCGCGGCCTTCTTTGGTCTTATAACCCTGGTTCGCCTGCTCGGCCACCTGTGCGGTGAGCGCCGAAGCGCATGTCAGGATCAGCGCCAAAACGCTCCAGCGCCTGATCAAATCTTTCGTCAGCTTCATCGCATTCATAACCTCACATCACCTTCCGGAATGCAGGGCGTGTCTCACAACGGCGGTTCCATGGGTAAGGCCAGCGGCGGCTCACGCAAGAAATCGAGAGAAGACATCTTGTGGACGGCTTCGCGCACGGCGTGCTCATAGGTAGGCTCGACAGTGATCACGAACGGCAGGTTGCTCTTGTTTTCGCAAGGCAATTGCAATACCGCTTCCAGGCTGACGTTCTGCTCGGCCAGGATGCCCGCCAGCGCAGCCAGAATTCCGGGCCCGTCATCCACGCGGAAGCGCAAATAATAAGCGCACTTTTCACGTGTGACCGGCTGCGGACGGTACTCGCCCAGCCGTTCGTGCGCGAACGGTGATACGCGCTCCGGCCGTCCATGGCGGATCTCACGCGCCACACGCATCAGATCGCTCACCACGGCAACTCCGGTGGGCAGCGCGCCCGCGCCTCGGCCGTAGTAAAACGTGTCCGAGCCAAAGCGCCCCTTCACCCAAACTGCGTTGTACGCGCCCTGAACGCCGGCGATGATGGTTTTCGAGCCGATCAACGCTGGCCGAACCGAGAGAAACAACCCCTCCGGGGACTGCCGCGCCGCACAGATCAGCCGTATGGTGTGGCCCAGTTGGTGCGCGTATTCGAAGTCCAGGGGCGAGATCCGCCGGATGCCCTCGACAAAAATGTCGGCCGGCGTGATTCTCTCCCCGAAAGCCAGCGCAGCCAGAATGGCCAGCTTCGAGCGAGCGTCGAAACCGTCGACGTCGGCGCTCGGTTCGGCCTCCGCGTATCCCAGCCGCTGCGCTTCAGCCAGTACTTCATCGAACGCCGCGCCGCGCTGTTCCATCTCGGTGAGGATGTAGTTGCTGGTGCCGTTGAGAATGCCATAGAGCGCCACGACGCGGTCACCCGAGATGCCTTCCCGCAGCACCGCGTGGATGGGAATGCCGCCCGCTACGCTCGCTTCCATGGCCAGGTTGATGCCGGCCCGGATGGCCCGGTCCCAGATCTCGGAACCGCAACTGGCCATCAGTTCTTTGTTGGCCGTGACCACGGATTTCTTGTGGGCGATGGCGCCGTCAATAATTTCCGCCGCGACAGATGTGCCGCCTACCAGTTCGGCCACTACATCCACTTCTGGATGGGCCACGATCTCACGCCAATCGGAGCTTTTGAAAACTTCGCCCAATGTCTCAGGGATCTTTTTTTGGTTGACCGAGCGGCTGCACACCGCGGCCACGCGCAAGCCAAATCCGAGCTTCAGCGCGATCTGGCCGGCATTTTCGGCAAGCACTTCGAGCGTGCCCAATCCGACGTTGCCCAACCCGATGATGCCGATGTTGACCTGCTGCATCTTGGCTATCATAACAACAGGGTCCCGGTGTCAGACCCAACCGGCCGGTACCCAACTCGAGCCCCAACGTCCAAGAAGAAAAGGCCCATCATGAAAAACCGAATTCTCGGCGCGGTCGTCCTTGCGTTTGGACTGCTGCTGCCGAATGATGCGCTCCCACAATTAGAGAACCCGCCAGGACCCCTTCCAGGACCTTCCGATCCCGAGGTACGACTGCCCGGCGGAAAACTTCAAAAAGAAGAAATACTCAAGGCTGACCACGAAAAATCGGTCAAGGATGCCGCCCAGCTCATCGACCTGGCCGAGAGCCTGAAAGCCGAACTGGAAAAGGACGATACCCATGTGCTTTCCCTATCTAGCCTGAAGAAAACCGAAGAAATAGAGAAGCTGGCGAAGCGCATCCGCACCCGCTTGAAACGTTTTTAGACGGGTGTGGCGGAGCGTGTCCGGAAGCGCCAGAAACGTGATGACGGCTTCTCCCAATGCCAGAATTTGGCTCTAAAACCAAAGTTTTGGTCAGGCGCGTGAATCCGCCCGCCTCTCAACGGCTCTGTAACCCCTTGACCTACGTGTAAATTCAAAGACGAGGCGAACGGCATTAAACTTGCCCTAGAACGGCAGTTCTACATCTGCTTTTGAAAAGGGATGATGAACGGGTATCTACTTTTGTCTGGAGGTGTGAGTTGCGACTCTTAAGAATTTCCGCTCTTGTTGGGATTGTTTTAGGTTCCGTTGGATGGTTGATGGCTGACCCAGTGGACCCGATTATCAAGTTCACCACTCCCGGTGGGGGCACGTTCGACCTTTGCTCCCCCAACGTCGATGGTTTCTGCACGATGACGCTGGTAAACGGAGCGGGGGGCAACACGACCATCGGGGCCGATGGTTTTGCGAACTTTGCCGTTAAAAACGTTCAGGATCCAGCTTCCTTTCTGAGCGTGGACTCCATTGATTTCACCTTTCAAACGGATAACCTCTTCCAGCCTTTCTCCGCGTTCACGAATGCTTTCACGGATGCCTTTCTCCAGAGAAACTTTGGCGAGGGTTGCCTAATCTCTGGAGAGCTTGGTTGCGTGCTGCCCAATCCTCAGGGAACGCTGGAGGTCAAGTACTCTGGGATCGCGAAGCCCGCAGACCCCGGTTCTGCTTCTCTAGACGCAATTCCGTGCTTCCTCAGCGAGGGTTGTCCAACAGCCGTCGGGTTCGTACCCTTCAGTAGTATCGATGTAACGGTTCATTACGTTGTGTCCCACCTCGACCCCGACTGTTGCGTCGGAATCCAACCGGGCGTGGAAGCAACCCTTTCGATAACTTCCGATGTGCCAGAGCCATCAACATTTGTACTGCTCTTCGGTGCTGCGGGAGTTCTCGCAATCAAACGCCGACTCCGGCGAACTTAGATTTCCGCATTCTTGTTGCGGCCACGCTGCGGGATTATACTCCGACCGCGGCCGCAGCAACTCACTTCGGCTTCTTGCTGAAATCGTTGATCAGCTTTTGAAACTCTGGAGAGGTCCGGAGGCTCGTGAGATCGGCATCGCTCTTCACCATGTCTACCGGGAAGCCTTTGTCAACGGCTTCTCGGAGTAGCTTCAAGGCATCTGGCGACTTGCCGGAGAGAGACTGGATTACCGCGTCGTTATAGATGAGGACGTTATTGTTCGCGTTAATGTCGCGTGCCTTGGCGATGAAGTTCTGAGCCGCGTTCAAATCGCCTTTCTTGCCGTAATAGAGGGCCAGGGATCCTAAATTGACCGCGTCGCGCGGGTTCACCTGGTATTCCTTCAGGGCCAGTTTGATCGCTGTTTCGTAGCTCGCTTTCGCCTTGTCGTGTTGCCCCAACTGGCGGTACGCGTCGGCCAGACCCGCGATGTTCGCGTGGCTGCGGGGATCCATCTGCACGGCTTTCTCGAGAGCCCGGGCGGAGTCGCTGTACAGTCCCAGGTAATAGAAGGCCGTGCCAAGATTGGCTTCCGCATCGCCATTCGGTGCAAGAGAAAGGGATTTTCGGTAGGCCGCGACCGCTTCACTCCATTTGCCTTGCTGGAAGTATGCGCCACCCCGATTGTTGTATCCAGGCGCCCAATCGGGCGCCAACTCCGTAACCCGGCGAAACGCGTCTACAGCCTTTTCGCCCTCTCCAAGGTTGGCGCATGCCGCTCCCAGATAGTTGAAGTTGAACCAGTAAAACGGATTGATTTCAGCGGCCTTCTCATAGGCGGCAATGGCGTCCTTGCGGCCCGCCGCCAAGTAGACATGCCCCAGGCGACGGTAGCTTTCGTCCGCGCTCGGCGCCAGCTCCAATCCTAGTTTTGTCTCGGCAATTGCCTGCTCATACTTGCCCGTCTTCAAATAAATGGTTCCCAGGGCCCAATGAACCTCGGGCAGGCTGGGATTGAGCTGCCTGGCCTGCTGAGCGGCGCTCAGAGCTTTTTGGGCCCACGAATCTTCCTTCGTGGACTCATAAAGGGCCATGCTCGTATCGGCCATGCCGGCATAGGCCAGCGCGAAGCGGGAATCCTGTCGTATGGCCTGGCTGTAAAACTTAAGCGCCGCGTTATAACCTTTGGCGTTGGGCTCGCGTCGCACCACCTCGCGGCCTTTGAGGTAGAGTTCATAGGCCCCGTAATCGCCGGTCGAGCGTAGCGCGCCACGAGCCAGGTCTTCATCGCTGGGCTTAATATCGAGCGCGGAGACCAGGTCGGAGTAGATGGAATTTTCGGTGCTGAGAAGATCGCGGCGCAACACCGTGTACTCCTTGCTCCACAATTGCTTTCCGTTCTTCACATCCTCGAGGCGCATGATGATGCGGATATTATCGCCTGAGCCTTGCACCGTACCGTCCACTACCAGATTGACGCCAAGGTCGTGCGCGATATTTTTCGACTCATCGATGGTGAACTCGACAGAGCCTTTCTTCAGCGCAGCTTCGACAGCTTCGACGGCGCTCGCCGACGCCACGTGAAGATTCTTCAATTGAAAAAGTTGTGCGGAAAGCGATTCCACTACGCCGTCCGCGGCATATTTCAACGCTTCGTCATCTCCCAACTTTTTCAACGGAAGCACGGCCAGGTACTTATCCGGAACCGCTGTCGACACGCGGGCGGGAGCGCCTCCCCACCGGCCCAGCAATTTATTGCGCAGCGGCGTGATGAGGAAGATCGCGGCCAGTAACAGAAGCACGCCAAGCGCTGTTCCCATGAGCCACTTGGGATAACCGGTTTCGGCCATCCTTAGCCGCACTACACGCGTTGGCGGCGTACCGGACTCCAGATCGTCCAGTAACTCGCGAGCCGACTGATACCGCTGTGCCGGGTCCTTCTCCAGGCACTTCAGAATAATCGCGGCCACCTGATCCGGCAGCGCCGCGTTCAACAATTTGGGATTTTTCGGCGGGTCCTTGACATGCTTGTACATCAACTGGAGCGCGGAATCGCCCCCGAACGGCGCCTCGCCCGTCACCATTTCGTAGAAGATCACGCCCAGTGAATAAAGGTCGCTGCGATGGTCGGCCGGTTTCGACTCGGCCTGTTCGGGCGACATGTAGCGCGGCGTTCCCAGCACTTCTCCGGTACGGGTCATCCCGCCGAGCGATTCGGCTTCGATGGACTTGGCCAGGCCGAAATCGGAAACGTAAACGTGTTCGGATTGATCGACCAGCACATTGCGCGGCTTCAGGTCGCGGTGAACTACGCCCTCGGTATGCGCGGCATCGAGCGCGGCGGCCAGCTGACGCACAATCTCGAGCGCGCGCTCGAGCGGCAACGGATGGTTTTCCTGGATGAGATCGTGGAGGTCTTTGCCCTCCACGTAGGCCATGGAGATGAACTTGACGCCGCCTACGTCGCCCAGGTCGTGAATGCGCAGAATATTCTTGTGCGAAATGCGGCTGGCCAGCAGCAGTTCCTGCTTGAAGCGCTGCATCGCAGCCGGATTACTGGCCAGTTCAGGGCGCACCAGCTTCAGCGCTACCGTGCGATCCAGATCGCGATCCTGGGCTTTGTAGACCTTGCCCATCCCTCCTTCGCCAATAACCGCTTCGATGAGATAGCGCGGCCCGAATTGTGCCCCCGGCGTGACTTCAGTGAGCGTCATTGCGGACTCTGCCGCGGCCGGTCCGAATGTCACGCCGGTGCGCATACCAGAGTCCTCCGGGACCGCCGGCGGCCTTCCGCTCAGGTCCGCCAGCACCTCTCCCACGGTCGGATAGCGCTCGTCGGGATGAATCGCGAGGCATTTCATGACCATGTCGTTCAAGTGCCGCGGAATTGACGGATCGAGCTGCACCGGTGGGATGGGCGCTTCCTGGCAGCGCTTTAGCATCGCCGCCATGACCGTGTCAGCCAAATAGGGAAGCTGCCCGGTCAACGTTTCATAGAAAATAACGCCCAGGCTGAACAGATCAGAACGCGCGTCAACCTTCTGGCTGCGTGCCTGCTCGGGAGACATGTAGTCCGGGGTACCCAGCAGGGCGCCTGTGCGTGTCATGCCGGAAAGTTCGAGCGAGCGGGCGAGACCGAAATCCATTACCCATACGCGCGCCTGGTCGTCCACCATGATGTTCTGCGGCTTGAGATCCCGGTGGACCACGCCCTCGGTGTGCGCCGCTTCTAGACCGCGGCAGATCTGCTGGAAAATCGGCACAGCTTCTTCCGGCGGAAGCTTGGTTCGATGTTCCAGAACGGTTTTTAGGTCGCGACCCTCGATGTAGTCCATGGTGATGAACTTGTAGCCACCAGCCATGCCCAGATCGAAGATTCTAACCACGTTTTTATGAGTTACTTGACGCGCGAGGATCAGCTCTTGTTTGAACCGGCGTAGAATGTCCGGCCGGTTGGCCAGGTCGGGCCGTATGACCTTCAGTGCGAGCAGGCGGCCGAGTTCCAGATCCCGGGCTTTGTAAACCGCTCCCATCCCGCCTTCGCCCAGGGCTTTGAGGATTTCATAGCGGTCACCCAGCACCATGCCAGCCGAAAGGGGTCCGCTTTCGGGGGTCGCGATGGATGGCTGGATGGGATCCGACCAGCCCGTGGCACCGGCGATGGTCTCCTGTTGATCGGATGTAGTTGTTGGTTTCTTAGGCGGGTTGGCCGGTGGGTCGACCAGAGTATCAGCCTCCAACTGAAATGAAGCGTTGCACTTAACGCAGTGGAGCGACCCAGGCGCATTACTCGTACGGCAGACTGGACACTCCACCATTCTGGTCAACTCTTTACCACGTTATCTTAGAAAAAGCCGAGGGGCAAACAAAAGCGTATTGGGGCAAGATTTGGCCGGGGCGAGCTATACTCGCATGAAGAAACAACGGAGGCGAAATTGGGGAAATCGCTCTTCACTATATGGATTTTCGTTCCGGCACTACTCGCCGCCTCGCGCACCGGCAACACCGCCGAGTTGTTCCAGGCCATTCGCAACGACAACATCGAGCTGATTCGGACCAATCTCACAAAAAGAGAACCTGCACGCGCGGGACACTCGCGGAGCCACCTTGCTGATGCAGGCCGCAGCATATGGCAGCCTCGACATGATGAAAATGCTGCTGGATGCCGGCGTCGATGTCAACGCCAAGAATCACTTCGATGCGACGGCACTGCTTTGGTGCGCGCGCAATGCCAGTAAGGCGCGTTTCCTGATCGAGCACGGTGCGGACGTAAGCGCCCGCTCGAAGCAAGGCCGAACGCCGCTGATGCTGGCCTCTATGGTAGACGGAGGATCGGACATTGTGGCTCTCATGCTGGCCAAAGGCGCCGGTATAAATGTAGCGGACACGCGGGGTGAGACAGCACTCGGTCTGGCATCGGAAACAGGCGACGTCGAGACCATGCGTCTGCTGATTACGAAGGCCGCGAACGTGAATGCGCCGGACATCAATGGAATCACCCCCATCATCAACGCCGCGGTGAGCTGCCGTCCCGATGCCGCACGCCTGCTCATTGAAAAAGGCGCAGACGTCAACGCAGCGACCACCTGGTATACGAAAGCGCGGAACGGGCAGATCGCGCTTCTTCAGCTTACGGCTCTGCATCATGCCGCCGGATCAGGCGATCTCGAGCTGGTCCGCTCTCTTCTCAAAGCCGGGGCGAAAGTGAACTTCAAGGACAGCCGCGGCTTCGGGGCTTTGGCCTTTGCGGTTGCGGCGGACCATCAGAATTCTGAAATCGTGCGGGCCTTGATCGAAGCCGGAGCGGACGTAAATGCCGCTACCAAAATCGGCGAGACGGCGCTCGATTGGGCTGAGAAATTCAATTTTCCGGAAGTGATTGCACTTTTGAAGAAGGCCAGGGCAGCGCATGGCCCGGTATTTACGGCGCCGAAACTGTCGGCAGCGCACCCTGCGGACGCAGCCACCGCGCTTGAGCGCAGCATGAAGCTGATGCAAAAATCCAGCGCCGAATTTTTTAAGCAAAGCGGCTGTGTGGGTTGCCATCATCAACCCATGATGGCTCGCGCTCAGCGCTTGGCTATGTCGGCGGGAATGCACCAGGACGAAGCCGCGGCGCAAGAGCAGCTTCTGCAGCTCAAATCGCAGTGGACCGCTTCGCAAGAGGAGTTGCTGCAAGCCCTGAATCCGGGTGGGGGCTCGAACCGCCTCGGAGAAAACTTGTTGGGCCTCGAGGCGGCCGGACACCCAGCCGACACCATCACCGATTCCGCCGTAGTGGACCTGGCCGAGTTTCCTTCAGGAGAGGCGCATGTGCGTCCTCCGATCACCGAGGGCACAATCGGGAGCACGGCCCGCGCCATTCGCGCTCTTCAGGTCTATGCAATTCCGGCCCGCAGAGCGGAATTCGCCGCCCGCATCGCACGTGCCAGGGCTTGGCTGTTAGAGGCGCAGCCGGCGAGCACTGACGATTTTGTGACGCACTTGTTGGGCCTCGCCTGGTGCGGCGCGGAAAAGAGTCATGTACAGCAGGCCGCGCATAAACTTTTGGAGCTACAACGCGAAGACGGCGGCTGGGCGGGCAACCCGTATCTGAAAAGCGACGCGTTTTCGACCGGACAGGCCTTGCACGCTTTGCACGGGTCGGGATCGCTTGCGCCCTCCGGTCGCGCCTACAAGCGTGGCGTGGAATTTCTGTTGTCGACACAGTACCCCGATGGTTCGTGGTATGTGCGCAGCCGCTCCATCAAGTTCCAGCCGTATTTTGAGAGCGGTTTTCCGTTCGAACACGATCAGTGGATCTCGGCTGCCGCCACCGCTTGGGCATGCATGGCTCTGGCGCCGGCGGTCAAACTGAACTGACCAGCGGACGAACCGCGGGGACAACTGGTTCGCGACTCCTCCGGTCTCCCTTGTCCTGACTGCTCCTGAGCCCTGAAGTGGGCGGCCCTCTAAAGTTCATGGCAAGTGCCGACGATTACAGGGAATAGGAGGATAGGCCTCCTTGAAGGCAGTTTCGTCAAACGTGAGCTGGGCCTATCGGAATCGTCACGTGCAGCACAGTCTACACCATCATTGGTTCGACATGCTTCTAAGAGTCAAAGCGGTAGCGATCGCCGGGATTCCCGTTGCGGCGCTTTCGATGCTGTTATGGGTGGTAAGCAGCGGAATGACGACCGGATATCTCGAAATCTTTGCTGCCAACGCGATCAGCGCGAGTATTGGGCATTTTCCGGCGCAACAGCAGGAGCCTGCTGGCGCTGCTCAACGACGTGCTGGACCCCCCTCGAAAGTCGAAGCCGGCGAGCTCCACCTCGAGTCCATTCCCTTTCGTCTGGGCGAAGCGTTGGAAGAGGCCGTGGAGATCATGCGGACGCGCGCTCACCAAAAAGGCCTGACTTTCTAGTGCCACATCCCTGCCCAGAGTTTGAGACGGAGCTGATTGGTGTTCGTGGTCATCGGAAAACGTTGATTTTTGGACGTTCGCCGAGAGGTCCGCGGCGGCTTGGCGCAGCTTGGGGCGGAGGTAGTTGAGGTAGCGTTCCGGCGCGGGATCGGCGCGGAGTTCGTCGTGACGGACCGGAAGTGGGCCGGCCTCTATGGATAGCTTCGCCTGAGTTTAATTGAAATGGCATCAAAGCCTGCCCTGCTCATACGCGGGAGCTGCCCTTGGACGTATGAGCGGGACAGTTCAGTGTAACGGCCGGCATGCTTGCAGCGATTTTATGACTCTTCACCGGCAGCGAGATTGAACGCCTCGCGCAGGAACGGTTTGATTGTGCCGAGATCTTCATCGGTCCGGACGAGAGCCACGTGGGAGACGCGCTTACCGCCCTCCCCTATTTTGACAAAATAAGGTGCGCTTACTCTACGCCCCAAGTGAATCACCACTCGTAACGCATCCCGCATCACCGTCAGGTCCATAAAGATGCGCGTGGTGCGGAACAGCGCGTACCGGTTACGTGTAACTACCTCCACGATGCCAAAACCATTGATCGTGGCCACAAGTTTCCGGTAAAGGCCGACAAGTTCCGGTGGCCGGTCCTTAAGTAAGGTAGCGGGGTTGCCTACGCCACAAGCGTGACGTTGATTGACTTGGCGAAAGCTCCGATGACACTGTGGACATTTCCAAGTCATCAATGGTTTTATACACGCCCCATGGATTTCTGTCAAGGTGCCGTCTTGTGCTACTCTTGTGCTACTTGTGCTAGCGGTCATCGGAAAACGTTGACGTCCGCGGCGACTTGGCGCAGCTTGAGGCGGAGGTAGTTGAGGTAGCTTTCCGGCGCAGGATGGGCGCGGAGTTCCTCGATTACCGGCGGCAGTAGGCAAGAGAGCGGATCGGGGATAGTCGAGGCGCATCTGCTGGCCGAATCAGGCGGCGTAACGACCCGAGGAGCAACGCAGTCTCAACTACTTGCAGCGGCACGCCATCATCGTAGAAGCGGCGGGCGAGCCATTGATCCGACAGGCTGGCGGCGGGTGCCGGGCTAAAGATAGCCAAGGGGGTCCGCTCCGGGGTCCGCTCCTTGAAATCCCTGGGGAGGAGCCACGGTAACAATGTTACATCCAGCTGCAAGCCACTCAAAATCTGAGAGACGAATTCTCAGACTTGCGCTGCTAGACGAGCAACTAAACAGTGGATTTTCGACAACTCTGGCCGATGAGGTGGGAAGCGGCACATCCGGGAGCGAGAGTCTCAGTCATAGTCCGCCCGCCGATGTTGCCCGAATGAACGGTTGGAGGCTAGCATGGAACCGCAAGCGAGAGCAATGAGCGTACCGGTGGAGGTTTTGGCTAGCTAGCGCTGCATGCGGATGATTACATTAGTATTGATTTACCGAGTTAAACCCCAATAGAGACGGGCCTTCGGACGAGGTCCAGAGAAAAAGCTGGACAAAGGCGGAGGTTTCATTCACAATAGGATTTGTTTC
>QHXW01000487.1 GCA_003223115.1 Acidobacteriota bacterium
AGACGTACTCACGAATGGACTTGTCGCGCTTGGCTGCGGCGATGTGAATTCGTCGCCGGGCCTCACGAGAAACGTCAATGCTAAGCCGCGCTCGTCGCTGGTGCATAGTCGCCATTTACGATCAATACCTATACGACCACATTGGCACACATACGTAAATGTGTCAACGTGAAGATGGCTTGATGTGGCTTGATGGCTTGAAGTTCTGCCAGCGGCGGCATTTCCAAGTTGCTGTTGCGTTGGGCGAAAATCTTCGGCGTTGACAAACGCGCGGATGGCCCCGGTCTTCCACATGCGGGTGAGATAGAACGACCGGTGGACGTTGCCAACGCTGTTTTTTTGACCCGTGTGGTGCCCGGAAACGATATCCCCGTTGCCGGAGCGCAGAACGGATCCACAAACTCCGGCCGCAAGCTCTCATGAATATTGGCAACATCCTTCTGGTCGATTCCTCTCCATAACAACAAGGGACCATGCCCCCCGTCGACTGCGGAGCTCGCGTGAACATCGACACGAGTGTCAGATTTTCTTAACGCAATTGGGACGGTCCGCGAGCACAAGCCGCCGCCGAATTTATTCACGTTCGGATGGCTGCTGTTCTCGAAGTCGTCTCATCGAACCACAAGGCCAACAACATTGTCTTGGCTGGGCAAATCGGTCGGCTTGGTACGCTCGTGAGCAATAGGCGGAAGTCGGGGAAGAACACGGGTCTCCATCGACGAACACGGGCTTGAACGCTCGTCCGCAAACGGCTGCTTGCGTTCGCTTTTCCTTGGCTTCAAATGGGCGTGCCGAAAGCACCAAGGTTTCTGCACCGTGCCCGGCTACAAGCAATGGAGCGGTTTACTCGACGGGGGGAATTCCGGTCGAACGGGCCCGCTAACATTACCCGCGAGAACTCCGTCATACTGCCCAGAGGGCGTGTTCTCATGTTGTTCCGGTTGGTTTTCTTGGCCATCGTTACGCTCAGCGGCCAACTCGTTTTCGCCAGGACATCAAGACGGTCTTGGCGGCAAGTCGGAGAGCGGGCTATCTGGAGCTCTACGATCCTGCCAGTCTCCAGACGATCGGGCGGTTGAGACTCGGTGCGCTGGCCGAATCGGTCGCTGCAAGTCCAGACCTCCGTCTCTTCATAGCGCAGGCCTTGCCTTCGGATCAAAATGGCTGTTGCGCACTGTTCGCGTTGGACGTAAGCTTTCGGTAAGCGTGCCTAACCAAATGCCGGCTAGCAAATTATTCTAGGCGTGCGTCAGGATCCAACCTTGGCAGATGCTTTTGCGCCAATGATCATGGATTGCCGGATGACAGTCTCTGCCGGGGCGCGGTCATGCCAGTCCAAACCACGAAAGGCATCCATCGAAAGCCGGCTTCGTGCCCTACCGAGCTCCCAGCCCAGGATCCAGCGCTGTTGCAATCGCGCATTTCGACCATCGCAAGTCCTCGGCGAGCGTCCTTCCGCATGGGCGCTCTTCGGGTCCGGTTCCGGCGCGGTCTGCAAGGAATGTGATCGCACAGGCAGCATTGTAGAGAAAGATACGCCTGCGCTCAATCCTGCGATTGAGAGCCGCTTCATAGACTGATATGGCAGCGTCCAGGACCTCAAATCGGCCTAGCTAGCTTAGCTAGATCGAATATGAGATAGCGAAAATCGTGATGGCGATCGGCCCAGTCTGCTCCCTCATAGTCAAATAGGCCGCATACCTTGAGTGATGCCGGATCGATTGCCATATTATGGAAGCCAACGTCGGTGTGCACGAGAGCGCGATCTGTTTCTGGGATCAACAAACCCTCATATTTCGCGATCACGGCATCCGCGCCCGTAATCAACTGCAGATCGGTTGCGACGTGCACCAGCCGCTCGCGAACCCATTCGCCCGGCTTTGGCCAATCAGGTTGACGGGGCAGCCAACCGTTAACGTCTGACGCGCTAATGCCCGCATGTTGTTCAGCCAGAATCAAGCCTACCGCCGCGCCTACCTGCTACCTGCCCTGCCAATTCAGCATTCCCGTGCAGTTGAGCGAACATGCGCCATGGATTGCTGACGCCCGGCACCATTGCACGCACATCGAAGTCATCATCTATACCTTCGACGAGAACCCTTGGTGCCATAAACGTACAGCGGTCCTGGAGGAGTTGTAGCACACGGCGTTCGACCGCAAGACGCCGACGGCCCTCTTCGGACGCAGCGAACCAGGCCAAGCGGTTTGCCGGGAGGTGAACAACCCACCGTTCCTCACGCCGTTCCACCCGCACTTGTTCTGGAGTGAACCGGAGCCGGGCCTTGGCGAGTACTTCGCAGGCGAGTTCGGAGGTGAGCGTTCTAAACGGCACGGTGATCGACCCGTTCTCCAACAAAGATCCTATACGCATCACCCTTGAGCAGCAGGTTTCGTATGTTTCCAAGGACGGATCCCATGCGTTTTTCGCATCGAAACACCACGCATCTCAAAAGCGATAGCGTTGTACGAGCCGGTCATCTGATAAAAGTCCCTGCTGGTTGCTGCACGGGCGTACAGACCCACATTGAAACATTGTCGGGCGCTTGCTGGAGACGGTGTAATGGTTGCTGAAGTCGCCATCATCGTGACACGCACAATCTCTCTACCGAAGCCGTCTACTAAAATGAATAATGCCCTACGGGGTGCCTGCGCGACGCAGTGCACGCAACGCCGATTTTCGATCTCCAAATCGAGGGGTGAGGGCGACTGGCGGTCACAGGCGGGCGCCGCGAATTGCCTTACTTGTTTTTTCGCAGAGGCCCGTTACTTAGCCGGAACGAGTGCAACCGTAGGCGAGTTCAATGATGCTTCCGCACCTCCAATTGCACAGGTCGCGCGACCGAATTGACGTTTGGATCGTAGTATTCATAGACTCGCGACTGGAATGTTCGAGCCCGGATAGGATATTTGGCCCGCAAACGATAGTGCAGCGTTATCGTGTCGCCAGGTGGAAGGGAATCGAAATAAAGAATAGCTTGGGTCGCCGTTAAGTTGAATTTCTCCAAGCGGCCGCCCTGCCGGCTCACGCTCTTCTGCTGGTAATCCTGCAAGTCCTCGCTGAGAAGGTCGAATCCAGGAGGAATTCCCAGGTCCACCATCACGATGTTCGCCGCCTTGCTCAGGTTGTTCTTGACGGTCGCGGTTGCGGTAGCGATGTCATCTTGCTCCAGATGCGTGCGATCGTAAGCAACACCGATCGAGAGAGGCTCGCCAGCAGGTTTCTCCGTCCAGGGGAGAAAGTAGCGACCGACTATCTGGTAGGCAAGGCCCCCTTTCCCCGCAAACCGAATGTCTAGCTTGTCCGCGATTAATCGTTACTTTGTCATCGTGGGCCGGATCGGCGCGGCGGTCGCTCGGGCCCATGAACCCATCACTACAAAGCTCACCTGGACCCAGGAAATTTCGCACATCATTTTCAAACGTTGCGAGGGCCGTCATCACGACAGCGGTGCGGCGTTTTCTTTGGCCTGTCATTACCGAAAACTGCGTCCCGGTTGAAAACACCAACGTTAAGTCGTTCGTGAGATCATCGTCGTTTCGCACACCAATGAGCCCTGTCTTCGTAGGGTGGCCTGCACCATCGATACGAACGCGCGCCGCTTAGACGTTTGGCAATACCATCTTTGTTCTGTTTGTGCCCTCGCCTCGACTCCACCTGGCTGAGTTTTTCAGCCAAAAGCAAACCTCCTCATCCACGGGGCGGACCTCTCGGGGCCATGAACCGTCGGGCCAAGGTTCATTTTTCGATTCCTGTCAATCCCTGTGATGTGAAAGGTCGGTTAACACGCGTCGGCATGGCATTAATTGGCCGATCTTCGAGTGTCCGGCCGGAATTTTCGGTAATGACAGGGCTCTAGACAACCCGGTCATCTCGCAACCATCATTAAATTCAACAGATCGAGTTTTCGGACACTACGCCTGGTGTCTGGTGGTGGTCGTTCTCACTCACGTCTGCGAAGCGCTCCACCTGTTCCCCTGGATGCATTGGGGCGACGAGCACAACATTGGTCATTACCTGGATTTGTTCGAGTGCCGTTCTCGGTCTCACGCTGGGCCTTAGCCCCTCACATCATGGCAATCGGAAAGTATACGCGAACGGCGGCCATAGGCACATGCAGGATATCCGCGAGCGGGTTCAGACGCTTGGAGCCGACGTGCGCTTGCTGGACCTGTACTGGAAGGGCATCGGAGAGACATAGGGCCGCTCCCCTCAAGGACTGTCAACTATTAAGTTGACACTGTAAACTAAAGAGTTTACACTGAAAGAATGATCGGTGCCTTCAGGCACAAAGGGCTTGAAGAGCTTTATCTGACCGGCAAGACACGCCGGATCGGTGCCGAATACGTGAGGAAATGTGCGCGCATCCTCCAATTGCTGGAGGTCGCCTCGAACCCCGAGGACATGAATATCGCCGGGTTCCGCTTCCATAGCCTGCACGGCAGCCCGCAACGCTGGTCGGTGCGCGTGACCGGGAATTACCGGATCACCTTCGGCTGGTCAGGCGAAAACGCTGAGGATATCGATTTTGAAAACTACCATTAGGGAGGAAGTTATGAAGACGAAGAACGGACTGCCGCCCGTCCATCCGGGCGAGATTATCAAGCAAGACATCCTGCCGTCTGCCGGCCTGTCCGTGACGGCCGCGGCGAAAGCCCTCGGCGTGTCCCGCCAGATGCTGCACGACATTCTGGCGGAGCGCAGACCCCTCTCTGCCGTCATGTGCCTGAAGATGTCCCGTCTCTTCGGCAGCACGCCTGAATTCTGGATGCGGCTGCAGGCGGCCTACGACCTGAAGAAGGCTGAACAGAACAAGAAGGTCATGCAACGCGTCGCGCGGATCGTCCCCGTAAAGCCGGTTGACGAAGTCCGGGCCTGAGATGGCCTCAGGAGCGCGGGACCCGTTCGCCCTAATTGTGGCCGCCAGCGGGTTGGCCATCTGCGCCTTCTTTGCCGTCATGATTCCCGCGAGCCGCGCAGCATCCATTTCGCCTATGAACGCGTTGAGAATCGAGTAAAGCGAGAGCGATTGTCAAAACCTTTACTCGCCGCCCCCTCTCCATCCAGAGACGGGAATCCCGGAAGTTTCACTATCCGGGGAGACGCAATGCAAAAAGGGAAGCGTTAACAAGCATTATTGTCCTGTTTTCGGGAGCCGAGGGATTTACCCGAGGAGTCCGTCAGCTTATACATCGCTGAATTATTCAAACTGACAGAGAGACGAGATACAGCAGCATTGAAATCTTGAGTCGGTGCCACTAAATGTGCGCAACGTTTTAGCCCAACAGACATTCGTCTTCCAGTACGGCTGCGCGGACCGGTTCACCGGTGGCGCTGGCGGTAAAGACGAACCGACCGGCAGCGGCGGCGGCGATGAGAGCAACCACAGCAACCCAGAACGCCGTCGCGTATCCGAAACGGTTTGCTACGGCGCCGGCAATGAACGAGCTGATGCCGACGAACAGGTCGGTCATCCTCCGCGCCTTTGATGACCTCGACACTCCTCAAACCTTCCTTAGCCAGATGTTCCTTCAGTTTGATAAGCTCGGCGTTGCTGATATCTTCCGCGTAGACCTTTCCGGATGGTCCAAGAAAACGGGCCAGGGCGATATCCAATTTCCGAAAATGGCGGCGTGTTTTCGCATTCTCACCTCCCCCGTTGAGCTGCTGAAACGGGATAGCAGGATCAGCAAAGCGTACGCGGAAAATGCCGTAGGTCCAGAATTTCCGAATCGCGCCAGGTGCAAAATCAAGAACCCGGTGACAACTGGATAATGGACGTTCACCAACCCTACGGCGATGCCTGGAGATATCAGTGAACTGGGAATCCACTGGCGTGGACCTTTGTGCACGGTGGGGAGGTAATGCTCGGGAATGCGCAGCAGAAGGGTTGCGGCGGCGACCGCTGCCACAACCTGGGACAGCGCGGCACGATCGAAGGAACCGAGCCACGACCTGACGACGGGGCCAAGGGAGATACCACCCCAAATGCCGCTGCTCACATAGCCGAGCGCTTCTCCGCTGCGGTTGATGCCAGCGATTTCGACAGCCCATGCCGCCGCCCCAGTGTAGAGGCAGGCTTCACCAAAGCTTGGAGAATGCGGCCAAGGTAGGCTACTGCAATTCCCAGAGGCAGAAGGTAGGCAGCGCCTGAAACGGCGCAGCTCATCAGACCAGTAAAAAGAGCGACTTTCCGGCCGCGACGATCAGCCAAAGGTCTTCGCGGTACTTCGGCTCTTGCTGGGTGTGCCGCTCCTGGGAGGCAGTATCGTAAGCAATGCGCGCTGCGAACCACGCGCCACTGGACGTTGTTGCGGTTGGCAGGATGCGGCCACCGCGCCGAGACCGGCCATTCTTGTACCCGGCGCGCACATGTCGAGCGCCTTCATCACGCGCTCATCCATGGGCTGGACATCGGGAACCTGGCCGGGCCGAGAATGCACGGATACGGACCGAAACCCTCAGGTTGGGCATCGGGGGCAGCACGGGGATCGGAGACCGTGTCCGCCTCGGCCTGCGCGCGCTCGATCGCGACGCCCGGCTTCATTCTACCGATCACGTGCAGCAACAGTTGGGAGATATATTATGCGCGTCTGTTATAGCTGCTGCTTTTGCTGGTCATTGGTGAGACCGTATTTCCTAAGTGGTCGCCAAGTCCACGTTTCCGCGACCTTGGCTGCTAACTCCGCGCGAGTCTTGCGCTCGCGTTCGGCACGGGAAGGTTCAGCCGGGTAGATTGTCGGGAATCGACGTGACCCGAGTGGTGAAGAAACTTGTGGAGCGGGCCGGGTTGGACGCGGCCAAGTAATGCCGGGCATTCGCTTCGGGAGGGACATGCGACGAGCGCGGCCATTGCGGGGGCGTCCGAGCGGTCCATTATGAATCAGACCGGACACAGGTCCGTTCAAATGGTACGACGTTATATTCGAGAAGGCAATCTGTTCAGGGAAAACAGCGCGACGAAACTTGGGCTGTAGCCAGTGCCACAATCGTCGCCAAGGTTGATATACTCGTTTCCACCGAAAACAATGAACAAAGCCTGAGGCCCGGACACCAAAATCGGGCCTGTTTTTTGTTCTCACTACGTGTGACGGTTAGCTCACAGTCTACGGCCCTAACTTTGGTTTTCGAGCAATCAGAATCCACCATCGGGACTTGCCGTCCTCGTCGGGAGGGCGCACAATAAACGGATCGCGGAGTTCTACGATTTCAAAACCCGCGCTCTCCACTTCTGCCGTCGCTAATAGCGGGGCCAATTAGTGATGTTTGGTCTGCTCGTCTCGGGACTGTGCTTCGCGGTTATCCCATATTCCCTCCACGAGAACGAAAGTGCCGCCGTGCTTCAGTGCGTCCCTAATGTGGCGCAGCATGGCCTCATGCGCGACTCTCATAATACGCATTGACGATCGATACAGCGTTGAGCCCGTCAGGCGGTAGTTTCGGGTCATCCTCCGCGCCTTTGATGACCTCGACACTCCTCAAACCTTCCTTAGCCAGATGTTCCTTCAGTTTGATAAGCTCGGCGTTGCTGATATCTTCCGCGTAGACCTTTCCGGATGGTCCAAGAAAACGGGCCAGGGCGATATCCAATTTCCGAAAATGGCGGCGTGTTTTCGCATTCTCACCTCCCCCGTTGAGCTGCTTAACGTTTCGCGACGGCAGCCTGTTTCGGGAGAACAGCGCGGGCAAGTTGGGATTGTAACGGCAGGGAGGGCAATCCGTGGGGCGATCCACTGTATTATAGAAGACGATCATGGCAAGCATTTTAGACTATCGAGATTCGGAGGATTGCTCGTTAGAACCGGATTCCAAGTAATACTTCCGCCTCGGAACGACTCGGAACACCGTATAGATCTTTCTTCCACCGGGTATATCGGAATTCGGGAGAAAACCGCAAAAAACCTGACTTCATCTCCACGCCTGCACCGGCCAAGAAGCCATTCACCCAATGGGAGATGTGATAACTAGATTAGATACGCCGGGATTCGGGCCACAGAGGCTTGGCTCGGTGCCGCTGCAACCCGCGGTGCCCGAGGTCCTTAAATACTTGAATGCAGCCCCGCCTGCGACGAATGGGTGGAAGGGCACTTCAGTGAAACGGTATTTCGCGTAAAGCGGAAACCCCCACTCCGTCGTATGCGACGTATCGAAAAACTGCTCTCCGCCGATGGAACGACCGGTACTGAAGCTGGTTCGGCGGTAGAGAGCTGCATCCAGGGCGGCGGAGAATCGCGCTGGAAGCCGGATTTCGATAGTCGGACCAACAGTCCACCGGCTCACGTCCAGCGTGGCGCGATTATCTTCGGTTGAGGGCGCATTGAGCAGAATGCCGCCCTTAATACCTACAGAAATCGGCTGGCAAAACGCCGGTGCGAGCGAGAGAACCACGAGCAGCAAGTTTTTCATGGCTTGCTCTTAGACGAAACAAGGCGCCGGGCCGGTTCCGGGGTTAGGGTGAGCCGCATGTGTTAAGTTCGGAATATCGGGTTGATCGTCGATCCTGGCTTCTTCGAACCTTCCCGCTCAGTTTCACCCAAGTTATGAGCCACCCGCACAACCCAGGCCCGGCGGTTTCTGTATGGGCTTGTCCTGCTTCAGCGCCGCGTAGCGCCGAAGGAAGACTTCCTGCGTGGCCTCCTGCGCCTGCGGTGGATAGAGTCCTAGGCTCAACACGTAACGATAAACGCTCTCGCGCATCTCTTCGAACAACTGCACTACGTCATTCTGCAAGCTCACACGGGTCTGCTCGGAAGGGAGGACGCCCGCCAGTTTTTCAATCAGCGAATCGGAGAACACTTTCTCTATTTAATGATAAGTCGGCCAGCGTCCGGCTGGGCCGGCGATGACGACCTGGCCTCATCTTCTAGAACTTCGCGGGAGTAATGTGCAGCGCCACGCTTGCAAGCCCTCCCGTTCGCTATCACGGAACTGCCCAAAAAAAGCTCGCCATCGCGGCACGATGTAGTATAACGTATAACGTACTAGTGAAGACGCCAAAGCGTAAGCGTAATGACATTGACGAGTTCCTCCCTTTGGCTCCAGTTGTCTTTGAGATTCTCCTGGCGCTGGCTGACGGGGAACGGCATGGCTACGCAATCAAACGCGACGTAGCTCGAAGAACCAACGGCAAAGTTCGCTTGGGGCCTGGCACTCTGTACGGCGCCATCAAGCGCATGCTCGAACAGAGTCTTATTGAGGAGTCCGATGCTCGGCCAGATCCACATCTGGACGATGAACGGCGCCACTATTACCGGTTGACCCCGTTAGGCACCGCCGTAGCCAGGGCGGAGCTTAGTCGGCTAAAGGCCATTCTCCTCGCGGCTCGCTCGAAGCCCTTGCTCGCCAGTCATGGCAAGGATTGATGAATGCGTCCCCGGTCAGTATCGCTTTCAGAGAGATTCTACCGGATGCTGCTGAAACTGTATCCGGGCGAGTTTCGCCAGGAATACGCTCAGCAACTCCGCGTCCAGTTCTGCGACGAGCTACGCGACGAATCATCAAGTCGGTCCCGGATCTGCTGACCAGCATTGCGCGGGAGTGGTGGGCCGATCTGATTCCCGACCTTCGATATGGTCTGCGGAGGCTCTGGAAAGACCCGGTCGCCACGATTACGACCACGCTGACAATAGCGCTCGCTGTGGGCGTCACGACAGCCACATTCGGCGTCATCGACGCAGTCTTGCTGCGGCCTCTACCCTTCCCACATCCCGAACGCCTAGTACCTAGGTTCTGCGGCTCGCATTCAAATTTCCGACGCGCTCGATACTGCACATAAACATATACATCGCGATCTGAAGCCCGGCAACATCATGCTTACGAAATCGGGAGCGAAGCTGCTGGATTTCGGGCTGGCGAAAGTGCGCGCCGTCAGGGCAGCCGCAGGCAAGACTGCGCTGCCAACCCAGACCACTCCTCTGACCGGCGAAGGAATGATTCTCGGCACGCTGCAATACATGGCCCCGGAGCAGTTGGTAGGCCAGGAATCCGCTGCGCGGACTGACATCTTCGCCTTTGGGGCAGTCGTGTATGAAATGGTGACGGGGCGGAAGGCATTTGAGGGCAAGAGCCAGGCGAGCGTAATTGCAGCGATTCTGGAACACGATCCTCTGCCAGTTTCGAGCTTGCAACCGATGGGCCCGCCGGCGCTCGATCGTGTGATCAAGATCTGTCTCGCGAAAGATCCCGAAGACCGCTGGCAGACGACGCGGGATATGCTGCGGGAGCTGCAGTGGATCGCCGACGCGGATTCAAAGGCGGGCTTTCCGGCGACGGTTGTTGCACGCCGCAAGTATCGCGAGCTCACCGCCTGGGTGCTGGTCGCGATCTGGCGCTGGCAGCCGCCTGTGTGAGCCTGGTGCACTTTCGGGTACACTCGATGAAAGCCCGGCCCGTCCGCCTCACCGTCTTGGCTTCCGGCAAGCTCGTGCCCGAGGCTGGCATGTCGGTTTCGCCCGATGGACGGCGGCTGGTGATAACCGCTCTTTCACGTGGCAAGCGGCTTCTATGGATTCGTTCGTTGGGCTCTCTCACGGCTCAACCTCTGCCCGGCACCGAAGAGGCCATCAAGCCCTTCTGGTCACCTGACAGCAGGTATGTGGTGTTCTTTGCCGCCGGGAAGCTGAAGAAGATCGATATTTCGGGAGTCGGTTCAGACGCTGTGCGACGTCAATGGAGGAGATAGGTGAAACCTGGCGTCAGGACGGAACCATCATCTTTACGTCAACCTTGGGTGCCTTGCATCGTGTCTCGTCTGCAGGCGGCCAGGACCAGTTTTTGCTGGAACTTGCCCGGAATGAGACCACACGAGATGCGCCGCACTTCTTACCTGATGGCCGCCACTTTCTGTTTTAGTTAAGTTAGCCCTTCGTACTGGCGATCCCGCCAAGACCGGAACTTACATAGGCTCGCTGGACTCCAAGCAAATCCGGTTCCTGGTCCAAGCCGACCCAAACACCATTTCATTTACAGCGGGCCAGGATTCCTCCTCTTCACGCGCCAAGGCGCCCTGATGGCCCAGCCATTCGACGCTACCAAGCTCCGGCTGACGGGTGAGGTGGCGCCTGTGGTGACCCAGCAGGTATACGCGTAATCTGCCGAGAATGGAGTCTTGACCTATCACACGGGCATACGCCAAGTTCAGCTCGCCTGGTACAACCGCGCCGGCAAACGGCTGGCGTCGATTGGCGATCCCGGAATTTATCACCAGATCGCTTTGTCGCCAGATAACAGGCGATTGGTTGTCGAGCGGGTCGACCCAAATAAAAATACGGGAATCTATAACTTCTGGTTATTGGAGTTGTCCAGTGGTGTCCTCTAGCGTTTGACCTTTAGTTCCATCTTGGACGGTGACGCGGTCTGGTCGCCGGACGGGCGGCCAGATTGTGTTCGCCTCGAGTCGCAAGGGCCGATTTGACCTGTTCCGGAAGACCGTGGGCGAAGGCGAGGAGGAGCTGGTGTTCGAATCGGGCGAGGATAAATTCTCTTCGAACTGGTTGCGCGACGGTTCTATTCTCTTTATCAGTTTCTATGGCAAAGCATTCTACCGGCTGCCGCCCAGCGGTGACCGGCAGCCGCAACTGGTGTTTAAGAGCGAGTTCGAGAAGGACGAGCCGCACGTCTCGCCCGACGGCCGCGATGGATCGCCTACAACTCCAATGAGACGGGCCGTTGGGGTGTACGTGGCCGCATTCCCCAGCTTCGGCAAGAACCAACAGGTCTCGCGCGCCGGCGGTGGCCAGGCGTTGTGGCGCAAGGACGGCCGGGAGGCTCTTCTATCTATCTAGATTCCGTCCCATATTAACCTGCCCAAACGGGACAAGCTCTATCTAGTGCTTAATTGCATTAATACGTTTTTGTATTAGAATGTTTGGGAGATGCCCAGACATGCGCCTGAACTGGAATGTTCGCCGGCGGACAGGGCGAGTTTAGTAGCCCTTACGAAGAACCGCACGGCGGAGGCACGCATCGTGGAGCGCGCGCGGATCATCCTGGCTTGCCTGGAGGGC
>QHXW01000488.1 GCA_003223115.1 Acidobacteriota bacterium
GGCCGGGGTTTACAATGGTTGCCGCTCTCACTTTGGCCCTCGGCATCGGTGCCACCACCGCGGTTTCAGCATTGTGAGCGCCGTGCTTCTGCGCCCCGTTGCCGTACAAAGATGCCAATCAGTTGGTTGCAGTCTCGAGCACCAGCACGCGGGAAAAGGACCTGGCGAAACTCTTCGCGACGCACGCCGACTATGTCGAATTCCGGCGCAACTCCCGGACTCTCGAAAATGTTGCGGCTGCCACATGGGCCACGCGCATCGGCCGCGTGCTCACCGGTTTTGGCCGGCGCGGGAAGTGCTGACGATTCCCTCTAGCCCATCATTGTTCGACGCGCTCGGCGTTCCCGCGGCACTGGGCCGCGCCTTCAGCCGCGAAGATAAAGGACACGGCTGCTCCATCTTGCTCACCCACAAATTCTGGAAGACTACACTGGACGGCGACCCCTCCATCATCGGCAGGAGCCTCGCGCTCGATCAGAAGGCATGTACTGTACTGGGTGTCATGCCCGCCAGATTCGGCTTTTACCCCACACAGACGCAGGCCTGGATCTTGCTCGGCCCGAACTTCGAGGCGCGCCAGGACCAGATGTTGGTCGGCATATTCGCACGTCTGAAGCCCGGCGTCACGCTCGCCCGGGCTGAAACCGAGCTTCGCAGCCTCTATCGAGCCATTCACCCGGAAGGCGAAACGCGTGATTTTGAACCTGTGGTCTACGATCTTCACGGGGAGTTCACGTTCCTCGCGGGCCGCACCTTGCGTACCACCCTGGTTCATTGCGCCGCCTCTGAACCTAAACGCGCAGCAACGTGCATCGATTCGCACACTTGCCGAGTGCAGGAAGGTTAATGCATGTCACTTCGACCGTAAAATGTCGGCGAGTATGTAAAAACGAGCGATTTACGGCTTGGGCGTCTCCACCAGCGCCCAAACCCGCTCGCGCAATTGGTCTTTTGTAAATGGCTTCCGCAGAAAGTCCGCGCTCAGTCCCGCCATGCCTTCGCGCCGCAGGATTTCCGCCCCGGTATAGCCCGATACGAATAAAACCTTCAACCTGGGCTGGAACGCCGCGAGCTGCAGCGCCAGATCGCACCCATTCATTGGGGACATGGCAACGTCCACGATCAGCAATTTAACCTGGCTCTTGAAGTTCCGAAAAACCCTGATTGCAGAGTAGCCGTCGCCTGCGGTGAGAACATTAAAACCTACTTCTTCAAGCGCATTGCGGAGCATGTCCACGTCTGTGGGTTCGTCATCAACAATGAGAACCGTGTCTTTATTCGTGGTCATATCGAAGCCTGCAAGGCAATGTCATGCGCACCTTAACAGTCAGCAACTCAACCTCCATATCGAATCAAATGCGGCGCGTATGCGGTAGTTGCCAACCAACGCCTCCGATTTTTCCGACACGTATCAGGGAGCCCTGGCCGGGCATGCCCTCCTCCAGCCCTCGAGTTGCCGCTCTCGGAACTCTCGGAACGATCAACGGAGCCAGTTAGCCCCTTTATCATGGAATCGATGTTTTTTCTGGCAAGATATTTTTCGATAGTGCCAGGTGGCCCTTTATCCATGCGGGTTTGGTGGCCATTCCAAAAGAATCGGACTTGTATACCCTTTTTTGGTTCCGGCTACGCCGGGTTAGGGATATGCACGGTATAATACTTCAACCGTGTTCCTGATTTTCAAGGTACCCTCCGCGGGATTGTGAGAAAGTAGCGTGTCAGGATTCCCTCGCAGACACGCCCTTCGCGCAGGAGTCGTCGCGCTAGCGAACTTTATCATCGGCGAACCCCTCAAACGCGGGGTACAGGCCGAGACCCGCCATAGCATTTTTGACGCTCATCTGCACATCCCCAGCGATGACGGCGAGGTTTTTCAGTGGAACCTGATCACGCGCACCATGCCGGAATTTGTCAGCTATCTCGACAAGTGCGGCGTCAAGCGCGGCGTGATTTCTTCCGCCAGAAGCAACACGGCGAAAACGCCCGAAGACTACCGCCTGGGCAATCGCGAAGTGGCCAAGTACGCGGAAAAGTACAAAGGGCGATTTCGCGGAAGTTGCGTCATCACCCCCGACCGCATCGATGAAGCGCTGCGCGAAATCGAGGAATCTCATCGCGAGTTAGGGTTCGTGTGGGTCGGCGAATTCTGCAATTACATGACGGGCTACAAGTACGACACGCCCGAGTGGTCCCAGGTGATGCAACTCGCCACCAAATTAAATCTGGTGATGCAGATCCATACCAATACTCGTGAGATGCAGTACCTGGCTGATAACTTTCCGGATGTCACCATCGTGTTTCCACATTTCGGCTCGTCGCCGGATGATGTTTTCAAGCGCATTGCCATCGTCGCGAGTCACAAGAATGCGTGCATCGACATCTCCGGTTCGGGCATCGAGCGCGTGGGCATTCTGGAACGCGCGGTGAAAGAAATCGGCTCCGAGCGCGTGCTCTACGGCTCCGACTTCACCATCAACGAGCCGTCCAGCGTCATTGCCCGAGTAACCAACGCTTTTCTCACGCCTGAGGATCGTGAAAATATTCTCTTCCGCAATGTTGAACGTTTACTGGCGCGGGCCGGAAAGGCAACTGGCAAGAGCTAACTCCTGACTCCTCCTGATCCCGGCTCATTCACGCGCCGGGATGTGCGCCGCCCGGTACGTGGCATCGGCATCGCTCCCGGCAATCTCCCGCCGCTTTTTTCTGCGTAGGAGCCGGGCCGCCAGCGCCACCCCAAGTCCGAGCTTCACCAGCTCCGCACCCGAATAGGCGCCGTGAAAATTCCAGAAGCGTGCGCGTTCGCTCGATGGCGTGCCTTGCGGCGTAAAGTCGATGGAACGGCCGAGCCGCGTGATCTCCGGCGTCAGAAAGAAATGCATCGCCAGTACCACGGCCAGCATCAACACCGTGAGCAACAACGCGAAGCGGTCGGCCACGCTCCCGAATAGCAGCACCAGGAGCAGAAGCATGCCCAGCCCGATTTGAATGCGCTCCCAATTCTCGAAGTACCAGCGGTTCTGTTCAGAGACCTGGTATCGCAAAAACGCCCGCGCAGTATCATGGCCACCCATTGCCCGAATATGCTCGGAGGCCTGAGCGCTGGGTGTGGAAAGCAGGCGGTCCACCGAGCGAAAATTTTGGGTCGCCACCAGGTCCATGAACAGGCAGCCCGCCAACCAGGCGCCCACCAGCAGCGATGCCAGTCTTCGAAAATGCATGCCCCCCGAATTCTACCGCAGGCCGCGGCCCCCCCGATTTGCTTGTAACTTGAAATCAGGGGCATTGCGCGATGGACTCCACGTCACATTTCGTGTCTTTCAGATCACTTGTGCGGGAAATCGGCGAAATTCTGACACCTACATCAGTGGACAGATTCGAATTTGCCTGATCCTGTCCGTTCTGTATGCCGTCGGCTTCGCGCTGTGCGGTGTGCCGTTGTGGCCGCTCGCCGCTCTGTTGGTCGCCTTTTCGCATCTGATCCCAATGTTCGGTCCCGTGATCGCGATTTTGGCGGTCGCCGGACTGACATGGGCCGCGCATGACGTATATCATGCCATGGGTGCGATGGGAGTTTTCGTGGTTGCGCAGGGCCTCGAGGGTTTCTACCTGACGCCGCACATTTTAGGAAAGCGGCTGAAATTACCGGCCCTCGCGGTCTTTGTCGGTCTGCTGATCGGCAGCGCCATGTTCGGATTCATCGGCGTGCTCCTGGTCGTGCCCGTCATGGCCGTTGCCGTAGCCATCTGGCGGTACCTCGACAAGCGTCCACTCGGCGCGCCCAAGCTGTAGCTCGAGCGGCGCTAGGCCTCCCGGTGGTGCAGGCTTTAGCCGGGCTTTAGCCTGCAAAATGCTTTTCTCCAATCTCTTAACGCAATCTCGCCGGCTTCAATGTCCAGGCTTGCAAACGTCCCAGCTCCAGCAACTGTGGCGCACTGAAGCGCTCCGGATGAATGGGCCAACTGAAACTTCCCGTCGCATCGGTCGTGATGTATTTCTCCATTTCCGGATTCCCTTTGCGTACGGCTACTGTCGACGAGGCGCCATCATCCGCCGCGAGCGTCGCCGCGAAATCCTGCAGTGAAAGTTTCTGGGACCCTATCCAGACTTCGGCCGGCAGACGCCGGTTGGTCCGCATGAAATCGGCTGTGTCTGTTTTTGCGCGCTCAAAAACAACTCGCGCAATGGTGCTCTCGGCGTAATCCGTTGTGCTCCGGCGCACCGGCCCTTCCACCGGCATGGGCTCAATGCCGAGCAGAGTTTGCAGCATCTCCGCGGCGGAAAGCGCGCCATCGTCAGTGACCAGAAATGTTTGCCGCTCCGCCATGTGCTGCGCAATGCGCGCACGATCTGCAGTCCGCCCGACCTGGCTCTCATAAAGCTGCGGCAACTCGCGCGCGGTTACAAAGCGCACGCCCGGCCGCGTCTTCGAATGCTCCACGTAACGCACAAGAATCCGATAACAGCGTTCGGACTCCTCCGCGGTGCGCCGTGGCGGCAGCTTCCACTGGCTCCGCTCAGGATTTGCTCCTTTGGCGAAATTCATGTCCCAGAATGCCGTAGTGACGAACTCGGTGGGGTGCCAGTAGCTGCTGATTACGCCTCCCCCACGCGCCTCGAGTTCATCTGCGGCCTTGTCGAACTTCGCAAAAGTTTCGGGCAATAGGCTCTCGTCGTTAAGTGAGGGCCGGATCAGATAGCGCCCCATGGCGAACACGTGCAGCATTCCGCCAAACCAGAACGGCTGCTCATCCACTCCCACCTGCGAGCCCTCGTCCAGATAAACGGGAATGCCCATTTGCAGCAGTGCGCGATCGGTCTGCGGCCCCCAGGAGCTGCCGGGCTGTCCATAACAACTCGGGTTGACGCCAAATATGCGCCGGATATCTTTGACGCCGGGTTCCTCCCGCCGCCGAAATTCCGCTGCGCCATCCAACCATCCCATGTCGCGCAGATAGAGCGCCGGAGTAGGCTGAATACTGTGGAAATTCGTGTGGTAGCCGATGTCGTGCCGAGCCAGCGCGCGAATCACGTCCCGCCGCCCGCGCTGTTCCATCACCCGCGCTTTTTCACCTACTATTTTGAATGTGGCCCGCGCACCCAGCTTTTCGAGCTCGGTAGCGATGCGCAGTGCGGCGTCATCCGCGGACGGCTCGATATAGTCTTCCGTGTCGAACCACAGCACCACGTACACCGGCCCGCGCGCGGCGAGCACCGGCAACACGGCCATCAGCACCAACAGGATGATTCGGATCATGCGGTTCGATTCTATCGCAGCGTGCAATGAATTCTCTGCGCTGCGAATCAACGGTGGGGTGTAAAGTCAATTGAGACCCCAACGGATTTTACAGGAAGCAATATGAAAACGGCATTGTTTGCGGCTCTCACAATGCTGGTAGGCATTGCAGGCGTCACAGCTTCAGCACAACCTGCAATCTCTCCCAAGCCGGGGAAGATCATGCGCGTCGAAGGCAAGGTCTACCTCGATAGTCAACCTTTGCAGCCGGCGATGGGTGAGGTCCCGAGTATCACAGAGAACTCCCTGATACGCACCAAAGACGGACACGCCGACGTTCAATTGGCTGCGGGATTAACTCTTCGCCTCGCTGAAAACGCCTCTTTCCGAACGATCACCAATCGCCCAGCGATACTCGGATCGAAGTGCTCGCTGGACCGGTCGTCGTTGTAACCGATGTGAACCACCAATACCAACCCGTTTGAGCGGCGGCTTGCGGGCAGGGTGAGGTGACTGTGGTTTGTGAAGACACCGTGACGCTTTCCAATTTTGGCGTGTACCGATTCGGTAATCGGCACATCGAAGACATCAAGGAAAACTTTTGCCTATTCAAAAGTCTACATGGGCACTGCAACAGTACAACTTCAAACTGTGAGTGCTGGAGTGATGAGTGGCGAGATGGTGGATTTGAATCGCGTTTGCGAGGACCACATACAAATAAATAAATTCCACCTCGACGAACCCTTGAGCCGGTCCACCGCGGGTGCCGGGCGGCACAGGCCCATCGGCTCACCTGGGCATGCACGCTTTGCGAGCTCAATCCAACTCGTGGAATAGGCATTCCTGCAGCATTCCTGCCTATGGTGGGACCGGCGCCGCGCCCGACTTGTATCCGGGCTTCCGCGGGTCGTGTGTCTGCCACGAAACCAGCACCCGCCATAATAGAAAGACTCCCGTGAAGCCTGGCGCTAAACCCGTCGTGAAACAGTTCAAAGCCACTCTCGAGCACGGACACTCGAATCTGAACTGGGTCATCGTCCGCATTCCATTCGATGTCCACAAGATCTGGGGAACACGCGGACAACTGAAGGTGAAGGGCGACATCAACGGCTTTTCCTTTCGCACGTCGCTATTCCCCACCGGCGGCACGCACGTATTGCTGGTGAACAAGCGTATGCAGGCCGGCGCCAAAGCCGGCGTGGGTACCATTGCGCGGTTTCGTCTGGAGCACGATACCGAGAAACGCGTGGTCACCGTGCCCGCGGAACTGGAGCGCGCCCTTTCGGAAGATCGCGCACTGCGGCGCTGGTTCGACGCGTTAAACCACTCCACGCGCAACGACATCAGTAACTGGATTACGGATGTGAAGAGCGCCGAAGCCCGCGCCCGCCGCGCCGATCAGATTGCCGAGCGGTTGCTGTCCACGATGGAAGCCGAGCGCGAATTGCCGCCGATCCTGCGCGTGGCGTTCGCTCGCGATCCCCTTGCCTATCAAGGCTGGAAGCTTATGTCTCCCTCGCACCGGCGCATGCACTTGTTCGGCATCTTCTACTATCGGAACCCTGCGGCACGCGCACGCCGTGTGGCCAAGACACTCCAAGATGCCCGCACCCGGGCTGAGAAGAAAGCGAAGAAAGCCGAAGACGAATCGTGAGAAAATCACGGGTCGCCCAGAATAGGCACTCCTGCCTGTGTAAGACCGGGGTTTCGCTGGTCTGCCCCCTGGATCATCGCAGTCGCAGTTCCATCACCACCGTTGAATCCGGAGGGTCCGAGTAATATCCAGGAGTTGTTCGAATAATCCGAAATCCAAACTTTCGATTCAGCTTGATCATTGCGACATTGCGTTTGCGCGTGTTGGTCACAATGCAATTGAAGCCGTGATAGCGAGCATAAGAGATTTCCCAGGCTTTGAGCAGCGTGCCGAAACCCTTGCCGCGAAATCTCGGCAGAATTCCCGTGGTGCTGATGTAGAGCGAGCCCTTCAATCGGGGATTGATGCCCCCCTGGTGGATGTCTTCCTGAAAATCGGCGTGCGCTTCGAAAGCGCAGCACCCGGCTTTGACGCCGTCAACCACCATCCAGTACGACTCGAACACTTTCCAGGTGCCGGCGTCAAAAAGGTCCGAACTGGAAAAGACTTTTCGGTCGAAGGCCATCAGGCTTCGGATCTCGCGTGGCAGGATGGCCCTCCGGAACTCGGTTCTCATACTGAAGTGTCGATTTTACAACCGGCGGGTGACGGCGCCCACAAGTTGCTGGAACTTGCTAAGCTCCCTTCCATGCGCCCTGCCGGTTACACGTCTTTAACAGAAATCGAACCACTGATGATTGAAATTCAGCAAACGTCCGATGGGCTGTGGACCATGCATCTCTTTGACAGGCGCGGAGGCTTCAAGGTCATCATGCCTCCGTCTGAATTCAGTTTGCAGGATGCAAAGGAGAAAGCACTCATCAGTGCGCGCTACTACATGCAAAAGTACGCCGGCGATGCAGAATGGACTTGTCCCCGCTCCGTTCAATGGTGCGACTTCACGCCCAGAGATGTGATCTGGGAGACTTAAGTAGCATTCAGATGTATTGGTACAGGTGAGTAATGGCGCATGAGCAGCTAAGTCATCTTTTTCGAGTCAAGCCTGGGGACAAAGTGCGATTGCGCGGTTGGGATCCCGCCTGGGCGGGCACCAAGCAGATGCGGAAGCTGAGAGGTGACCAATTGAAACGGGAGGCCCAGAAAATCATCAAGAGAAATCTGGAGCGTATGGCTGATGCCCAGGAACTTCTGTGGGCCACCGACAAGTATGCTCTCCTCGTGGTGCTGCAGGGCATGGACGCGTCCGGCAAAGACGGCGTGATCAAACACGTCATGCGCGGTCTGAACCCTCAGGGTTGCCAGGTTTTCAGTTTTAAGCAGCCCACCGACGAAGAGTTAGAGCATGATTTCTTCTGGCGATACGGCAATCGACTCCCACCACGCGGCCGCATAGGCATCTTCAACCGTTCTTATTACGAAGAGGTTCTGGTGGTGCGCGTTCATCCCGAGTTCCTCGAAAAGCAGAAACTTCCAGCCAAGCACGGCCGCGTTTTCTGGGAACAAAGATACGAGGATATCAACTGCTTTGAACGGCACCTCGAACGAAACCGCACCGTCATTCTCAAGTTCTTTCTCCATATATCGAAACATGAACAAAAGCGGCGCCTCCTCGAGCGTCTCGAAAATCCGAAGAAGCAGTGGAAGTTTTCACCGGCGGATCTTGCCGAAAGAGCTTGCTGGAACGACTACGTGAAAGCCTACGAAGACGCCTTGAGTTCGACCAGCGGCAAACATGCGCCGTGGTATATCATCCCGGCCGACCACAAATGGGTGGCGCGGTCGGTCGTGTCCGAAATCTTGACAGAGGCGGTTCAACGCCTGGACCTGGAGTTCCCTAAACTCGCGAAAGAAAAGCGCGCGGTCTTACTGGAAGCCAAGAAACGGCTGGAATAGGAGTAGCACTTCGCGCCTGATGCGCGCTCTCCTAAATCCCCGCACCCTGAACCACGCGCGCCGCAGCGGCCCTTTACCGCTCACCTAAATCCCAGCGCCGCCAATGAATGGCTTTGGCAGCGGGCGTATGTAGCCCTTCTCTTCGAGCGTGCCGCAGATTGCATCGGAGGCGTCTTCGATATTCTCAGGCAGTCGCGCCACATTCAATGCCAGGAAGCGATCGTTCCCCACAGCGCGCTTCATCTCGTCGCGCGTGGATTCGTCCTCTACCTCGACAGCGCAAATGGAGATCAAGCCAGTGTCGGTCGAGGTCTCGAGCACAGAACCCAAAATCCGCCGGTCCACTTCACTCACCACGTGTACCAGGCAGCCGCGGTCGAACAGTTTGCGCTCGAGCACGTAAGCCAAGTCCGCGTTCCCCGCCAGCCAAACGACGACTGGCCGATGGCCGGCGCGCAGGTGGCGCTCAGCAGGCGTCACACGGCTCGAGGCGAACTCGTCGAGCGTGTGCTGCTCTTTCGTGCGCAGAGGCTCGAGCGCCGTTCGCGCCGTGATCATACCCGCGGCTACCGTTTCATTGGTGAGCGGATCGATCAGAATGAAAGCGCCAGTACCGCGATTATCATCGTACGAGTCGAAAAACAGCGGCCGTTTGGTTTCCACCAGAAGCGAACCGATTTCGTTGAATCCCAGCCGGTCCACAGGCTCGTGCTCGAGCGTATTGACATCCACGCGGTAGCGCACCGAGGTCACCGTGCCGCCCACCTGCTGAGTGGTGTGCTTCACCAAGTACGGCTTCCCGGGCTCGAGCGGCTTGTGGTTCATCCACACCATCGTGGCCTCAAAACGGCGCGCGACGTGCGCCGGGTGTTGCGGAGGCACCAGCATGTCGCCGCGGCTGACGTCGATCTCAGCCTCCAGGCACAGCGTCACCGACATCGGCGCAAATGCTTGCGACAAATCACCATCGTAGGTCGTGATGGATTTCACGCGTGACGTCCGCCCAGAAGGCAGCACCATCACGGGATCGCCCGGGCGAACAGAGCCTGATGCAACCTGTCCTGCAAACCCGCGGAACTCCTGATTGGGACGTAGCACGTACTGCACCGGAAATCGCATGTAGTCGAATTTGCGCACCATCGCCACCTTCACCGTCTCGAGATACTCGAGCAGGCAAGGCCCGGTGTACCATGGCATGCGGCGGCTCGGCGTGACCACATTGTCGCCTTCAAGCGCGCTGACCGGGATGAACTTCAACTCCGCCACAGGCAGCCGCGCGGAAAAACTCGCGAATTCGCTCGAGACCTGGTCGAAAACCTGCTGGCTGAAGTCCACCAGGTCCATCTTGTTCACCGTTACGACAATATGCCGGATCCCCAGCAGCGTCGCGATATGCAGGTGCCGGCGCGATTGCGGCAACACGCCATTGCGCGCGTCGATCAGAATCACGGCCAGGTCGGCGGTCGATGCCCCTGTGGCCATGTTGCGCGTGTACTGTTCATGGCCGGGCGTGTCCGCAATGATGAATTTGCGTTTGGGTGTCGAGAAGTAACGGTAGGCGACGTCGATTGTGATGCCCTGCTCGCGCTCGGAGCGCAGACCGTCCGTCAGGAGCGCGAAATCGAGCGGCCCTGCGGCCGGATTGATGGTTGCTTTCCTGGCCGAAGCGATCTGGTCTTCGTAAACGCCCTTGGAGTCATAGAGCAGCCGGCCAATCAATGTGGATTTTCCGTCATCCACGCTGCCGGCGGTCGAAATACGCAGCAGATCCTTCTCTTCGTTGCGCTTTAGAAAGGTTTCGGTGTCCGTCAGCGGGCGCTGCACGGTTGCCGACATCAGAAATAACCTTCCCGCTTCTTGAGCTCCATCGAACCTTCTTGGTCGTGATCGATGACCCGATTTTCACGCTCGGAGCGGCGCACCAGCATCATTTCTTCGATGATCTTGGGCACCGTGTCCGCTTCGGAACGGATGGCGCCGGTGCAATAAGTGCACCCCAAAGACCGCATGCGGCACATCACCATCTCTGGTTTTTCGCCCGGCAGCAGCGGCATGTGATGCTCGAGCGAGATCAGCGAACCGCCTCGCACCACCATAGGACGCGGCTTCGCAAAATACATGGGCACGATCGGGATATTTTCCAGGTGGATGTACTGCCAGACGTCCAGCTCGGTCCAGTTCGAGAGCGGAAACACACGGATGCTTTCGTTCTTGTCCACGCGGCCGTTGAACAGATTCCAGAGCTCGGGCCGCTGGTTCTTGGGGTCCCACTGTCCGAAGCTGTCGCGAAACGAATAAACCCGCTCTTTGGCTCGCGACTTTTCCTCATCGCGGCGCGCACCGCCAAACGCCGCATCAAAACCACCTTCGGTCAGGGCATCGAGCAGCGCCCGCGTCTTCAGTAGCCCGCAGCATTTTTGCGTGCCCAGCTTGAACGGATTAGCGCCTTCGTCGATGGCTTTTTGGTTGGTGTGGACAATCAGCTTGGCCCCGATCTCGCGTGTGAAGCGATCACGGAACTCGATCATTTCCTTGAACTTGTAGGTGGTATCGACATGCAGCAGTGGAAACGGTATGGAGCCTGGATAAAAGGCCTTCTGCGCCAGCCGAACCATCACCGACGAATCCTTGCCGATGGAATAGAGCATCACCGGCCGTTGAAACTCGGCCGCGACCTCGCGTAGGATGAAGACGCCCTCTGCTTCGAGCGCCCGCAGGTGTGTTAACGTCGGCTTATCCACCGGGAAAAGACTAGCATAGCAAACAATCATGAGTATTTCTATCGGGATTAAGGTGATTGCCGCCGCAACGCTTCTCGCCTGCCTTACAACAACAGGCGCGCAAGCACCGGAAATTTCCGCTCTGCGCATTCGGGCGCACGTGAAATTTCTCTCGAGTGACCTGCTGGAGGGCCGCGGGCCGGGAACCAGATGTGACGAACTCGCTACCGAGTACATCGCCACGCAGTTCGCCCTGGCAGGTCTCAAACCGGCGGGCGACCACGGCACTTATTTCCAGCAGGTGCCGCTGATCGGTGTCGAGACCCAAGCCGGCGCGCAGCTCGCAGCGATGAAAGATGGGCGAACCATCGACTTCAAGTGGTCCGACGAGTTCGTGGGTGTCAACGAACAATTGAAGCCCGAAGACCGATTCGAAGCCGAAGCGATTTTCGTAGGCCACGGCATTATGGCGCCTGAATTTCAGTGGAGCGATTTCAAGGATGTCGACGTTCGCGGCAAAGTTCTGGTCTTGTTTACGAACGAGCCGGCTTCGAGCGACCCGAAGTTTTTCGGCGGGCGCGCCCTCACTTACTATGGCCGCTGGACCTACAAGTATGCAGAAGCCACGCGCAAAGGCGCGGTGGGCGTCATCATCATTCACACGACACCGACCGCCGGTTATGGCTGGGACGTGGTGCGAAATTCCTGGAGCCGCGAGCAGCCTTACGTCAAACTGTCGCCAGGCGAGCATGCGCTCTCATTGGCCGGCTGGGCCACAGGGGAAGCGGGCGAAAAACTGCTATCGATGTCCGGCCGGCACGTCGAAGAACTCTTGAAATTCGCGGACGCGCGTGACTTTCGCCCCGTTCCACTGGGCATCAAGATCCGATGCAATCTGCCGACGAAGGTCCGTGAAATCCGCACACGTAATGTCGCGGGATTGGTTGAAGGCAGCGATCCGAAATTGAAATCGGAAGTCGTCATCTACAGCGCGCACTGGGATCACCTGGGTATCGGCACGCCGGTCGACGGTGACAACATCTACAATGGCGCCGTGGACAACGCCACCGGCTCCGGCATTCTGCTGGAACTCGCTCGCGCCTGGGCGGCACAGCCGGCAAAACCGCGGCGTTCAGCGCTATTTTTGTCGGTCACGGCGGAAGAAGGCGGATTGCGCGGCTCCGAGTACTACGCCCAACATCCGGAGATTCCCGCGGGAAAGACCGCGCTTGCCATCAACTATGACGGTCTGTTTCCCTTCGGCCGCACGCGCGACATGGTTTTGAATGGAGCCGAGCGAACCACGGCATGGCCGGTGGTCGAAGCGGTCTCGAAACGCATGGGTCTCAAGATCGACGCTGATCAGCGGCCCGAACAGGGGCATTACTATCGCTCCGATCATTTCGCCTTCGCGCATGTCGGCATTCCCGCGTTTACGGTGGAGGAGGGTGACGACTTTATCGGCAAGCCGAAGGGATTCGGCTCGAAAGCATTCGAGCAATACAATGACCTGCATTACCACCGGCCGTCGGACGAATTTCAGGAGAGTTGGGACTTTTCCGGGCTGGCGGAAATGGCGCGCTTCGGCTTTCTGGTTGGCATCGAGGTAGCGAATCAGAATCAACTTCCCACATGGCGCGCGGGCGACGAATTCCTGTCTGTGCGGGAAAAAAGCGGCGTAAAATAGGCGATGGCTTCAAAGCGGAAACCGGAGACACGTAAGATAGAGATTCCCGCCACACACAGTGAAGATGGTGTCGATCTGACCCTGATCCGCTGGATGCTGTCTCTCACACCCGTCGAACGGTTACAGGTCTTGCAACGGCACATACAATCAGTCGAGGAAGTGCGTGCCCGAAACCAGCAGGACTGATTTCCTGGAAGTCCTTCGTATTCTAATCAGCCGGGGTGTGGAATTTATCGTTGTTGGGGGAGTGTCCGCAGTCCTCCAAGGCGCGCCAATCAGCACGTTCGATCTCGACGTCGTGCATTCAACCGATCGCAAGAACATCGAGGCGCTTCTGGCGGCCCTGGAACAACTCGAGGCATACTATAGGACGCAGCCAGCTAAACGTTTGCGCCCGCACATTTCGCATCTGTCTTCACCCGGGCACCAACTGCTCATGACTCGATTCGGCCCTCTGGATTTGCTGGGAGCGATCGGCAAGGGACGTGACTATGAGCATCTTCTTGCTCACTCGGTCCAACTTGAGATTGAACCAGGCGTCACAATCCGCGTCCTGGATCTGAACACGCTCATAACAGTCAAGGAAGAGACCGCTGGTGAAAAGGACAACGCCATGCTGCCGGTCCTTCGACGAACTTTGGAAGAACGGTCGAAGAAGCAGTAATGCCCTACTTGTTCTCCTCACCCTCCTTTACGATCTGCTGCATGACATCCCCATTTGTTGCTGCACGGCCGCCATGGCTTTCGACATCAGCACAGGCATTTTTTCGGCTATGGCGCGAACAGGTGAAATAATGGCATGGATGGCGATGACGCTGACTGCTGTGTACATGAAAGTAAAAGAGGGCTACGTTGCCTTCACTGAGGAACTGCCCGGGGCTAATGCCCAGGGCGAAACTCTCGACGAGGCTCGCCAGAATCTCAATGAAGCCGTCGCGCTGGTTCTGGAATCAAACCGCGCGCTGGCAGAGCACTCCCTTGAAGGCGCCACTGTGATCCGCGAAACCTTCGTGCTATCCGCGGCGTGAAGTCGACCTGATCCGGCATCTGGTGCCCTCAAAGCATTCCTCGCCGCCCTACTCCCGCCGCATCGTCACCACGGCCTGCGCTTCGGCCGACCTGCCTTCGCCCACCGGTCCCACATGTTCGGCTGTCTTGAACTTCACCGAGATGCGGTCCAATGGCAAGCCGAGAGTGGCCGCCAGCTTCTCGCGAATGGGCGTCCGGTAGTCCTTTAGTTTGGGACGCTCCAGAATCACTGTGGAATCGACATTCACCAATTCAAATCCGGCGCCGCGCGCCAGCTCCACAGTGTGCTTCAGGAAGACCAGGCTGTCGGCGCCTTTCCAGCGCGGGTCGGAATCTGGAAAATGCACCCCGATGTCGCCCAGAGCAGCAGCGCCAAAGATGGCGTCTGTGATGGCGTGCGCCAGAACGTCGGCGTCAGAATGGCCTTCTAAACCAAACTCTGATGGTATGGTGATGCCGCCGAGAATCAGCGGCCGCCTGGGAACCAGCCGATGGACATCCCAACCGAAGCCGGTCCGGTATTCGCTCAAGAAAGCGCCTGCCGGGCGGTCTCCTGCTCCAGGTACAGCCGCGCGAGATCCATATCGCCCGGTTTGGTGATCTTGATATTGCGGTCGCTGCCCATCACGACCCGAACCGGCGCCTGCTCCAGCCGCTCCACCAAGCTGGACTCATCGGTGCCGACGAAGCCGTCCCGCCGCGCGGCCTCGAACGCCTGCTTCAGCAGATCGTAGCGAAACACTTGCGGCGTTTGCGCCAGCACCAGGCGCTCGCGCGGAATGGTGGACCGGACTTTGGCGCCGCTGGCCTGGGCGCCGGTCACCTGTTTCACCGTGTCCACAGGCACGATACCTACGATGGCCGCGCCATGCTCGTGAGCTTCTTCGATGGCGCGATTGATGATTTCCACGTCGACGAAGGGCCGCACGGCATCATGAACGGCCACCAGGTCTGTATCTGGAGTCACTGCGGCGAGCGCGCGCTCCACAGACTCCTGACGGCTGTTGCCGCCTTCAACCACGCGTACGGTCTTGTTTCGAATCTGCTCGCGCAACAGATCGCCCACCCAGCTCAGATCGTCCGGCCTCAGTGCCACCACGATTTCGGTGACATGGTCGCACGCGGCGAACTTGCGCACCGTATGCAGAAGGATCGGAGATCCCTCGAGCAGCATGAACTGCTTGCGGCTGGTGCCGGTAAACTCGGCGGAACTCCGCCCCATACGCGTGCCCAGTCCAGCGGCGGGAAGTACGACGGCAACCTTCATCTGGGTTCAGCCTTTATTCTCGCCTGCGCCACTCTCAGTGTCTACACTGTCACCCTGGCTCGCTCGCCTCAGGCTTCTCCCACCGCTTCCACCTTGCGTTGCGGTCTTTCGGACTTGTCGGCGATCACCGCGTGCATGCGGTCGTCGAACTTCCCGAAGATCATTTTTCCGGCGGTGGTCTGCAGCACGCTGGTGACCGAGATGTCGATGGTTTTCGAGATCATGCGCTTGGCATTGTCGACCACCACCATGGTACCGTCATCCAGGTAAGCCACGCCCTGGTTGTACTCCTTGCCTTCCTTCAGAATAAACACGCGCATGGTCTCGCCCGGCAGCACAATCGGCTTCAACGCGTTCGCCAGCTCATTGATATTCAGAACCTGGACGCCATGCAGTTGTGCGACTTTATTCAGATTGAAGTCGTTGGTGATGACCTTGCAATCGTAGATCTTGGCCAGCTCGATCAGCTTCATGTCCACCTCGCGAATGTGGGGAAAGTCATCTTCCACAATCTGCACGTTGAGGTGCGCCATTTTCTGGATACGCTGCAGGATGTCGAGGCCTCGCCGGCCGCGATTGCGCTTCATGGAGTCCGCCGAATCGGCCACAAGCTGCAGCTCGCGGAGCACAAATTGCGGTATCACCAGCACGCCGTCGAGAAAACCGGTCTCGGCGATGTCGGCAATGCGGCCATCGATGATGACGCTGGTGTCCAAAATCTTGAAGGCTTTTTTCGGACCCTTTTCGCCGCCGAACACACCGCCCAGGGCGGACAGGTTCAGCATGTCGCCCTTGTTGGCCCCCACCACCAGGCCAACATAGGTCATCCAGAGCATCAGGAAGATCTCCAAAAAGTAGACGGTTGCGGAGTTTTCGATGTTCACGCGCGCCAGCACCAGACTCATCAGAAACGCGCCGAGAATGCCGAATATGGAACCGAACGCCGCTCCTATCAGCCGCTTCAAGCTGATCTTTTCTACCCTGATCTCGAATAGGATGATGGCCCCGCCAACGAGCAAACCGCCCGCGGCAGCTAAAAGACGTGGTACACCAAATGGTTGAAAGTAATAAGCGCAACTGCAAACTACAATGACAAAAATGACGCGAACAAGAGCCAGGTCGAGCACAAATCACCACCTCCGGGTGAATCCAGGACCCGTGGCGCACGGGACTCCTCGAGCCTGATCACCATCTAGTAAGATCGTTGGTCGAGTATAACATTGAAAACCCTGGGAATTTAACCGTTTTTACCCTAATGATTGGGCTTTCGTCGGCGGTCACCTTAGGATCGGCTACAGAGTGGGAAACAACCTTGCTCTGGACCAAGTAATTGAGCTTTATTGTGCCTCGACGCGGATCTACGCGGATGCCCCGCTATGCTAACCTGAGTTTTGCCTCCGCCTATGGCTGCCACGCGCGAAAAATCAGTGCTGATGAGTGCGTCCGAAATTGATCGTACACTGGTGCGGCTGGCTTACGAAATTCTTGAAAAGGCCCAGGATATCGACCGGGTGGCATTCGTCGGGATCCGGCGCCGGGGCGTACCCCTGGCACAGCGGCTGGCGCGCAAAATCGAATCGCTCGAGCACCGGGCCATCCCCGTGGGAATCCTGGATATCAACCTCTATAGGGACGACCTGACCACGGTGGATATCAAGCCGGTGGTGAACGCTACCGAGATCCCGTTTTCCGTGCACGGAAAAGACGTCATCCTGATGGACGACGTGCTATACACAGGCCGCACCGTACGCGCGGCTCTCGACGCATTGTTCGATCACGGGCGTCCCTCCCGCGTACAACTTCTGGTCCTGATCGACCGCGGCCATCGCGAACTGCCGATCGAAGCGCGTTATGTGGGGCGTACGGTCGAGACCACGGACCAGGAGATCATCGAGGTAAAATTCCAGGAGATCGATCACATGGAAAAAGTGCTGCTCGTGGAAAAAGTGGCGGCGGAGTCCGCTTAGCCCCCATTCGATGCCCACCGGACTGCTCGGAATCGAAGAACTGAGCCGCGGTGAAGTAGAAGCTATTCTCCACCGCGCCAGAACCTTTCAGCCGTTGCAGCACCAGTCTTACAAAAAGCTGGACACACTGCGCGGCCGGATGATCGTTAACCTGTTCTTCGAAGCCTCTACTCGTACACGCACCAGTTTTGAGATTGCCGCCAAGCGCCTGGGGGCGGACACGGTTTCGATCACCGCATCGGGCTCGAGCGTTTCGAAAGGCGAGTCGCTGGTGGACACCCTGAATACGCTGGCGGCCATGCGCCCGGACGCCATTGTGATGCGCCACGCGGCATCGGGTGCGCCTTATTTTCTGGCGCACCACCTGGCCATTCCGATCGTCAACGCAGGCGATGGCACGCATGAGCACCCCACCCAGGCGTTGCTCGACGCGCTCACCATTCTGGACCACAAACCGGCGCTGGAAGGATTGCGTGTCGCCATCATCGGAGACATCGCGCACAGCCGCGTCGCGCGCTCGAACGTGCATCTGCTGGCGAAGTTCGGCGTCGATATCGTGCTGTGCGGTCCGGCCACGCTGCTGCCGCCCGAATTGTCCGCAATCGCGACAGGTGTCACGCTCACCAATGATATTCGTGAAGCTATCGAAGGCGCCGACGTCATCATGATGCTGCGCGTGCAACTGGAGCGGCAGCACGATCCGCCACTGCAGGCGGGAGAATATTTTCACTTCTACGGATTGCGCCTGGACCACATGGCCTTGGCCAAGCCAGATGCCATCGTGATGCACCCCGGGCCCATCAACCGCGGGCGCGAGTTGACCTCCGAGGTCGCCGATTTTCAGCAGTCCGTAATCCTCAACCAGGTGGAGAACGGCGTGGCGGTGCGGATGGCGGTTCTGGAACGTGTGGTGGGAGCGCACGTGGAAGCCGCCAGACAGAAAAGCGGAGCAGTACGCGAGTCTGGACTTGGAATCTGACAAGACGGAGCGCGGGATGCGGACCAGGTCATTCGGATTGGGCAGGGATGTACTGAAGAGCTGAACGATTTCTATGGCTTCTCTTCTTGTAAAAGGCGGACGCGTTATCGACCCGGCTTCAAGCCTGGACGGCACTGCGGACGTACTCATCGACAACGGGCGCATTACCGCGGTGGGTCGCGATCTTCCGCGAAATGGCGCGGAGTTGTTGGACGCTTCCGGCCTGATTGTGGCACCGGGGTTCATCGACATGCACGTGCACCTGCGCGAGCCCGGCATCGAGCATTCCGAGACCATCGAAACCGGTGCGCGCGCGGCTGCGGCCGGCGGATTCACCAGCATCTGTTGCATGCCCAACACGCTGCCGGTGAATGACAACGCCACCGTGACGAGCTACATCGTGGAGCGCGCCCGCCAGTATGCATTAGTGAATGTCTTCCCCATTGGCGCCATCACCAAGGACAGCGCCGGAGAAGAACTGGCCGCAATCGGTTCCATGAAAAGCGCCGGCATAGTGGCCCTGTCGGATGATGGCCGCCCAGTGATGAACGCACGTGTCATGCGCCGTGCCATGGAGATGGCCAAGTCGTTCGGCCTGCCGGTTATCGATCACTGTGAAGACCTCAATCTGAGCTCGGGTGGCGACATGCACGAAGGCGTGCACTCCACGCGACTGGGGCTGCGCGGTATTCCTTCGAGTTCGGAAGACGTGATGGTGGCGCGGGATATTCTTCTGGCACAGACCACGGGAGCCCGCTTCCACGTGGCCCACATCTCGTCACACCGCTCCATCGATATGGTGCGCCGGGCCAAAGAGCGCGGGCTGCCGGTAACCAGCGAGGCCACACCACATCATTTTTCGATAAGCGATGCCGACATCGCGCCTTACGACAGCAATTACAAGATGAAGCCTCCGTTGGGCTCGACTTGCGATACCGCCGCGGTCATCGATGGGATTGTTTCAGGTGCGATTGACGCGATCGCCACTGACCATGCGCCTCATCCGGGCAGCGAAAAAATGCAGGAATTCGAGAAATGCCCTTTCGGAATTATCGGCCTGGAGACGGCGGTGGGGCTGTCACTCGAAAAGTTGTACCACTCCGGCAGGATCTCGCTGATGCGCCTGGTGGAACTGTTCACCACCGGGCCCGCGCGCATCCTGGGACTCGAGCGGGGCTCGCTGGCCCAGGGATTGCCTGGCGACATGACCATCCTCAACACCGAACTGTCCTGGACTTACGACGTCAACCACTCCTTTTCGAAAAGCAAGAACTCGCCGTTTCACGGTTGGAAGTTCCGCGGCGGCCCGGTGATGACCATCGTGGGCGGTGCGGTGGTGTGGCGCCGCGAGCGCTGAGCTTTCGATAGCGCCGGTCGTGATATCGTTTTGCTGTGAGCTCGACATCTGCGATTGCGCTCGCCGCGATCGCGCTCAGTACCGCTGTTTCTGGAAGCGCGCAGCGCGAGGGACTCAACCGCATTCGGATTGACGATCTGCGGGCCGATCTCACCTTCCTGGCGTCCGACGCTCTTGAAGGCCGGCGCTCCCTCGAGCGCGGTTCAGAAGTGGCCATCCAGTTCCTTGTGGCCGAGTTCGCCAAAGCGGGCATAAAACCGGCCTACGGAGATTTCTACCTGCAGCCCGTTCCGCTGATCGAATACCGCATGGACCAAGGTCTGACCAGCCTCGCGATCGCGCGGGGCGTTACTCGGCAGACATTGAAATACAATGCGGACTTCTTCGGAGGGTCGCCTTTCGAATTGAGCGTCGACGCGTCCGTGGTATTCGCCGGGTACGGCATCACGGCGCCCGAGTTCGGCTATGACGATTACGCCGCAGTTGACGCGCGCGGAAAAATTGTGCTGCTGTTCGAACACGAGCCCCAGGAAAACGATCCGCATTCGATTTTCAACGGCATAGGGAACACGCGCCATGCGAATTCGCTGGTGAAAATCCTGAATGCGCAGAAGCACGGCGCAGTGGGCGTACTTCTTGTGTCTGAACCCAACCGCCGGCATTCGTCTAACCAGGAGCGCACGGCGCGCATTCCGGGCGGTGAACAGCGGGCTCGACGGTTGCCGCCGCAAGCGCTGGCTGATGGAGAAATCAGCATCCCCTCCTTCTCAATCAGTGATGCGCTGGCGGTCGACCTGCTCGCCGCCACCGGGAAGAAACCATCGGAGCTGCAGTCCGCGATCGATGTATCTCTGAAGCCGGCTTCACAACCACTTCCGGACACCAGTGCCAGCATGCGCACTGCGCTCGAAGAGCGCCGCCGCGGGACGTCGTACAACGTGGTGGGTCTGGTGGAGGGCATCGATCCTGTCCTCAAGAACGAGACCATCGTTTTCAGCGCGCATTACGATCACGATGGCGCCTGGGATGGCAACATACGCCACGGTGCCGATGACAATGGCTCGGGCACGGTGGGAGTGCTGGAGCTGGCGCGGGCTTTCGCGGCGAGCCCTGTAAAGCCGAAGCGATCGCTGCTGTTCGCGATCTTTGCCGCCGAGGAACGCGGGTTGCTGGGCTCCTACTATTACGTTGCGCATCCGCTCCGGCCGCTCGAGACCACGCGCGCGGTCATCAACTTCGACATGATCGGACGCAACGAAACACCCAGCAAGCAAACCGAAGGGCTCATCCAAATAGCGCCGGATACTTCGAACGAGCTGAATCTGATCGGCACCATCAATAGCCCCGCTTACCGCACCGTGGTTGAGGGCGCCAACGAGCATGTCGGGCTGCATCTCAATTACAAATGGGACGACGATGCCGCATTGAATATTTTTCAGCGGAGTGATCAATTTCCTTTTTCGTTGCGCGAGATACCTGCGATCTGGTGGTTCACCGGCTTTCATCCGGATTACCATCAGACGTCCGACACAGTCGAGAAGATCAATTTCGCCAAGATGGAGAAAATCCTGCGCCTGGCGTATCTCACGGGCTGGGATTTCGCGAGCGCTGCTTCGACGCCTGGTTTTGTGGCGCGGCCCGCAACGGGTGGATCACGCTGACATCCAAGGCGCTTTTGGTGAAGCGCGCTAAGGGCTCAGTGCGAGGCTACTTCTGCGGCTTCCCGGACCACCACGCCGGGCTTCGGGTTCGCCGGAAGCGCCACCAGCATCTGCTCCTTGCGCATGACCAGCGTTGACGTATTGAAGCTGGCCACTTCAAAGCCGTGGCCGTGCGTGATAGCGTCGGTGGGGCAGGCTTCCACGCAATAACCGCAGAAGATGCAGCGGTTGTAATCGATGTTATAAACCTTGGCGTAGCGTTCGCCACCCGAGATGCGCACTTGATCGGTGTTTTCCGCGGCTTCGATGTAGATGCAATTGGAGGGGCAGGCGGCTGCGCACAAAAAACAGGCCACGCATTTTTCCAAGCCGTTTTCGTCGCGCTGCAACACGTGGACGCCGCGATAGCGCTGCTCGAACTTGGGCGGCTCGTCGGGATAATTCTCGGTGATCGTCGGAGACATCATTTCCCTGAACGTCACACCCATGCCTTTGGCAATGGCGGCTGCCGAGTTTATGAGTTCCTCAAGGGGATTGGCCATCTCTACTTTGATCTTAGCTTGGCTCCGGACCGGAGCCTAATTCTTGGAGCCTCAGCCACCCTTCCATTCGGGCACGTTTTCGCCCGGCCGGAACGAGTTCACGCCGAGAATTCCACCTAATTTCTCGATGTCCTTCTTGCTGAAGCCCACCAGGGACCATGAAATCGTCCCATCGCGTTCTATCAAGAACATCGAGGGAACGTTTGTCAGGCCATAGGCATTGCTCGCGGGGTAATTTTGCCTGGCGCTGTCGAGTAGCGTGGGCATCGTGATGCCGAACTCTTTGTGGAACTCGCGCGTGGCCTCGGCGTCATCTTGTGAGATGGCGAACATGCGCGCTCTCCCGTCGGCCAGGCTCTTGTAGATCCTTTCAAGATACGGAAGCGTCAACTGGCAGGTGGGACAGGAAACTTTGAAGAATGTCAGCAGCACAGGTCCGCCGGGAAGTAGTTCCTTGAGTGTCCACTGGCCACCGCTCAGTTCCTGGAGCTTGAAATCGGGCGCCCGCTGACCCGCCTCGAGTGTCTGGTTTTGTTTTGCGGAAGCCATGTCCTCTCTCGAAATGCCCAACCCTACGTCTATTGGATGCCGCAAGAAACGCAGCAGATTCACCACTCACTCTTCTTTCATTTGCTTCACGAAATTGAGGATATCGAAACGCTTGATCTCACGCTCCGGGAAGAAGCTATTGATGGCATCCTGCTCGTCGCCAAAGATCTCGAAAATGGTGGAGAGCTTAGTCATCACCAACAGTTCGATGCTGCGCCTTGTGAGGTTGAGCAACTTCACTTTTCCGCCGGCTTTTTGGACGCTTGTGAAGCACATCACCAATGCACCCAGGCCCGTGCTGTCTACGTAATCCACATGCTCCATATTCAGAATGATGCTGTTGAGGCCCGCTGGCAGCAGCTTTTGCATGCGCTCCCGGAAAGTGGTCGCTTCCTGCCCCACGGTGAGACGGCCCTTGAGGTCCAGGATAATGATGCCTTCGTGTTCCCGCTGCTGGATTTCGAGACTCATGGCGCTTAAAGTACGAGCAATCAGGCGTCCGCTCTCCGGCGCGCCGACATTCGATTGTATAACGGCTAGCGGTGAGTCAATAATCCGCTCGAGGCGGGTCAGGATGACTCGGTTGGGATGCTAAACGGGCATCTTGACGCCGATTTGAGTTTCTACGTCTTCGATGAGCACCATCTCGATGGCATCCCAGGGGCAGCCATCCAGAAACGCGCCATCTGGCCCTTTACTGACGCACTTTTTGCAACCAATGCACAGGAACGGATCGACTTCGATGCGGCCGAAGGGTGGGTGCCCTTCATCCGGCACCCAATACATGCAATCCGCCACCGGGCAATACGGTACGCAAGCCGGCGACCCGGCGCAACCCGTGCAGCACTCCGTGATGATCGCAAGCTCTTTGGGACGCTTCTTTCGGGGTGTGGCAATACCCTCCGATTTGGGCTCCATTTTCACCACGTCCTGAGAAAGCATGTGGAAATTATCCCATAACCGGCTTCGGTGACGCCAAAGATCCAGCCAATCACGAACGTCAGGAGCGAGGGTGCGAAGCAAGCCCGGCCGCGCGGCCACGATTCCGGCCAGCGCAGGGAGCATCGGTTCATGTATCCTCTTGTACAGGAAGGGACGCGCCGGAATGGCTACTTACTCCTCGACAATCGTCGCGGCTACTCGCGAGCGTATGACGGAGCGAACCGCATCGGTTCCTTGGTACATCTGGTGTGCCGTTGCGGCCACGACCTCCGGCGTCATCGGCGGCGTTTGGGACATCTCTTGGCATGAAAGCGTCGGACGCGATACGTTCTGGACTCCGGCGCACGTTCTGATTTATCTGTGCGGCATTCTGGCCGGAATCTCTTGCGGTTACCTGATTCTCGCCACCACGCTTCAAAAACAATCGGCATTGCGTAGCGTTTCGGTGGACGTGTGGCATTTTCGCGCGCCGCTTGGTGCATTCATCTGTGCCTGGGGCGGCGTAGCGATGATTACTTCTGCACCCTTCGACAACTGGTGGCACAACGCCTACGGGCTGGATGTGAAAATCCTGAGCCCGCCGCATATCCTCCTGGCGCTGGGGCTGGCTGGCATTCGTTTCGGCGCGCTGGTTCTCATTTTGGCGGAGCTCAACCGCGCAACCGGACGCCTGTTCGGTAAGATGCAAATCCTGTTGTTCTATATGCTGGTTCTGCTCATGGGCCTGACCGTCGGGATCGCGCAAGAGCTGACCAATCGCGTCTTCATGCACAGCGCGAAGTTTTATCTGGTGGTCTGCCTGGCGGCGCCTCTCTGGTTCGCCGTTGTGGGACGTGTGGCCAAGCATCGCTGGGCCGCGACTATCATGACGGGAATCTATACCGCGCTGCACCTGACGTTCTTGTGGATTTTGCCGTTGTTTCCCGCCGAACCCAAGCTCGGCCCCGTGTTTCAGAAGCTGACGCACCTGATTCCGCCTGATTTTCCGATGCTGCTGATCGTCCCGGCCATTGCATACGACGTAGTGCGCCGGCGCGGAGGAGCGTGGAACCGCTGGGCGCAAGCGGTGACCTTGGGTACGACTTTCTTAGTCACGTTTTTCGCCGTACAGTGGCCCTTCGCCAATTTCCTGATGTCGCCTGCTTCACGCAACTGGTTCTTTGCGACGAACGAGTACCCCTACTTCATCCCGTCCAACTCTCCTTGGGTGCGCAACGTCTTCGTGACCGTCGAGCACTCCTCGGGCGAATTCTGGATGCGCCTGGCCGTGGCACTCGCCGTAGCCGTCGTAATGCTGCGCATCGGCTTCAGTTGGGGCGAGTGGATGAAACGTTTGAGGCGGTAATCGAACCGCACGTAGGCGCTGCTTGAGTTGTATGCGGCTTGCCATCACGCAACCTTGGGAAAAGCGAATCCAACGGGCGCGCCATGGCTGTTGCTTCAAAAAAGATGGTTTCGCGTAATCTGAAGGCGATGAACGTACGGCTCACCGCAGACCAAAAGGCGTTCGCACGCGGGGCCATTGAAAGCGGGTGGCTGCACTCCGAAGAAGATGCGGTGCAGGAAGCTCTGGCTTTGTGGGAAGAACGCGAACGCCAGCGCGCGGCATTTCTTCTCACGCTCAATGATGGCCAAGCATCGCTTGCGTGCGGGGAAGGCCGCATGATCACGCAGGAATCCATGCGTCAACTCGCCGAGGAAGTGAAGGAGCGCGGACGCGCCCGCCTTCCGGCTGAACTTTCCTCGCCTTGCTGATGGCCCATCGCGTCGCGCCACGAGCGGAGCGCGATCTTGACGGCATCTGGTATTGGTCTCAAAGGAAAGCGGCAGTATCGAGATTGCCAACCGTCTGATTGACTCGATCACCGATCGTTTCCTTTTCCTCGCCGGCTTCCCTTACCTGGGGCGTTCCCGCGACGAAGATTTCGGCGTTGGATCCGCAGTTTCTCGGTGGTCGAATACGTGATCGTGTACTGTCTGGAAGCCAATGACGTGATTCTTCGTGTCGCACACGGGCGGCGCGATATAGGGGCACTCTTCCGGCAATGACCCCGCGTTCCGGGCCGCGGCAGCGTGTAAATTTCCCGGGAGTTGGCCCCAAAGCTGCCCGGCTTTTTGCCAATGCGTGTTGCCGCCGCTATCGTCCTGCTTACCTGCACGGGCCGGGCGCAGTTCAAAAGCACCGTTCCGCTGGTCGTTGCGCCCACCACCGTCAAAGATTCCAAGGGACGTTACGTGGACGGACTAACGCCTCAAGACCTGATTCTTTACGACAACAATGTGCCGCAAGCGATACAGATGGATTGGATGACGTATCCGATCGACTTGGTGGTCACGGTTCAGACCAGTTCAAATTCCGGAGCCGTGATCGATAAACTCGGCGGCAGCGGCATCCTGTTTACACAGTTGCTGACGGCAGATGCAGGAGAAACGGCGGTGATCTCGTTCAGCGATGAGGTGAAGGTCCACCAGGATTTCACCGGCAACCCGGATTCGGTAATTCACGCGCTGCGCATGCTGCGCAAGGAAGGTGGCGAAGCCCACATGTTGGATGCCTTGCGCCAGTCGCTCCTGATGCTGGAACAGCGGTCGCCTCGACGGCGGCGCATCATCCTCATGATTGCGGAGAAGCATGATCGTTCGAGCCAGGCAAAGCTGCTTGACGTGATCGAGCGAGTGGAGCGGCTGAATGCTGCGGTCTATTGGCTGACCTATTCACCATTATTAGAACCATTCACGGTGAAGCCCAAGACTGCTGAGGATCTGAAACCCGAAGCGGAGCGCATCAAGACCCAGAAGTGCGCTCTTTGCCCCGCACCCGACGACACCCCGGTTCCGCCTGATTTGGGACCGGGTGGTTATATCTATGCGATCGGCGAATTAATGCGGTTGCATAAGCCGGATCTTTCCAGCCTATTCACGAAGATCACGGGCGGGCGAACCCTGAGTTTCCTGAAGAAGAACGCTTTGGAGAAGGCTATTCAACTGGTGGGCGAAGAGGTGCATCGCCAGTACATTCTCAGCTTCGAACCGAAGAGAAGCGAGCCAGGGAACTTTCATGCCATCCGGGTCGAGGTGAAGAACCGGCCGGAGCTTCAGGCCAAAACGCGTGAAGGATACTGGGCCCTGCAGTGACGGCGGCCTATTCGTCATATCTTGTAGCGCAGCGGCTCGAGTAGGTGGTAGGCCAGACGTCGGGGCCCTCGTGGTATGCGGGCTTTCGACTCTTAGCGGCCGCGACAGCTCTGTGCCCCAAACGCCGCGCGCGGGTTCTCCCACATCAGTTTTGGCAACTTCCGCGGGCTCCAGCCGCGGCAGAAAATCGGTGTACAGGTACGCGTACCCTCGGAACTCGCCGCCGCCCGGCTCACCTACGTGATACCAACCCGCGTCCTGTGAGACCAGCGTTCGATTCAGTAGCCCTTTCGCCGTCATGAAGCGAACGCACTCGAGATGGAACTCGGCCGTCTTCGGCCCGATCCCGTCGAACTCCACCCACGCCCCCGCGCGTGCCACTCTCTCGTGCAAACTGTGGTCCCGTTCATTCTGGGCATGGACCCAGACGAACTTCTCGGGACTGACCCTCTCGGCGGTCACGATCTCCAGTTGCTCCACCGCAGCAGCACCGTCGCCGGTGTGCGAAGCAATCGTCAATCCGGTCTCGCGGGAGGTGAATGCTGCGGCTCGCACCAGCTTCCCGTCTATCTCATCCAGCGGCCCGCGATTGACGCCAGTCTTGATGAATCGCGGCCGCCAAGCCTCGCGCGTCTCCGCAATCCACCGTCTTGCGAGCTGCCGAGACGATTCGCTTCGCGCAAACGCAGGAACAAACTTATGGTCCGCCGCGCCATATAAGCCGGTGTTCGACCAGATCTCGACGCCCGCGGCATCAGACAGCCGCGCCAGCAGGTCCGGATCCGCCCCAGAGAGTTCGGCGTGCACTCCAGCATCCGCCGGCACCCCAACCTTCTCACGTCTTCGAGCTTAGGCCGCGCAATGCGAATCACCTCGTCGCGGTCGTACCGCCCCGGCCGTATCTGATCGGCGCCCACGAAATCGACCAGGACGTGCTCATGCACACCGACGCCGGCTTGCCCGCCAACGCGGCGCCGCCACCCACCCATAAAAACTCACGCCGCAGCATACTTGGTATTTTCCCCCGCAAGCTGAACGTGCGCTCATTGACCAGGCTGGCTTGCTTCCAAAGAGTAGGCAGGTCTTTAGCCTGCCAGGTGGATGCGAATTTGCGCGGGACGCGGGCGGTCAAAGAAGAGCGCGGTGGTCGCCTCAATCGCATTCCTGCGCAGTTCATCCCACGTATTTCCTTCCGTGAAGATGTTCTCCGTCAGGCACTCGGCACAGTACCCACCATCGCTTTCCTGGACAACCTCGAACACCAACTCAGCCATTGTTACATAATACTAATCACGCTAGTTCACTATCTGCCGGTGATTACTCCCTCCTGCTGGAACCAATAGGTCATCCTGCTCCACAATTAGTCCCTTTATCATGGAATCGATATTTTTTCTGGCAAGATATATTTCGCTAGTGCCGTGTGGCCCTTTATCCATGCGGGTTTGGTGGCCATTCCAAAAGAATCGGACTTGTATACCCTTTTTTGGTTCCGGCTACGCCGGGTTAGGTTGTCACTGGCGAAGGAACTTTCTTACAACAATTACTGTTAGGTGAAGTTAAGAATTTAAGAAATAATATGGACGAATCGCTGCAGGGATCGCGCGCGTCGGCGAGGTGAACCTGAAACTCATTCACGGTGCGAAACACCTTCAGCCATCGTCTCTCAGTCCCCGAATCGGACCGCCCTTGTGTGGACCTGATACGCTCTCCTCAAAACAATTGTCCGCTTATTGCTTGACTCCGACTTAGATCTTGCAACGATCTGCCAGGCCGGGGTCGTATCGACAATTCCCGACACGCCACGTGGGCTCACCACCCACCACGAATTTTAACGCGCGACTCGCAACAGCACGACGCCGTGCGCCGCAACATTTGTCGAATACGAATCGCGGAACGTGCCCAGATCAGCGTGCGCCCACAGGTCCCGCACTTTGTGCTTGCCCTCGAAACCGAGCAGCTCCCACCGCCCGCACGGTCACATGGTCTCCCCGCTATTGAATAAAGCCAGCGCTAGATCTCCGTTTTCGAGCGCCTTGGTCGAGATCTCCGCGCCGCCTTCCTTCGAGATTTTGTGGCCTTGACGTCCCAGCTTGTCCTGATCGA
>QHXW01000489.1 GCA_003223115.1 Acidobacteriota bacterium
ATAGCCGCCCGTGCCAAAATCGAAAAATCGGGGTATGGCCGTGCCGGTCAAGCCCGCGTCGATCGGCGCATACGAACTGTAAACGACGCCCGTTCCTGTTGCTGGCACCGTGTTTGGCGCGAATGCGACAAATACGGGAATGTCGATGTTGCTCTGCTGCAAAGGGTCGGCGCTCACCATTTCCCAGACGGCCAGGCCAGAGCCGGTTAATCCAGGAGATATAGGAAGCTGAGCCACGGCCTGCGACTGACCGTTGGCGCTCAGAAAACCTATTGATGGGATTGGTGTGTAGGGGTTGGCATCCGTTGACCCTGCGTCAACCAGTCGAAGTGAAATTTTTCCATCGGCTGAAGCCGGGTTTGTCGGCAAAAAGATCTGCATGCCATTGGGGATGTTGGTAAAGTAGCTCGCCAGGCGCGTGCCGAAATCCGCGAGGCCGGGAACAGGCGCGGCATTCGGAAAGGTCAGAGAAGGATTGTAGAAGCCGGTCTCGGTCTCGTAGCTTAATCCAGGGAGATTTTGTGCCGCGGTAGCCGCCGGGTTGCCGATTGTCGTGCCGGCGTTCCTTGGCTTGAAGGCGTTAGGGAACTCTTCCGAAAATCTCACGATGAAATTTGACGCGGCAGAGCCGGGCGGATTTGCCGACGGCGAGACGGGCGTAATACTGCATCGGGGAAAGGTCAACCCCGGCGCAGTTGTAAAGCTCAACGAAGAAGGCGGCACCAGCCCAACTTTTGTGGTTGTATCCGCCCAACCTGGGATCTGCACTCTGGCGATGAGGGGCACGATATCGGCGCCATTACCAAACGTAAAAGAGCGGACATTGGTGAGGCGCATGATGCGGACACCCTCGGTGCCTGGTGGATCGATGGGCACGCCATCCCATTGAACAAAATTTGTGACAGGCTGACGGGCTTGGAAAACGTTCGGGCGTCCGCTCGAGCCGTTGTAAGTTCCAATTCCATTTCCCGTGCCGACGATGGGACAATTCAGCGAATTCTGGGTCCAGGGACACACCAACTGTGTACCGGCGTCAGGCGGGATCTGAAATGTGGGCGGATTTTGCGTACCCGGCGCGGGGTAGGGCTCATCGATCAACAGAAGAGCGTCAGAAAGATTGTTTGTGCCCACAATCCTGCTGGACACGTTGGAGTCCAATGCGAGCGTAATATTGACCCGCGGCACTGCCTGCCCTGCCGGGGTGGGTACGCCACCCTTGCACTTCAGGACAATATCGCCGATCAGTTCGGTGAGACCCTCGGCACGCAAGACAGGCGGCACCGCGACAATGGTGGTGCACGTCAATGGCTGCTCAGCCCAACACGCGGAGAGGAATGTAAGAGTAAGAAGAAGGAGAAGCTTAGCCTTTATGGTGAAGCCTGCTGCACGCCGTTTCGGCGCCCGTGGGGTCAAGCGCGGTGCTCCCTTCCTCGATGTGCTGGATTTTTCCTTCCTTATCAACAACGAACGTGGCACGGTTGGCGATCCCGAGCTCCGCGATGAGGATGCCGTAATCTTTGGCGACCTGCCGTTTGGAGAAATCACTCAACAGAGGAAACGTCAGGTTGTTCTTTGCGGCAAACTCCTTTTGGGAAGGCGTGAAGTCTTCGCTGATGGCGAACACCTGTGTGTCAGCGCCTTCAAATTTGGCGATACCAGCCTGGTATGCCAGCATTTCCTTGGTTCAACCACCTGTGAAGGCCGCAGGGAAGAAGGCCAGTACCACGGTTTTCTTGCCTCGGAAATCTGAAAGTTTCACCTGCCCGCCTGCAGTCGACGGCAGAGTGAAATCCGGGGCCATGTCCCCGACTTTCAGATGAGTCTGTGGCGGCTTGATCTGAGCCAGCAATCCGGCGGCAAAGCCCGAAGCCAGAAGCACGAAGCGCAACGATCGCATGCGGATCCTCCCCGACGAGAAAGCTGAGACTATCACTTCATTAACTCTTGTGCAAGCGGGCCTATGTTCTGTTAAAATGACGCAAATTTGTTCAATTTTCAAAACTATGAGCTAAAAAGGGGACATAATAATGATGCACAAGCGGTTTCATGGGTTTGTCGGGTTCATGGTGCTGGTCCTGACCGCCGCGCCGGCGCACGCGCAAGTAATCAAGGCGGACGCTCCCCAGCAGGATGAGGACTCACAGGGAGACGTCAAGCCAGACGGAAAGGGCAGCTTTGCCAAGGCCCGATCGGGCAATGGAATCTTCTACCACGGAGGACCGCTGCTGCTTGGGACACCGGCCATCTACTACATCTGGTACGGCAACTGGTCGAGCAACACCGCCGTGAGCATCCTCAGTGATTTCGGGCAGAATCTGGGCGGCTCACCGTACTACAACATCAACACCACGTACTACGATGGCAGCAAGACACACCTTTCGAATTCGATCCACTTCGGAGGCGGCGCCACGGACAGCTATTCTCAGGGCACAGCACTGAGTGACGGGGGAGTGCAGGCCGTGGTGGCGAGCGCCATCAGCAGGGGCCGTCTGCCCAAAGATTCCAACGGCGTTTATTTCGTGCTCACTTCGGCCGATGTCAACGAGACCTCGGGATTCTGTACGAGGTACTGCGGTTGGCACACGAGTGGAACCATCTCAGGCAGCGATATCAAGTTTTCGTTCGTCGGTAATCCGGACCGCTGCCCCGCCGCCTGCGCGCAACAAACCACAAACAGCCCGAACGGGAACGTTGGCGCCGACGGGATGGCCTCCATCATCGCTCATGAATTTGAAGAATCCGCCAGCGATCCGGATCTGAATGCCTGGTACGATCGCCGGGGAGCCGAAAATGCCGATAAATGCGCCTGGACCTTCGGCGCCACGTACACGACGAATAATGGCTCGCTGGCCAACATGAAGCTGGGACAGCGCGATTTTCTGATCCAGCAGAACTGGGTGAACGCCGCGGGCGGTTATTGCGCCCTGCGTTACTAGAGGGCGCCGGTTCACGCATTACTCGGGAACGCCCTCGAAACGGCCTAACTAAGGGTGGGAGCGGGCGCGTTTCTGAACTCTATTGCATTTTCAACGGCCCGGTGCTAGATTTGAAGACACGTGGATTGATTTAGGGCCCATGACTTGAGGGTCCCAGCTAATTGCAACCACGTAAAAAAAAGTGCTAAAGGCAAGTCGGTTCGAGGACATCAACCCTGTGGCCTTTGGCCCCGGGGTTTTTTGTTTTACGGGCCGAATTTGCCGGATGCTGGAAGGAGTCTTTATGAGCGTCTGGCCCAGTGCTTCATCGCCGCACTTTCCTGCCCTCTGTGGAAGTGAAGGCGAACTGGTCTCAATTTCCGTCATTGTCGAACCGCGTGATCTGGAGGACCTTCTCGAATCACTCGCGCTGCTCGACTTTCCCATCAACCCGCAGATTTATCATGACGCCTCGTTGGTGTATGTAAGCGGGGATGGCTCGCAAGTCAGCCAGCCCGCGACCATCGTCGAGTTCCCGGCGTACGCGGCACGGCTGCCGAACGTCCGCGCGGTGCTAGAATCCCGTGGTCTGAAGGCCGGCGCGGTTTCCGTGAATCCGATGCTGGCGGAGATTCATTCGGGTGAACACATAGAGCCCGCTCCAGCCGGTGCGGCCCATATCTGCCGGATTTTACGCAAGCGCACAACGGTGGCTGCCGAGGGTAAATATTGAAGCCGTCATGCGGCGAGCGCCTGGTCAGTCGTTTCGCCGGTCTCTTACCGTGATCGGCCGGCGATGAAGTGATGCACTTCCGTATTAACTATAGTTATCTGGACCTGGGCGCTAGACATAGCAAAATCATCAATTAGGACGCCCAGCTGCATGAGCCGGCATCAGGGACTAACTTAAGGACTAACTTAGGGGTATACTGGAGAGGAAAATCAGAGGTGCAAATGAAGAAATACGGGAAGTTTGCCGTCCTCGTTGTGGTTATCGTGGGCACGCTCATTTGGCTGGCCACAGCCGGCATGAAAGACACGCAAACCTATTACAAAACCATCGCCGAACTCAATCATATGGGCGACCAGGCCTATGTGAAACGGCTGCGCGTCGGTGGAGACGTAGGCGCGGGCTCCATCAACCGCAAGGGCAATGTTGTCGAGTTCATTTTGGTGCAGGAGAAGCTCAACCTGAAAGTGGCCTACGATGGCAGCGAGCCGCTGCCCGACACATTTCGGGTTGGCGCGCAGGCACTGGCGGACGGGCGGATGGGCCGCGACGGCGTTTTTCACGCGAGCAAGGTTCAAGCCAAATGCGCGTCCAAATACGAAGCCAAGCCTGGCGGCGGTCGGCCGGTTACACCTCCGACATATCCCAGCAAAGCGGTTTCATGAGAGGCCTTTATGGAAAATATAGGCGCATTGGCGGTGCTGCTGGCATTCTGTTTAGCGATCTACGCAATTGCCGGGAGCGTCGCCGGTAAGTTAAGGCGCAATCTTTTTCTAATCGTCAGCGCCGAACGCGCGGTGTACGGCGTCTGGTTTCTGGTTACCGTGGCCTCGGCCATTCTGGTCTCCGCGCTGATGACCGGGGATTTCAGGATCTCCTACGTAGCCCAGCACTCCAACCGCGCCATGCCCATGGTCTACAAGTTCACGGCATGGTGGGGCGGCCAGGAAGGCTCACTGCTGTTCTGGAGCTGGCTGCTTTCGAGCTACGCCGCCGTGGTTGTATTCACGAATCGGCACAAGCATCGCGATTTCATGCCGTACGTGGTGGCGATTCTCTCCGCGGTGCAGACCTTCTTTCTGATTCTGAACACTTTCGTGGTGAGCCCGTTTCAGATGCTGGCCGTGGATAAGCTGATCACCGCGGTGCCCGACGGCAACGGTTTGAATCCGCTGTTGCAGTATCCGGCGATGGCCATTCATCCGCCCATGCTGTATCTCGGCTACGTAGGGTTCGTGGTGCCCTTCGCCTTTGCCATGGGCTCGCTGATTACGCGCCAGCCGGGCGACGGATGGATCCACACCACGCGCCGTTGGACGATGGTGACCTGGCTGTTCCAGAGTTGCGGTATTGTTCTGGGCGCGGGCTGGGCGTATCACGTGCTCGGATGGGGCGGCTACTGGGCCTGGGACCCGGTGGAGAACGCTTCCCTGCTCCCCTGGCTGGGCGGCACGGCCTTCCTGCATTCGGTCATGATGCAAGAGAAAAAAGGCATGATGAAGGTCTGGAACATGGTGCTGGTTTCAGCCACGTTCTTTCTCTGCATCTTTGGAACGTTTCTGACGCGTTCTGGAGTGGTCAGCTCAGTTCACGCCTTCGCGCAATCGCCCATCGGAAAATTTTTCGTCGTGTTTCTCGCTCTCGGCATCGCGGCCACAATTTATTTGATTCTCGACCGGCTGCATTACCTGAAGAGTGAATCGCAGCTCGAGTCGGTGGTTTCGCGCGAATCGAGTTTTTTGTTCAATAACCTGGTGCTGCTGGCAAGCTGTTTCGCGGTGCTGTGGGGCACGCTGTTCCCGGTGATTTCCGAAGCCGTCTCGGGCGAGAAGATCAGCCTGGATAAAGAATGGTTCAACCAGTTGATGATTCCCATCGGCCTGTTTCTGCTGTTTCTCACCGGTGTGGGACCGCTGTTTGCCTGGCGGCGCACGTCGTCCGACAGCCTGCGGCGCAATTTCATGTGGCCGGGCGCGGGTGCGCTCTTACTGGTGATCGCGCTGCTTGCGGCGGGGATGCGCAATTTCTACGCGCTGATCTCCTTCGGGTTCTGCCTTTTCGTCGCCATTACGATTGCGCTGGAGTTTTACAAAGGCTCAAAATCCATCTCTGCCAAGAGTGAAATGAATTTGGCGCGTGCAATGTTGGAGTTGACGCATCGCAACACGCGGCGCTATGGCGGATACCTGGTTCACATGGGCATCGTGCTCATGTTTATCGGCTTTACCGGTGGGGCATTCAACATCACTCGCGTGGATGACATGAAAACGGGCGAATCGGTACGCATCGGATCCTATCAGCTCACCGTCAACGCGGTTCACGAAGGCGAAAACGACAATTACATGTGGCAGAGCGCCGCCATCGGGGTCGTGAAGAATGGCAAGAGCCTGGGCGTGATGGAGCCCGAGAGCCGCGTCTATAAAGCCAGCCGCCAGCCCACGCACGAAGTTGCTATCCGGCAGCGTCCGAATGAAGATCTTTATATCAATTTTGCCGGCGTGAACGGCGATCGCGCCACGGTTCAATCCTATGTATTCCCGCTGGTTTCGTGGATCTGGATCGGCGCGCTCACTCTGATTTTCGGCACATTGGTAGCGCTTGTACCCAGCAAGGTCAAGCGCGAATACGCGCGCACACAGGTAGTCGGTATTACGAGGAAACATGTGGCTGTCGAGAAGTAAGCTCAGCGTTGTTGGTCTCGGCCTGCTGGTGATCGGTCTGGCGACGGCCCAGAACAGCGCTCAGCGACAAAGCGTGGATGTGCGCCGCGTAGGCCATCACCTGGCCTGCAAGTGCGGGTGTCCGGATACAGTTGCAACCTGCGCCATGCTGGAGTGCAGCTTTTCGAATCCCGCGAAGCAAAAAATATTCGACATGGAGCGGAGCGGAGTGAGCGACCAGGTCATCATCGACTCGTTCATCAAGGAATACGGCGACGGCATCTATCGCGCCGACCCGAATTCGTTCGGGTGGATCATTCCCTACTCGGCTTTGGCCATTGGTGTGCTGGTCATCGTCTGGTTCGTGCGGCGGTACTACAAGCCGGGAACCGCGGCAGCCCCCGAGGCCTCCTCGCTGCCGCCAGAAGCGCTCGACCGCTATCGCGACCAGATCGAGCAGGACATGGCGCACCTAGACTGAATGATCATCGCGTTAACATCCCTGCTCGCCGTCGTCATGGTTGTGTTTGTCATTTCCGTGCGAGCCAAGGACCTACCCCAGCCTGAGCCGGTGTCGCCGTTTGAGCACCTGGACGAGCGAAAAGCCTCGATTTACGAGAACCTACGCGACCTGCAGTTCGAGTATCGCGTGGGTAAACTCTCCGACCAGGATTATCAGCAGACCAAGCTCGACCTGCAAAAGGAATTGGCGACGGTGATGGCGGAGATCGACCGGGTGAAGGCCGAGATTGCCGCCGGCAGGATTCCGGTGCCCGCTCCGGAGCTGGTCAGGCCCGCTGCGGTGGCAAGAAAACCGGAGCCCACAAAATACGTCTGCCCTTCCTGCAAAGCGGAATTCCAGCAACCGCTGAAGTTTTGCGGTGATTGCGGCAAACCCATGAAAGCGGCGAAAGCATGAACCAGAACTTTGTGATTTGTCGAAGAGGATGTGGCTTGGCGCGCGCGGCGCTGACAACCATCGCGGTTGCCTCTTGTGCCTTTGCCGCTATCGATGGCCACATACTCAACCGCACTACGGGCAAGTTGCAACCAGGCGCGACGGTGACCCTTTATAAGCTGGGACAGGCCGGGCCCGAGGCGCTCGAGAGCGTGAAGTCGGACGAGAAGGGTCAATTCCGCATCAATCAGGATGTACAGGGGCCTCGTAACGTTCAGGCATCGTTCGCAGGCGTGACCTATAGCCACGTGCTGCCGCCCGGCAGCCCCACGAGCGACATCGAGATTGAAGTCTACAATTCGTCAAAAAATCCGGGAGACGCCAAGATCGCGCAGCACATGGTGTTTCTCGAGCCCGTGCGCGGCGAGTTGATGGTCAGCGAAAGCTACATCTTCCGCAATGAGGGCAAGGTCACATACGATGATCCCGGCGCCGGCACTTTGAAATTCTACCTGCCCGAGGCGGCGCGGGGCGCGGTGAAGGTGAACGGCACTGCTCCGCGCGGAATGCCCGTTCCGCAGGCGGCGGAGAAAACCTCAACAGCCAACGTCTACACAGTCGATTTTCCCATCCGGCCCGGTGAAACTCGCATCGATGTGAATTATTCGGTGCCTTTTGCCTCGGGCGGCACGTTCGCCGGCAAGGTTCTGTACAAGGGCGGACCGACGCGCCTGGTGGTGCCAACCGGAGTGACGCTCAAAGGCGAGGGCCTCCAATCTCTGGGCCAGGAGCCACAGACGCAGGCGAGCATCTACGACGTGAAAGGTAGCGAGTTCAAAGTCGAGGTCTCCGGCGCAGGTTCGCTGCGCGGCCCGGCGGACTCAGCCGCCGAAGAGGCTAGCAGCGGCGGGCCGACCATCGATCAAATCCAGCCAAAAGTTTACAACCACATCTATTGGATTGTGGCGCTGGGCGTCTCCATTCTGGCGCTCGGATTTCTGCTACTCTACCGCGCCCAGATTCCCGAAAAGGCTGTTGCCACCGCCGCCGAGAAAGCTCCCTCACACGTGAAGGAAAAGAATGAGCGACGTCGCCGTTGACTGCTCCGGCGTATGGAAATTTTACGGCGATTTTCCCGCACTCCGAGACATTTCATTAGAAGTCCCACCAGGCAGGTGCCTGGCGCTCATCGGCCGCAACGGCGCCGGCAAAACCACGCTGTTACGAATCCTGGCGGGCTTTTCAAAAGCCACGCGCGGGCGAGTGAGCATCTTCGGGAATCAGCCGCGGGAAACGGATGCGCGCCGCCGTATTGGGTTCCTGGGCCACGGCATTTCCATCTATGACGAGCTGTCGGCGCTGGAAAATCTGATCCTGTTCGCGCGCATGTACGGCCTCGCCGAGCCGAAGAAGGCCGCGCTCGAGTGGCTGGAACTGACGGGCCTCACTCGCGTCCGGGACGGTCTGGTCCGCGAATTTTCACGAGGCATGCGGCAGCGGCTGGCGGTGGCGCGCGCTTTTCTGCACAATCCGTCGGTGCTGCTGCTGGATGAGCCGTTCACCGCGCTTGATGATCGGGCCATCGGCGTGCTGCAAGCGCTACTCCAGGCCGCGTTGCGGGAAGGCCGCACCATCGTGATGTCCACGCATCAGTTGCGCGAGGCGCTGGAACTCGCAACCGATGTGGCTCTGGTAGAGCGTGGCGGAGTGGCCTACCAGGGTCCGCGCACGCCTGAGATGCTGGCGGACCCCGGCTGGCTCTACGCGCGCTACGGCGAGAGCTGATGCAACAGACCAAGCAGCGGGGCGCCATGAGCTGGGTGGGTGACGTCGCCGTTATTTTTGGCAAGGATTTGCGCGCGGAGCTGCGCACCAAGGAAGCCCTCAACGCGTCGCTATCGTTCGCGCTCGTCATTCTGCTGCTGTTCAGTTTCGCTTTCGACCCGTCCTCCGAGCAGACGCACGACATCGCGGGCGGATTGCTGTGGATTGTTTATGCGTTCGCGGGAACCTTGATTTTGAACCGCAGCTTTGTCCGCGAGCTGCCCAACGATTGTCTGGACGGACTGATTGCCGCGCCTATTCCAGCCTGGACCTTGTTCCTGGGAAAGTCGCTGGCCAATTTCGTGCTGGTTCTGGCTGTGGAACTGATCTCTCTACCGATCTTCGGCATCTTCTATAATGTGCGGTGGGCTCAGCAAGGGTGGGCGCTGCTGTTGGTTTTGGCGCTGACCACCTGGGGTTTGACGGTAGTCGGAACCATGTTTAGCGCGCTTACGGTGAATTTGCGAATCCGCGAGCTGATGCTTCCGATCTTGATTTATCCGATCATGATCCCGGCGCTGTTAGGCGCCATGGAAGTGACCGGCCCACTCATCACGGGCAAGCCGCTCGAGGGAGATCTGCTGACGTGGGTGCGATTGCTTGTGGGATTTGACATCATCTTCACCTCGCTCTCGGTGGCTCTGGTGGAAACGGTTCTGGTGGGATAAAAATATGCGTGAAAAGATCATCTACATTTTCGCGGCAGCGGCGGCTGTGCTGCTGGTACGCAATCTCTATGTGATTCTGCTGGTCCTGCCCGACGAGGCGCAGCAGGGTCCCATTTACCGAATTATGTTCTTTCATATTCCTTCGGCCATCACCTGCTTCATTGGGTTTCTGGCCGCTGGAATCTCGAGTGCAATTTACCTGGCGACGAAAAATCCGCGCAACGATGCCATCGCCGTCGCGTCCACCGAGGTTAGCCTGGCTTTCGCTACTGTCGTGCTGGCCACCGGCAGTATCTGGGCGCGCATCATCTGGGGAATCTGGTGGACCTGGGACGCGCGGCTGACTTCGATGCTGGTCTGCTGGCTGCTCTATGCTTCTTACCTAATGCTGCGCCGCGCCATTGACGAACCTACGCAGCGCGCGAAGTTCTCGGCGGTGCTGTCGATCTTTGCCTTCTCGGACGTCATCATCGTGTGGAAGTCCATCGAATGGTGGCGTACGCAACATCCGGGTCCGGTGCTCTCGATTCGTACCGGCGGCGGCCAAATGAATCCAGCGATGGAGGCCGCGATTTACTGGAATTTGCTGGCGCTTATCCTTTTTGGACTGGTGCTGGTGCTGGTGCGGCTGCGGCAGGAGGAGATGCGCCGCGAAATCGACGGCATGCGGCAGATGGCGCACGCCATATGATGAGTGGAATCCATGGTTGAAGCACGCAATTTGATGTACATGTTTTACGGCTTTCTGGCCGTCTGGGTCATATTGGTGGCGTACGTCGTCAGCCTGGCGGCAAGAGAGCGCAATCTCAAAAAAGAACTCATGCGCGTGCGTAGCTTGATCGACGAGCGGGAGCGCGCGCGGTGATGGACAGGCGCGGGTTGCTGCAGCTCGGCGCATCGGCAGTCCTGCCGGGTTTTTGGATCGAACGCGAGCGCCGCGCCCAGGCGCAGGTCACTCAGGCTACGCGCGGAATACCCTCCCCCAAAATCCGCGATGTCTCCGCGATCGCCACCGCGCCGGCCGGGCTTCGCTTGACGGTAGTCAAGATCCTGACCGATCAGGACGGGCTCTACGGTTATGGCTGCGGAACTTTCACCCAGCGCGCCGACCTGGTCAACGTCGCGGTCGAGAAATATTTGAAGCCGTTTCTGATCGGCAAGCCGGCGGACCGCATCGAAGACACCTGGCAGGCCATGTACAATAGCTCCTATTGGCGCAACGGTCCGGTGCTGAATAATGCCATCAGCGGTGTGGACCAGGCGCTTTGGGACATCAAGGGCCGTCAGGCCGGAATGCCAGTTTACCAGCTATTGGGCGGCAAGTCGCGCGAAGCCGTGGATTGCTATACGCACGCGAGCGGCGCCGAAATTCCCGCAGTGATCGATCACGCGCGGAAGTTCATGGATGCCGGTTTCCGCCATGTACGCGTGCAGGTGGGAATGCCTGGCATGGAAGGCTACGGCTCATCGGCCGGCTCAGCAAAAGTTGAGGCACTGCATCGAGCGTCAGTGTTTGAAGCGGCACCGGCGGCGCGGCGCGCCCTGGCCTTATTCGAGGCTTGCCGCAAGCAGCTCGGGTGGGACGTAGAGCTGCTGCACGACATGCACGAGCGCTATACGCCAAATCTCGCGGTGCAGCTTGTGAAGGACGCCGAACCCTTCAAGATGTTCTTCATGGAAGATCCGCTATCTCCTGAGCAAATCGAGTACTTTCGCCAGATTCGCCAACAGTGCTCGACGGCGCTCGCCATGGGCGAGTTGTTCAACAGCCCGCACGAATGGACGCCGCTGATCCGCGACCGGCTGATCGACTATATCCGGATTCACATCACGCAAGCCGGAGGCATCACGCCCTGCCGGAAGATCGCGGCGTTCTGCGAACTGTTCGGTGTGCGCACGGCCTGGCACGGGCCGGGCGATGTGTCTCCCGTCGGCCACGCGGCGAACGTTACGCTCGACTTGGTGTGTCCTAATTTCGGCATCCAGGAATATTCCGCCTTCAACGAGCGTGTGCAGGAAGTGTTCCTAGGCTGTCCGGTGATGAAGCGCGGCTATCTGTACATTAACGAAGCACCGGGCTGGGGCATTGAAGTGGACGAGAAGATGGCGGCGAAATATCCTTATGGCAGCTTCGAGGAAGAAAATAAGCGGCGCTTGAACGGCGGCTGGGACGAAATCCGCAAACGCGACGGCACTGTGATCAACCAGTAGGCGTGTGCCGGTGGCGTTGGAGCGCCGCTTCGGCCGCGAAAATTCCTCAACGTGATATTCTGAAAACGATGCGCGGATATTTAGTTCCTCAGCTCGCACGCACCCACGCCGGAGAGATGGCCGAGTGGTTGAAGGCGCACGCTTGGAAAGCGTGTATAGGGGAAACTCTATCGAGGGTTCGAATCCCTCTCTCTCCGCCATTTTGTTTTCAACAGTTTATACCCATAATAGGCCCGACCAGGTGCAATCAGGTGTAACGATGTATAATCGGCGTCATGGCACTGAACCTTTATCGTCGCCATGAAAGCTCCTGCGCCGGAGGGCATCCCAACCGGAGTCAGACCTATCAGACCGACGAGCTGCGGCGCGACTGGAAGAAATGTTTTTGCGTGATTCAGGTCGCCGGTACTCTGGCCGGCCGGTTTCATCGCAAATCGAACGGCGTGCGCACCTGGGAACAGGCAAGCACTCTCTGTTCAGTGGGAGCGCCTGGGCACCTGGCAGAAGGTGCTCGGCGAAGCAGTCATCGCCGAGCCCGCTCCTCAGCCTCACACTGCCGAAGAGACCTCCCCACCCATCACGCTCGTCCGCGCGATTCAAGCATACCTCGAGGATCACCGGAGTCCCAATGGCCGCAATTCTGCGCTAAATACGATCAAAAAATATAGCGAAACACTGGGGCAACTTCGTCGCTTTTCTGAAGCTAAAGGCTACACCAGAGTGGACCAGTGGACCACACCCGACGTTCTGGCGTTTCGGACCACGTGGCGGGACTCGCCTCTGTCGGGTGCGAAGAAGCTGGAACGCATCAAGTCTTTTTTCGACTTCTGCCTCATGAACGATTGGATCCAGAAAAGCCCGGCGGCCCCAGTAAAGCCGCCCAAAGGGGCGC
>QHXW01000087.1 GCA_003223115.1 Acidobacteriota bacterium
GATTCGTGCCGAGCGAGAACATCAAAGGAAAGCCCCTGTTAATCTACTGGTCTTACGAAGCTCCCACCGAAGATCTGGTGGATTACAACCTCCGGCATTTTGTGGACCTGGCGCAACACTTCTTCACCAAGACCCGCTGGCGCCGGACGTTCATGCTGATTCACGGGTAGCCGATCGGGTATTCCGCGCCCGTTTACTCGTACCTCAAGGCGTCAATTGGATCGAGGTACGCGGCTTTGCGCGCCGGATAATAGCCGAAGAACACGCCAATCAGCGCCGAGAATGCAAAGGCCATGAGGATGGCCGTGGGACTGACCAGCGTGTGCCATTTGGCGAAATACGAGATGAGGTAAGATCCGCCGGCGCCCAGCACAATTCCCACGATGCCGCCGAGCAGTGACAGGGTGACCGCTTCCACCAGGAACTGTGTCAGGATGTCCTTGGTTTTCGCGCCGATGGCCAGCCGGAGGCCGATTTCACGCGTGCGCTCCGTCACCGAGACCAGCATGATGTTCATGATGCCAATGCCACCCACCAGCAGCGAGACGGATGCAATCGCCCCCAGCAGGATGGACATTACGCTGGCGGAGGTCTCCTGTGCGGCAAAGATCTCTTCCATGTTACGGACCATGAAGTCATCCTCCTGCTCCGGCTGCAGTTGGTGGCGCTGGCGCAGCAGGTCGCGGATCTCGAGTTGTGCTTCCTGCATCATCTTCGTGCCATTCGACTGCACCATCATCGATCCAATTGAATTGAGGTTCGCCTGGCTCGCGCCCAGCACCTTCTTCTTCGCCGTAGTGAGCGGCAGGATGATGATGTCGTCTTGATCCTGGCCTGTGGGCGATTGGCCTTTGGCTGACAGAACTCCTTGAACCGTGAATGGAACGTTCTTGATGCGGATCACCTGACCTACCGGATCCGCGTCGCCAAACACGTTGCCGGCAACCGTTTTTCCGAGCAATGCGACCTTGGTAGCTCCGTCAACATCCTGCGGCGTGAAGGCGTTCCCGGACTGCATGGAGTAATCGCGGATCGTCAGGTAATCAGGCGTAGTGCCCTGAATATTCGTAAACCAGTTGTTATTTCCGTAAACCACCTGTCCCGACCCGCGAACTAGGGGCGCCACGCCCGAGACCGCCGGACATTCATTGGCGATGGCCTTGGCGTCATCGGAGGTGAGCGTCTGCGCCGCGCCGCTGCCGAGACGGATGCCGTTGGTGGTCACGCTTCCCGAAAGTACGATGATCACGTTGCTGCCAATGCTGGCAATCTGCTCCTGAATACGCGCTGTGGCTCCAGAGCCCACCGCGACCATCGAAATGACCGCGGACACGCCGATGATGATGCCGAGCATGGTGAGTCCGCTCCGCAAGCGGTTCACCTGCAAAGCGCGCAATGCAATGCGCATACCGGCGAACACTTTTTTCATACAACCTCCATGGGCTGCTCTTCCGGAACCTCCAGAAGCTCCCCTTGCGTCTGACGCGGCCGATCCACGTGCTCATCACTCACCAGGCGCCCGTCGCGAAAATGAATCACGCGATTGGCATAAGCGGCGATGTCCGATTCGTGTGTCACCACGATGGTACTGATTCCCTGCTCCCGATTGAGCTGTCGGAAAATCGCCATGATCTCGATGCTGGTACGTGAATCGAGAGCGCCGGTAGGCTCATCCGCCAGTAGCATCTGCGGCCGGTTAACCAGCGCCCGTGCAATGGCCACGCGCTGCTGCTGGCCCCCGGAGAGCTGGCTAGGATGGTGATCGGCTCGTTGGGCCAGTCCGACCGCGGCTAATGCCTGCATCACGCGCTCGCGCCGCTCCCGGTCCGGTGTATCGGTGTAGAGCAGTGGCAGCTCCACATTTTCGAGCGCGCTGGTTCGAGCGAGCAGGTTGAATTGCTGGAACACAAACCCGATTTTCTTGTTGCGGATTTCCGCCAACTGGTCGCGGTCGAGCGCGCCAACGCCCACTCCGTCCAGGCGGTAAGCGCCCGTCGTGGGCTTATCCAGGCACCCCAGGATATTCATGAGCGTGGATTTTCCCGAGCCGGACGGTCCCATGATGGCGACGAAATCCCCATGCTCGATGGTGAGCGAGACGCCGCGGAGCGCCGCGACCGTGATGTCGCCCAGGTGATAGCTCTTCACCAGGTCTTCGATCTCGATAATGTTGGACGTCGACATAGTTTTGCCCTTAGAATCCTGGCCCTCGCCTGCCTGATGCGCCGCCGAGGGGTGAACTTGCGCTAGCGCTAGTGTTGTCCTTACTGAGACTGCCGGTAATCACTGTTTGGCCTTCCTCGAGAACGCCGGATTTCACTTCGGTCCAGGTGCCGTCCGTAATGCCGAGCTGCACCGAAACGGCTTGCGGTTTGCCGTTGCCGCCCAGGATCCAAACGTTCTGAGAACCAGAATTTCCCTGACGGCTGCCGGAGCGCTGACCCCGGTTTTTCGCGATGGCTGATGGAGCGCTGTCAGCCGGCTTGAAGCGTAGCGAGGCATTGGGAATCTTCAGGGCATTGTCGACGTGATCCATCTGAATCTTTACGTTGGCTGTCATGCCCGGGAACAGCTTCAAATCTTCGTTGGATACGCCGATGACGACGTCATAAGTGATTACGTTCTGGGTGTTGATGGGTGCTTTGCGAATGGCCGTCACTACGCCACGGAATACACGGCTCGGGTACGCATCCACAGTGAAGGTGGCCTGCTGTCCCACCTGCACGCGCCCAATATCGGCTTCGTCCACATTGGTGTCCACCTGCATCTTGGTCAAATCCTGAGCAATCTCGAACAGCGTCGGCGCTGACAGGCTCGCGGCCACAGTCTGGCCTACGGAAACTTGCCGCGAAACCACGGTGCCGTCCACGGGCGCGGTGATGTAGGTGTGGTCGAGATCGATCTGCGCCTGTTGCAATGTTGCCGTGGCCTGCTTGACTTGCGCTGATGCCGAGGATTCCTGGGCATGGGCAATCTGCAGTTGCGCTTTGGACGAATTCAGGCTCTGTTGAGCTGCCTGCTCCTGGGCCTGCGCGGCGCGCTGCGACGAAACAGCTTCATCGTATGTAGCCTGCGCCGTCTCGCGATCCTCTTTCGAGAGCACGCCCTCGTTCGCGAGCTGGATCCTGCGATCCAATTTTGATTTCGCGTCCACCAGCGCGACCTGCGCCTTCTGGGTGTTATCACGCGCCACCATCACATTGGCTTCGGCGTTGGCGATATCCGCCTGGGATTTCTGGACCTGCGCCTGAGCGTTGTAGAACGCGCCCTGCGCGGCGCCCACTGTGGCCTGCGCGGCATCCACTCGTGCCTGAAATATCTGCGGATCAATGCGCGCAATCAACTGGCCCTTTTTCACCTTCGAGTTGAAATCCGCCGAAAGAGCCATGATGTTGCCTGAGACCTGACTGCCCACTTGCACGGTAACGACCGCGTTCGGATTTCCCGTGGCAGAGATGGTGGCATTGACGTGGCCGCGTTCCACGGGAAGAGTGCGGTATTGAACCCCGTGCTGCTTGTGAAAATAGGTCCATGCCCCCAAACCCGACGCGGCCCCGATGACCAGCATCACTGGCAGTAACTTTTTTCTGAGGCGTGTCATTGCAAAAGGCCCATCCATTGCGCCTACCCTTAAGGTGCTCGTGGGGGGCTGAAGGTTGCGGGGCGGAGCCAATCTTTACAATGCTTTACGTAAGGAACGAAATCGCGAAGAAACACTGGCTTCTCGGTAGCCGGGCACGGCTTGTATCATACAAATCGTGGCAATCGACTCTTCGGCTAGAGTCGCGCGGACTGCGAAAGTCCAGCGCGCCGCTCAAATCGGCCCCGGTGTGCGCGTGGGTGACTATTGCGTCATCGAATCGGATGTGACGATCGGCCGCGATTGCGTTCTTGAACCTTATGTCTACGTGAAGCGCTGGACTACGCTCGGCGAGCGCAACTCTATCTCCGCGGGGACCGTGCTGGGTTCCGATCCTCTCGACAAAAACTTCACAGGCCATCGCAGTTATCTGCGGATCGGCGACGGTAATGTGATCCGGGAGCATTACACGATCTCGCGCGGTACCGAGCCCGAGTCGGTCACCGAGATCGGCAACGGCAACTACATCATGACCTCGGGGCACATCGCGCATAACTGCAAAATCGGGAACGATGCGGTGATCTGCAGTTGCGCTCTGGTAGCAGGTTACGTCGAGGTTGAGGACCAAGCGTTCATTTCGGGCGGCGTGGTGGTGCACCAATATTCGAAGATCGGGCGCCTAGCCATGATCGGGGGCAACACGCGCGTGAATAGCGACGTGCCGCCGTACTTTTTGTACGCGGGCTTCAACGTGGAGCCACGAGGTCTGAACCTGGTGGGCCTGAAGCGCGCCGGCTTCAACCACGTCCAGGTCACAGCTTTGAAAGAGTCCTATCGCCTTCTGTACCGTTCGGGCCTAAAGCTCCAAGAAGCGCTCGATCGCATTCAAGCGGAGGTGCGGACTCCCGAGGCGCTACACCTGGTGAATTTCGTCCGCCGCAGTTCGCGGGGAATCTGCCGGCCGAGCCAGCGAGTTGTAGATGATCCCGATGCTCCGAGTGACGTCCCCTTTGACGATTGACACCGGCGCACGGCGTTTGATATATGTCACCGAACTTTGGCAAGGACCTTGTCGTGAACAAACGCCAGATCATTCAGAAGATCGCGCGCGAGGCGTGCCTCACTCAAGCGCAGGCAGCCAAAGCGCTGGAAGCCTTTCTCGACGGAGTCCGATCGAGCCTCAGCGAAGGCCATCGCGTGACCCTGGTGGGTTTCGGCACATTCGCCATCTCGCACCGGAAAGCGCGCGTAGTACGGGACCCTCACCATGGCGGTACCATGCGAATTGAGGCGCGCCGTGTGGTGCGCTTTGCCCCGGGGCTTGAGCTCCGGTTGGCAATTGAAGGATCAGCAATTCTAGCTCGACTGACTCAGTGACCAAAACCATTCTGGCAATCCACGCTCATCCCGACGATGTCGAGATCCTTGCCGGTGGCGCGCTCACACAGCTTGCGGGCACCGGACACCGCATCGTGATTGTCACGATGACACCGGGCGACTGCGGCTCGCGCGATCACCCGCCCGAGGAAATCGCGGCTATCCGCCGTCAGGAGGCCGCACAGTCCGCCCGGCGCATTGGAGCTGAGTACCGATGTGCGGAGTTCCGCGATCTCAGCATCTTTAGCGACGACCACTCGCGACGCCGCGTGGTTGAGATTCTGCGCCAGACCGCGCCCGACCTGGTGCTGACCGCGTCTCCGATCGATTACCTTTGCGATCACGAGGCCACCAGCGCCCTGGTGCGCGATGCCTGCTTCGCCGCACCCGCGTTGAACTTTGCGAGCGGGGCCGCGCAGCCCGCGGACGCCTTACGCGCAATTCCACATCTGTATTTCATGGACTCGATCGGCGGCGTCGACCGCGATGGGTGTCCCGTAATGCCGGACTTCTTCGTGGACGTGTCCGCCCAAATGGACAGCAAGACCGCCATGCTGGCGGAGCACAAGAGCCAGCGGGAATGGCTGCTGAAGCACCACGGCATCGACGACTATCTCGAGATGATGAAAAGCTGGACGCGAGAAAATGGCCGCCGCGCCGGCGTCGATTACGCCGAAGGTTTCCGGCGGTACAAAGGCCATCCCTACCCGCAGTCGCCGCTGCTCGAGGAACTGCTGGGGAAAACGGTGCTACCGCGTCGCGGCTAGAACAATCTCCCGCAGCAGCCTGGTCCCTGCTCTCAGGCTTTCTAGACTGATGCGCTCGTCGTTGCCATGCGCGCGGCTTTCTTTGTCCTCTCTGATAAACAGCGGCACGCCATAAACATCCATCCCCTTCTGCCGCAGGAATGAGCCGTCGGTGGCGCCACGCACCATGTAGGGCATCACCACGGCGTTTGCGGACGATCTCACGAACACCTCTTCCATCTTGCGGTAAAGCTCCGTATCGACGCTGCTGGGCGGAGTAGCCGGCATTTCCTGCCCGGCGGCTGGCTTCACTTCAATAGCAGGGTCATGCACAATCTGGCGCAACCGGGCCAAGATCTCCGCATGCGTTTCATCGGGAAGGCGGCGCACGTCGATCTGCGCTTCAGCGGTATTCGGAATTACGTTTATTTTCGATCCGGCGCTGAGCATGGTCGGAGACAGAGTGGTGCGCAGGATGGCGTCCACTTCAGGGTCGCGGCTGCGGATGTGGTTGGCGGCTGCGTTGGCGGTACGCGGGTTTTCAAGCTGCGGGATGAGCGGCGCCAGCCAGCGGTAATCGGCCAGCCGGGAAATATCGCGCAAATAGCGGCGCGTGGTGGCGCTTACCCGCACCGGCTGGTCGTAATCTTCCAGGCGCACCAGCGCGCGTGCCAGGTGCTCGATTGGATTATCCTGCCGTGGAAGAGAAGCGTGCCCGGCGGTTCCGCGCGCCACTAACACCACTCGAGTCGGGATCTTTTCCGCGGTCTGGATCTCGAAGACGCGCTGGCCGGTGGAAGTGCGCACCGAGAAACCGCCCTCATTTAACGCGAACTCGGCGTTGATTTTTTCCCACGCGTTATGAATCAGCCATTCGATGCCGGTGGAGGCGGATTCTTCATCGGCCTCCGAGAGCAGAATGACGTCCCGGCTGAGACGGACGTCCGTGCGTTTCAGCTCCACCATGACAGCGAGTTCGGCGGCAAGCAGCGCTTTGTCGTCCTGCGCACCGCGGCCATAAATAAATCCTTCGCGAATTTCCGCTGAAAACGGATCCACCGTCCACTGCGCCTTGTCGGCCGGGACCACGTCGCTATGCGCCATCAGCAAAAGCGGACGCCGCGCGCCGGATCCTCTAATCCGCGCAACTAAATTTAGCCGGCCAGGATCACCGCCCGCGAGTTCATTCGGAATGCCCTCGGCATCAGCCACTCGCTTGAGGTAATGGGCTACGCGGGATTCATTCCCAGGCGGGTTGGTGGTGTTCAGCCGCACCAGGTCGATCAAATACCGCTCGGCCAGCCGGGTCACGTCGCCGCCCTGCTGGGCCGCCGCTCGATTGGAAGCGAGCAAAACCAATAAGGGCAGCCAGCCAAAGCACATGCGGCCTATGTTATCAGGACGTTACCGGCGCGGTGTCGAAAGATGCTGTGCGCTTGTGTGCTCGCAGCCAAAAGATTGCTTGCGCCAAATCCGGAAGTGACTCAAATTAGACCTAACAGCATGGGTTTGCTCCGATTTTGAGGGGCCTCCACCAGAAAATGGGGCCCCTCGATCATAAACCTCTCCGACCTTCCAAGCTCCAAAATCTCAAAGTAAACGTAATGCTTCAGCATTAGAATGAGCAGCACGGGATAACCAGCAATGCCCCTGTCCGCCGGCACGAAGCTCGGGCCTTACGAGATCCTGTCTGCGATCGGTTCGGGCGGCATGGGTGAGGTTTATCGCGCCAGGGACACGCGTCTGGACCGCCCCGTTGCGATCAAAATTCTCCCCGAACATCTCTCAGGCAAACCGCAGCTACGTGAGCGTTTCGAGCGGGAGGCGCGAGCCATCTCGACGCTCAGTCATGCGCATATTTGCGCGCTCCACGATGTGGCCATCAAGACGGCATCGAATACCTGGTCATGAGTATTTGGATGGCGAAACTCTCGTCAGCCGGCTCAAGAAGGGTCCGCTGCCGCTCGATCAGGTCCTGCGGCACGCCTGCGAAATTACGGACGCGCTTGACACTGCGCATAAACCGGGCCCGCGGGTTATGGGGAATGCGCGGGAGGCGAGTTTACTCGAGGATCTTCGCTTCAAAATCGGACACGGCGCCATCCTGAACCGCGTACCGCACCTCGATCGGGTGGCAGCAAACTTCACAGTCCTCAACGAAGGTCTGGCCCCTCACGGACGTATCCAACACCATCGAGATCTGTTCCCAGCAATATGGGCAAGAAAAGAAGAATTCCATCCGAGGTTCTCGGTTACAAATCGATCAAAGCGTCTGAGAGCTGCAATCGGCCAACCAGCCATGGTTACGTTAGCACGCTGCCGGGTGGTCGAGACCCCTCTCCACCTGCGAGCGTTCCGGCAAAGAAGCACGTATTGCCATTTCGGGCGCCGGAGACTTTGGTGCTTCCCGCCTAAGCCACGTAATCAACACGCTCAGGATTACCGCGACTGTTAAGAAACGCACGATGTGCCTCCTCCTGAGGTCTCAAATCTGCCGACCGTTCGAATGTGAGCAACTCCGACCAGTATTCCGAAGGGACATCAGGGGGTACTATGGACGGCAACATCGTGGCCAACCCAGCGTCAATGCTGAGGGCGGCCATGAGCCGAGGAGAATCAAAATGCTTGGACGATTTTCGTTATTCTCGGAATTTTGTGGCTGTTGGGTTTCAGTTTTCATGTGGGTGGAGGCCTCATCCACCTGCTGCTGTTTATAGCGGTCCGTGGTTCTAATCTTTAACTTGCTGAGCGGACGCCGGGCTGCTTGGCACCTTTGAGGTTTGTAATTCGACGTTTCGAGATCGCCGCTCTGGCGGTTCTACGCTGCCGGGTGGTCGAGAATCGTTTCCGTCTTGGGATCCCAGTACATCTTCTTCCCCTCGCGGTAGGCGCGTGTGGCCATAATCAGCGCCACCGAATGCGCGTAACCATTGAGCACGGTAGCGTTGGGCTGCTTGCGGCTGCGCAGGCATTCGAGCCAATTCGTCATGTGGGAAAGGTCTTCGTCGCCGATGAACGTCGGGGGAAGCTTGTCCTTGTCGTGACCCGGAAGCAGCACGTATTTTTCCTCGCGCTGGAGATTTGGATTGTCCTCACGGTTACCTTTTTCCTCCACGCATTTCCAACGCGGGCTGCCTTCGCCTCCGATGTTGACGAGTGTGGCCTTCTTGCCCATGATGCGGCTGAAGCTGTCGCAATCGTTGCCGAAGCTGACGGAGAAGCTCACAAGAAATCCTTTGGGATACTCGAGAAGCGTCTGGAAGGTGTCAGGATTTTCACGCCCGTCGTGCCAGGCGAAAACGCCGCCGTGAGCCACCACGGATGTGGGAAAATTTTCGTCCAGAAAATAGTGCATTAGGTCGATGCCGTGGCTCAACCACTGATCGGTAATTCCGCCGGAAAAATCTTTGTACAGACGAAACTCAAAATACGCGCGGGGATCAAACGGACGGTACGGCTTGTTGAGGAGCCATTTACGCCAATCGGTGTCCTCTTCGCGGATCTTCCTCACCTCGGGACGGCCCCGCCAGCGCGGTCCGTGGTAGTTCCAGACCATCTCGACTTTGGAAACGTCTCCTACGACGCCGCTATCGATCCATTTTTTGGTCTCAATCTGGTAAGCCTCGCTGCGGTGCTGCGTTCCGATCTGTACGATCAGGTTTCTCTCGAGGACCGCCGCGCGCGCGGCTTTGGCCTCTGCCAGATCATTGGCCATGGGCTTTTCGCAATACACGTCCTTGCCCGAGTCGGCGACGTGTTTGAGAATCGGCGCGTGCTGGAAATCCGCGGTTGAAACCAGGACGGCATCGATATCCTTGAGCGCCAGCAGGTCATCCATGTACTGATATGCCCGCGGCGCGCGGCCGTACACGCTTTGCGCCCGCGATGCGGCTGTCTCGCGGTTCACTTTCCACAGGTCGCAGACCGCGCCCATCTCGACGTTATGTTTGTCTTTGAGCCGCGAGGCGATCCAGGCCAGCTCAGAACCGCGGTTGCCGATACCGATGTGACCCAGCAGGATGCGATCGTTGGCCCCTTTAATGCGGCTGTAAGAGAAAGCCGAGGTGCTCAGGGCGCCGCCGGCAATCGCAGCGGCGGTTTGGCCCAGAAATCGTCGTCTGTCCATTTTCTGCTGGCTGGGCTCTGACTCACTCATATTGCCTCCCTTGGATGTATCCAGTTTATCAATCTGTAAGGGCCAGCAGCGCTCGAACACTCGGTCTAATACGCAAAAGTTCGATTTGGATTTCGGCAATGCGACTCGGGGAGCAAGCAGGTAGGTGCGGCAGATCGGAATGAAAGGCTCGGATCAGCTCTGTTTTCTTCCATCGGCCGGGCCAATGGCGCGCGCAATATTGTTCAAGCCGTATCGGATGTGCTGGCGCATGGCGTGATCGGCCTCTTCCGCATCGCCGTTACAGAGCGCTTCGATCAGCTCGCCGTGAAATCGCGGTGGCAGCGGCGGCCGGCTCGCCGCGGTGTCGTACAGCCAATTAAAGGTCAGAACCTGGTTCTTTTCGATGGCCTGCCGGAGGGCCCGGAAGCCAGTGCAATCCGCAATCCTGAGATGTAGTTGCGCATGGTAGCTGTGAACCGCGTAGAGAAACTCGGGATCGCGATTCTGGTCCCCGAAGCTGCGATTGAACAATGCATCCATGTGCTCGGCCATGGATTGCAACTCGTGCCGTTCCCGGGGACTGGCTTTTTCCGCGAACAGGCGCGCCGACTGCGATTCGAGCGCTTCACGGATCTCGTAGCGCTCCCGGATGTCCTGCGGAGTGGGCAGACACACGCGAGTGCCGACACGCGGCACGCTTTCCACCACACCGTCGTTCTCCAGACGCTGCAGGGCCTCGCTGACCGGCAGCAGACTCATATTCAGCTCCGCCGCCAGCTTGCGCCGTGATAGCGCCGCACCCAGCCGGATCTCGCCTTTGAGTACCCGATCGCGGATCACCTGGTAAGCGTGCTGGGAAAGGCTTCCCCGGTGGTGTGTCGAGCGTGGCGAGTAGACTGGAGCCTGGGCATCAGCCATAAACAACGCAAAATAGGGACTCTCCATAAGACTCTTTAAGAATGTCCAAAGGTTACATGAAATGTCAGGCTTAAGAAATGATTTCGATTGAGACTAAGAGGCGGGCTGGCAGAAAAACTGTTCGGCCGAGCGAGCACCGAACTCCGGAAGCGGTGTGAATTTTTGGAGTTCGAACCGAAGATCAGGCGCCGACTGCCAGAATGTGGTCCTTCATTTCCTGGGCAAACACATAGAAACCGAACAGGGGCTTGTTGTCGCCCTTGCCCCACCGCTGTGCACCCCACTTCACGCGCACGTAGCGCACATCAGGGTGCCTGGTCAGGTCGAGAAGAATCTGGTAGGTGCCGCAGTAGAATTTCTGGGGAAAACTCACTAACGGCTTCGCGCCCCACTCTTTTCCATCCACTGAGCCCCAGATCGAGACGTCCAGGCTCTCTTGCTCAATGATGCGGGTAATCCCGAGCGTCAAAAGAATCACCGTTCCCTGGGGCCGCCCAAGATCCAGTTCAGCACTGGCGCCAGCCTCGCGAATAGTCGTTTCTGGAAGTAAGAATCCTGGCAACATGACGATCCTCCAGCCGGCAGTCCGGCTACTGGGGAGAGAGATGCAACAACTTTTTTCCGGCTGACTTCAGGGTCTCATATTTTTTACAAAAACAAAAGCGAATTTGTTGCGATCCGTCGAAAGGATTTTGATAAAAGCTGGAGCCCGGCACCGCTGCTACACCAATGGTTTCGATCAGATAACGGACAAAGGTAATATCGTCCGCAAAACCAAAGCGTGAAATATCCGTCATTACGTAGTAAGCCCCTTTAGGTCGATAGCATTGGAAGCCGGCTCTCTCGAGAATCGTCAAGATGATAGCCCGCCGCTCGGAGTATTCGGCGCCAAGCTGCCGGTAATAGTCTTCGCCAAAAGATAGTGCAAGTGCACTAGCTTCCTGCAGAGGCGCGGCTGCTCCCACAGTTAGAAAGTCGTGAACCTTGCGGACGGACTCCGACAGATCGGGTGCGGCCACCACCCAACCGACCCGCCAACCCGTGACCGAGAAAGTTTTACTCATGCTGTTTACCAAGATCGATCGATGACGCATGTCGGGCAGGGTCATGATGGGAACATGCTGGTCGCCGTCGTAAGTGATGTGTTCATAAATTTCGTCGGTAATGGCCAGAGCATCGAATTCCCGGCACAGGGATGCGATGACCTCGAGTTCCTTAGTTGAAAAGACCTTGCCCGTCGGATTATTCGGCGTATTGAGAATAATGGCCTTTGTCCGCGGCGAAAAGGCGCGCCTTAACTCCTCCGGATCGAAGTTCCAGTCCGGAGGTTGGAGCTTCACCATTTTGGGGATTGCGCCGCAAAGCTTGGTGTCCGGCCCGTAGTTTTCGTAGAACGGCTCGAAGATCACCACCTCATCGCCTGGATTCGTTATAGCGGTGAGCGATGCGATCATACCTTCGGTCGAGCCGCAACAAACCGTAATCTCGGTTTCGGGATCGAGTTCGAGTGCATACGTGCGCCGGTATTTGGCGGCGATTGCGTCGCGCAACGGTTTTGCGCCCCAGGTGATGGCGTACTGGTTGTAATCGCGGGTAATCGCCTCGCGGGCCGCTTCCTTCAAGCGCTCGGGCGCGCTGAAATCCGGAAACCCCTGCGCCAGGTTGACGGCGCCGTGACGCAGGGCCAGCCGCGTCATCTCGCGAATCACTGATTCGGTGAAATCTCTGGTGCGTTGGCTGCGAAATCGCTGGCGGGCTTCCTGCCGGACGTCGCCAGGCTGTGGAGAGGCCATTTGATGAGGGTACATCGCGCGCCGCAGTCTGGTAAAGCACCCGCCGGTGCGCCGCGGTGATAGGCAGGGCGGCGCCTCACGAGGCGCGGCGTTTTTTCGCGCTACGGCGTGACGACGCGTTGCGATTAGCTGAGCGGCGATCGGCAGACGACTTTGCCGGGACCGTTTTGACTGCCGCGGTTCCATACAGCCGCCGGTACATGGCGGCATTGCGCAGCACAGCCTGCACGTAATCCCGGGTTTCGGTGAAGGGAATGGTCTCGACGAACTCGGCCGGTTCACGATACACGTCCCAGCTCAGCCATTCATCGACGCGACTCTTGCCGGCGTTGTAGGAGGCCAGCGTTTCTTCCCATTTTCCACCCCACTCGTCGAGCATGGAACGCAAATATTTCGAGCCCAGCTTCAGATTCGTGGCGGGCTGCAAAAGCATGGACTTTCGAAAACGACGCAGGCCCGTGCGCCGCGCTAGTTGCCGGCCCGTGGCGGGCATGATCTGAGTCAGGCCATAGGCGCTCTTATGCGAAACGGCAGCGGGGTTGAATTCCGACTCCTGCCGAACCAGAGCAGCCACCATGTACGGATCCAGGTTTTGCAGGCGCGCGTTCGTCACCAAGTCTCGCTGATAAGGCATGGGAAACAAGAGCTCCCAAAATCGGCGCGGCATGCATTCGAAGGGCGTCGCCAGATAATCGGGAGCCAGAGTTTTCATGTAGTGAAGGCTCATGTAAGGAGCCGAGGCCGAGCGCGCGAGTTCCATGGCCAGCAACAGCGGCTGCCCGTCATTTCGCGCTCCGAATCGAAGCTCCGACTCGGCGAGGTCACTGAACCCCGCGGTTTCGAGCAATCGCGCGCGCTCAATCCGAAGCTTTGTGGCCGGCGACGCTTCGAGCGCCGGAGCCCCCTTGCGCTCCTGGAGTCCGATGCCGCCCAGAAACCCGATCACCTTGGGTGCGGGCGCAGCCGCAACGATCTGCGCATCCGCCAGCCGTTGGCGCGCTAGTACGGCGTAATAATAGTTCGGAAAAACGTCGACGATCTTTTCGTAATAGGCGCGCGACGTGGCAAAATCTTTGGCGCTTTCGCTCAACCGCCCCAGGAAATATAGAGCGCCGCTGGCCCGGGCATCGGCCGGATATTTTTCCAAATGCTCCCGCATCCGCTCCCGAGCGTCATCCCGGCGTCGCAGATAAGCGCCCCAGGCCACTTTCCAATGGCAGTAGGCTGCCAGACTATGAGAGGGGAAATCTTCGTATACCGCTATATAAAGCGTCTCAAAGGCTTCGGGTCGATTGAGCACCAGGAAGTGGTTGGCGGCCGAGAACAGCGCTTTGAGCCTCCAGGGAGATTCCGGGTATTTTTTTTCGAAGCGCTTCAACGTATCGAGCAGATCGTTGTCGTCCTTATTGCGGCGCTGGCATTCGGCAAGATAATACAACCGTTCCGCATCCGCTTCTGAAGAGGGCAAATCGAGCGATTGCAGGTAGCGGTACGCGGCGGCAGTCTCGGTACGCATGAAATCCGTCGCGCCGATTCGCACCCGCGCCTGGTCACGCTCCAGTCCTGTCAACTCGGCGACGAGTGATGTGTACTCCTGGCTGGCCCGCGAGTAATCGTCAGCGGCGAGCCATTTGTCGGCCCGTTCCAGCCGCAAAGTGCCTGGTGCGGCAGGGTATTCCGCGCCCATGGCACTGCGCAGATCGATGAGAGCGGCGGAAGCATTGGCCGCCAAATCCGAATTGGGATACCCGTAATACACGCGCTGATAATAAATCGCTGCATGCAGCCGATCCGCGGCGGCCTGGTACGCGGTGGCTAACGCGAAGTCAGTATCCGGCTGGGGCAGGCTCTGGTATTTTTCCCGAATGATCTGCACGGCCTGTTGTGCCGAACCGGATTCCGCCAACGCCCGGGCCTCCAGCACCGTGGCTCGCGCCTGAAGGGGCGACGACACCGGAAGCTCGTGGAAACGCGCCAGCGAGGCTGCGCTGCCGCTGTATTGTTTTTGCTGAAGCTGCGCAGAGGCCAGATAGTAAGCGGTGTAATCTTGCAGCGTCGAAAGGCGAGGGACCGCCGCCTTGAGATCGCTCACCGCGCGCTCGTAATCTTTCTGCTCGAGCGATGTCACTCCCAGGGCAAACCGGGCGAGAGCGCCAGTTTGGTCGCCGGGGTGAGTAGCCGCGACGTGCTGGATGCGCAAGCGCCGGACCACGGAAGGTGATTCCCGATCTGCCTTCACCAGCGAGGCCAAGTCCTGAGCCGCGGCCAGGGACGCCAGGATGGCGGCCGGCAAAGCCAATCTGATGCTTAATCTAAACAAGAGGGCCGGGATAGTCCGGACCAAGCAGATTCGCATCGTCGTCAGCCAGACTACGCATCAACTCCATATGAAAGTAGTCCACCATCGTGGTGGTGGCGTTCATAAATCTTCCTCGGAACGTCTCGCGCGCCGCATCGATGGGCTCTTTGAAGCCGCGATAGATGTCGCGCTGTGCGCGGCCGTCGCGTAGAACATCCGGCTTTGAGAGCCGCATTTCCGCCACCTGCACGCGGGCGAACCGTTGCGCACTCAAATGAAGCTGCTGGTCCTGGCGGGATAGATCCCACCATTCGCGGCGCCCCTTGCGTGCCATGGCTGCACCGGCCGGTTCCGGGGGAATTTCCGGCTGGCGCCAGAGACTTGAAATGCCGACTAATTCAGAGCCGCCGGCCGCTGCATAGCCCGCCGCCATCGTACGGGCGGGCGCCGAAGCAGCGCGCGATTCCGAAGCCAGCTTTTCCAGGTGAAGAGCCCCCACTTGCGCCAGTAATTCCAGAATGGCCGCCTGTACACCTCCGGTTGCGTACAGAAGCGCGATGGTTTCTCCGCTCACCGTCAGAGGAAACACATATGCCTTCTGCTCCGGGTTGTCGCCGAATAGGCCGATGAGGGCCGCCGAAACTTCATGCGGCGTGTTCATGGCGACCACCGGATCATGAGTCTGGATGGCGGTCGAAAACGATGCGGCTTCGGAAACCGGGATCTGGAGCGAGGGAAGGCTGTCAGCGGTTCCGTCGAGGTCCTGTTCAGACGCCGGGCGCCGCATGCGTTCAGCCCGCGCGATTCCGTCGCGGATCGAAAAGACCATAGCGCACTCAGAGAATGGCGCGGTGACGTCCACAAGCACTGTTCGCGCGTCTTCGACCGAGGCGCATTGGGTCAGCCGGCGAACCGCCTGATCGAGCTCTTCGGACAGTGTCCGGGTCGTTTCCGCGGCTGCCGCTTCGACGGCTCCTCGCACGGCAGCATCGATAGCCGCCGAGACGCGCTCCTCAACCTCGTGCTCGATTGCGGCGGCAACACGCGCCTCCACCTGGCTGTCCAGCGCAGCGTTCAGCCGGTCCGCCACTTCGCCCTCGATCGCTGCGGCCAGGCGTGTAGCCACTTCGGTATCGATGGCGGCCGCCACTCTGGATTTCACTTCGCCTTCGATGGCGTCGCGGAGGCGAGATTGTACTTCGGTGTGAATCGACCGTTCGACCCGGGTGGCAACCTCAGTGTCGATGGCCGCTCGAACCCGCGAGGCCACTTCACTTTCAATGGCGGCAGCGAGGCGCGATTCCACCTCGGCTTCGACTTGCTGTTCCAGATCCTCGCTGAGGCGCGAAAGGGTCTCTTGACAAACTTTCCGCCAGGAGGCGGTGGGCGCGGCAGGCGTCATTTTACACTTCTTTCTTACATCTTAACAGAGCGTTATGGATCAGGTGGATCAGGCCGCACACCGATGCCGGCTCCCTCTGTCTCGCCCGGTACTGCAGGTAAGATCGAACGATGGACATACCATTGTCGAATGAAAGACATTTGTCAAACAAAGTTGCCGTTGTCACGGGCGGAACGCGGGGAATTGGACGCGCCATCGCTGAGCGGCTGCTTCAAGCGGGAGCTTCAGTGGCATTTTGCGGCAGGTCGCCCGAGAGCGTGGCGCGCGCCGCCGAGGAAATGGCCCAAAATCCGGGCGGGACGGTGTTCGGGGAGGCCGTTGACGTGTCCAAACCGGAACAGGTGGAGCGCTTCTTTAAGGGCTTGGATCGCCGCTTTAGTCACTTACACATCCTGGTAAACAATGCCGGGGTCGGAATATTCCGCAAAGTGAAGGAGATGACAGTTGAAGATTGGCAGAAAACACTCGATGTGAACCTTAGCGGCGCATTTTACTGCTGCCGCGAAACGTTACAAAGACTTAATAACGCCGAGGGAGGCTACATCATCAATATCAGTAGCCTAGCAGGCAAGAACCCGTTCTCGGGCGGTGCGGCTTATAACGCATCGAAGTTCGGCCTGAATGGATTTAGCGAGGCGCTGATGTTGGATCACAGGTACGATAACGTCCGTGTGAGTTACATCATGCCCGGCAGTGTGAACACGGAGTTCGGTTCGCGCTCCGCGCCATCCGATTGGATGATAGCGCCCCAAGATGTCGCGCAGGTCGTTATGAATTTGTTGGAGATGCCGGAGCGAACGCTGGTGAGCAGGGTCGAAATGAGACCTTTGAAACCACGGAAATAAGCCCGGCCCGGCAAAATGGAACGGTACTTGCACGTTGCTTGGCCGTGAGTCTTTGGGGGTCAAGGATCGGAAAAGTGGAGAGGCAATATGGTGCGGCTTAATAAAAGACTGGATCCGTCGCAGACTGGTTCGGAAGCTGAAAAACTGTTTGGAGACCTAAGCAAGCGCCTCGTCGGGCAGGATGAAGCCATCGACCAGATCGTCAACATCTATCAGATGTACCTGGCTGGTATGAACAGCCCGTGACGTCCGATCGGTAACTTCCTGTTCCTGGGACCAACGGGAACGGGCAAAACGCGGATGGTCGAAGCCACCGCGGAGAGCCTGATTGGGGATCTGCGGGCCATGATCAAGATTGACTGCGCGGAGTTCCAGCACAGCCATGAGATCGCCAAGCTGATCGGCTCCCCGCCCGGATATCTGGGCCATCGGGAGACGCACCCGCTACTCAGCCAGGAAGCGCTCAACCAGTACCATACCGAGAAGATCAAGCTGAGTTTTGTGCTCTTCGACGAGATCGAGAAGGCCAGCGATGCCCTTTGGAACCTGCTTCTCGGCATCCTTGATAAAGCCAATTTAACGCTGGGCGACAACCGCCGCGTGGACTTCTCCCGGACCATGATTTTCATGACCAGTAATCTCGGCGCTGGGGAGATGAGTTCCATTTTGAGACCCAATTTGGGATTCGCCGCGTCGGAAATCGAGAGACAGCACCAGAACGGGAAGCTGGACGAGCGTGCAACGGACAAAATCGCACGTGCAGGAGTGGAAGCCGCCCGGCGCAAATTTACACCCGAGTTCATGAACCGCATCGATAAAGTGGTGGTATTCAAGCTGCTCGGGGAACGTGAGCTCCGGAAGATACTGGGACTTGAGCTGAACATTCTGCAGCAGCGTATCTTCAATTCCAATTCAACGCCGTTTGTATTTTCCGTCACCGAAACGGCGAAAGAATATTTGTTACACGAGGGCACGGACATGAAATATGGGGCCCGCCATTTGAAACGCACCATCGACCGTTCCTTGGTGCACCCCATGTCCAATCTGATTGCGACTCAACAGGTGCGAGGCGGCGACCTCATTAAGGTCGACTTCGATTCTGCTTCCAGTCAGATGGTGTTCTCCAAGGAAGCCGAGGATATGCCGGCGTACGCGATGGTACAGATGGTCGAGGCAGCAGCTACGACACCTGTCACTATAGCGGCCGCCGCTGCTGCCACAGATCTTCCACGCGTGGCAGCTCGCGCCAAGCGTACGTAACCGCCACGGTAAACCGTGACTCGGGCAGGCTTTTGGCCTGCCTTTTTTTTGCTCGACGAACGCCCGCCGGCTGTGTCTCATGCGCGACATGTTCACCACGGTCGCGCCTCGCTATGACTTCATCACGCGGGCTTTTTCGTTCGGGATGGATCCCGGATGGAAGCGGCTCGCCGTGGAGCGCGCCGGCCTTCCCTGCTCCCCTTTCGTACTTGACCTGGCGTGCGGCACCGGTGATTTTTCGAAATTGATACTCGGCCGGGACGCGTCGGCACGACCCGTCGCGATGGATCTGACGCCATCCATGCTCCGGATCGCGCGTTTACCGGACCCGGTGTGCGCCGATGCCGGTTCGCTGCCTTTTGCGGATGCTTGCTTCGACGCTGTATTTGTCGGCTATGGCTTGCGCAATTTTCCCGACCTTCAAACTGTACTGCGCGAAATCCGTCGCATCTTGAAACCAGGCGGCATACTGGCGAGCCTGGATTTTTCACTGCCGCGCACAAGTCTGATTCGACAGCTCTATCTCGCCTACCTCTACGCGCAAGGCGCGTTATGGGGTTGCCTGCTGCACGGGAGACCGCGCGTGTATACGTATATTTCCGATTCACTCCGCGGCTTCTTAACGGCGGCGGATCTATCGTCCCTGCTCACAACCCTGGGCTTCCATCAAGTGGACGCGCACACATTCATAGCGGGCGGCATTGCCATACATTGGGCCAGAAAACCCTCAACTGAATCGGCGGATATAAAATGAGGGACCAATGATACTCTTACGTGTCGCGGTTCTCCTCAGTACGGTCTGGTTGGGTGAAGCGTTGGCTGCCTCCGGCGCCGTTAACGAGGTGGTAAAAAATCGTTCGCCACTTGAACCGAATCATTTTTACCTACTTCCGCTGACCTCGGTTACACCGCGCGGCTGGCTGTTAAACCAATTGCAGGTCCAGGCGTCAGGGCTCAGCGGTCATCTGGATGAATTCTGGCCCGACCTGGGTCCGAACAGTGGTTGGCTCGGCGGCAGCGGCGAGAGTTGGGAACGCGGCCCCTATTTTCTAGACGGCCTGGTACCGCTGGCATACCTGCTCAAGCATCAAAAGCTAATCACCAAGGTTCGCCGCTGGGTGGATTGGACCCTCGAACATCAGCGTCCCGATGGCTCGATGGGGCCCGAGAAAAATCGCGACTGGTGGCCCCACATGATCATGCTCAAGGTACTCACACAGTATCAGGAGGCCACCGGAGACGCGCGAGTCATTCCGCTGCTCCGCCGTTATTTCGCCTATCAGTTGCGCACCATAGACCAAAGGCCGCTCAGGGAGTGGGCTATATTTCGCTGGGGTGACGAAGTGCTGAGCGTGATCTGGCTCTATAACCGCACTGGGGACTCGAGCCTGCTCGATCTTGCGCGCAAACTACGCGATCAGGGTCATGATTGGAAAGGCCAGTTCGCGCATTTCGAATTTACTTCCAAAGTCACAAAAAACCAGATCACACTGGCTACGCACGTGGTCAACAATGCCATGGCTCTCAAGACTGAAGCCGAGTGGTGGCTGGTGTCGCGCGACGAATCCGATCGCCAGGGCGTCATGCGCCAACTGCGCGAGATGGATGAATATCATCTATTGCCGAATGGCGTGCACAGCGGTGACGAGCATTACGCGGGCAAGAGCCCGTCTCAAGGAACCGAGCTCTGTGCGGTGGTCGAAGGCATGTTTTCGGTAGAGAATCTGGAGGCCATCCTGGGAGAGCCGGCCCTCGGCGATCGCCTGGAAAAAATCGCTTACAACCCGCTGCCCGGCACCTTCTCGGCGGACATGTGGGCGCATCAGTATGACCAGCAGCCCAACCAGGTGCTGTGCACGCTCCATCCGCGCGAATGGACCAATAATGGTCCGGACTCGAATCTATTCGGGCTCGAGCCTAACTTCGGGTGCTGCACTTCGAACTTTCACCAGGGCTGGCCGAAATTCGTGGCGAGTTTATGGATGGCTACTCCGGACGATGGTCTGGCAGTGGCGGCTTATGGGCCGAGTGAAGTGCGCGCGCCGGTGCGCGGGGGAGTAAAGGTGTCGATTACCGAAGACACCGAATATCCGTTTCGCGACAAAGTTCGTCTCAGTGTGAATCCCGAGAAGCCGGCGCGTTTCCCGCTGCTGTTGCGGATTCCGGGGTGGGCTGCGGGTGCGCGCGTGAGCGTCAACGGCACGCTCGAGAGCCAGGTCACGCCCGCCACTTTCCACCGGGTGGAACGCGAATGGCGGGCCGGCGATGTCGTGGAGCTGACGCTCACGATGCGACCGCGTGTTACGCGCTGGTACCACAACTCGGCGGCCATCGAGCGGGGACCGCTGGTGTACTCGCTGAAGGTCGGCGACGAGTGGAAAAAGGTCCGAGATCATGCGCCGGCAGCGGACTGGGAAGTCCATCCCACCACGCCCTGGAACTATGGCTTGCTGCTGGACCCAGCGAACTCGGGACGTTCGCTTGAGGTTCGCGAAAAACCCGTAGCCGAGTTCCCGTTCAGTCCGGCTGGCGCGCCGGTCGAGATCGTCGTCAAAGGCCGGCGCATCCCGCAATGGATACTTGTGAGCGGGTCGGCAGCGCCGCCTGAAAGCCCGGTAGAAAGCCGCGAGCACCTCGAGACGCTCTCGCTGATTCCCTACGGTTCGGCCAAACTGCGGATCACCGCGTTTCCTCTGCTGGCGAGGTGATTCGAGGCCGGCGCCCCGTCATCTGTTCCGGGAGTTAAACGTTTCGCAAGGAGCCTTCATGAAGACAATCGATCGCCGTGCCATTATCGCCGGGGTGTTCACCGCCGCCGGCTGGAGCGTGCTCGACCGGGCCGAGGCCGTCGCGCAACAGCGCACAGGCAAGGACGCACCTATTCAGCCCAAAGACAATCTGAAGATCACCAAGCTCGAGACCTTTCTGGTCAAACCGCGCTGGCTGTTTCTTAAAGTGCAGACCAATGCCGGCATTCTGGGCCTCGGAGAACCAATTACGGAAGGCCGCGCGCTCACTTGTGCCGAGGCGGTCAGAGAGATTGAGCCATACCTGATCGGCAAAGATCCGCGGCGCGTGGTGCACCACTGGCAAGCGATCTACCGTCATGCGTTTTACCGCGGCGGTCCGATTCTGACCAGCGCGCTCAGCGGGATCGATCAGGCGCTTTGGGATATCAAAGGCAAAGCACTCGGCGTGCCGGTCTACGAACTTCTCGGAGGCCCCACTCGCGATAGAATTCGCGTGTACGCACATGCCGGTTCCCCCGAAGACATCCGCACAGCCATAGCGCGCGGATTCACGGCGTTCAAGACCGGGCCCGCGAAACAACGGCCGTCGCGCTATATAGAAACTCCTGCAGCCGTCCAGTATGCCGCTGAAAAATTCGCCGAGCTTCGCCGCGCCGCTGGAAACGACATCGACATTGCCATCGATTTCCACGGCGCTATCAGTCCCGGCACGGCCAAGCTGCTGATCAAAGCGCTCGAACCGCACCAGCCTATGTTTGTCGAAGAACCGATCAATTGCCAGAATCATGACATCATGGCCGAGCTCGCGCGGGGTACATTCCTGCCCATCGCGACCGGTGAGCGCGTGTTCACCAAGTGGGGATTTCGGGAGGTCCTCGAGAAACGCGCCGCTACGATCTTGCAGCCGGACCTGTGTCATGCCGGCGGGATTACCGAAGTGCGTCTGATCGCGGGCATGGCGGAAGCTTATTACGCCGACATCGCGCCCCACAATCCGCTTGGCCCGATTTCGCTGGCTGCGGGCGTGCAGATGGCGGCGTCTATTCCAAATTTTCTGTGCCAGGAGCAGGTTTCTCTGGGTGAGGGCTATCTGAAAAAGCCCTTCAATTTGCGTGCGGGGCACCTGGACCTGCCCACGGGCCCGGGGTTGGGCATCGAACTGGATGAGAATGCCATGGCTGACAAGATCGGCCACGACTGGCGCAATCCGGAAAGCTACGACGCTGACGACGGTTCGGTCACAGATTGGTAGCTATCATGATCGCTTCCACTGGGCTGGTCCGCGAGCTTCCACTGATCCACAACAATCCTGCCGCTTTCGAACCCCTAGACTAGGCGCGGTGATCGAGCGTTTTCCGGATCGTTTTCCCGGCATCGGACGGCTCAACCTGATCTCGGTTAGTTAAGTTAGAAGGCTGGCCGCCTGACTTGATAATCTGAAAGCCATGACCAAAGAACAGATCCTGTCCGCCATTACCGAGATCGGGATCGTGCCCGTGGTGCGCACCTCTAGCGCAGAAAGCGCTATCAAGGCCATCGACGCCATTTGCCGCGGCGGCATCCGCGCAGCTGAGATCACCATGACGGTTCCGGGCGCCCTTCGCGCGCTCGAGAAAGTTGCCGACCAGTTCGGTGACAAGCTCGTGCTCGGTGCCGGCACCGTGCTTGATACCGAGACCGCACGCGCTTGCATGTTGGCTGGAGCCGAGTTCCTGGTCGCGCCTGGCCTCAAACTGTCGGTCATCGAGATAGCCAAACGCTACTCCAAGGTGATTTGCCCTGGCGCTCTGACACCCACCGAAGTGCTGGCAGCCTGGGAGGCCGGGTCTGACATCGTCAAAATCTTCCCTTGCGGAAACGTCGGCGGGCCGAAATACATCAAGGCGCTACGCGGCCCCTTCCCACACATCGAAATGATTCCTACCGGCGGAGTAAACCTGGAGACCGCCGGCGATTTTCTCAAGGCCGGCGCTTGCGCGGTAGCCGTTGGCGGTGAACTAGTGGACGCCAAGATCATTCGCGAAGGACGCTACGATGTGATTGAAGAACGGGCACGGCAGTATCTGGCGGTGATTGCGCGCGCTCGCGCCGATATGAAAACCGCGGCATAGCTTAAAACGGCTTCGTCAGATGCTCGAATGAACCCGCGCAAAAGCGCCTGACGCCGAAATCTGGTAACAGTCCCGGCCCGTCCCGGACCCAGGGACTTCGCACGGTGAATTTATTCCCTGATGGATCAGCGTTTTAGGAGGAGATTCGCACGATAGCAGTTTCGTATTTGGTCCGGCGGGGCGGCGGAGCTACAATCTTTCCATTAGATGACGGAAAGCAGCGGGTTGCGGAGACTCTCCAAACTGGCACTGGATCGGCGACGGAAGGGACTGGTCGAGCTGCTGCTGCCGCCGGCGGCAGAAACGCTGCGGGGGACCTTGCGGGAACGCTACGTGACGTGCGGCAAGCCCGGCTGCAAGTGCGCTCGTGGCGAGCGGCATGGTCCGCTCTGGGATCTGAGCGTAACCCTGGGAAGCGGTCGCACGGCCGGGGGGAGTGATGGCTGCCGAGCAGGTCGAGCGCGTCCGCCGCTGGATAGAGAATTATCACCAGATCCAGGAACATCTGGAAAAGATTTCCGCGATCCATCGCGAACTGCTGCGGCGGGAGCGCCTGCCAAAGAGAAGATAGCCGGACGGCGGCGTGCAACCTGGTCCACGATCATCCCGAATTTGGGGAATTTTGGGCTGGACTTTTCGATTCTTTTGAGATAGTCTGAGCCTGAAGGAGTTGAGAGCCGGGCTTGTGACTCAATCAGAATGGGCCGGACCGCTGACCTTTTGCGGGCGGAGTTTTTCCATTACGGAACTGGAGTTGGTGCGCGGGATCGTCGCGGAGTTCGCCTCGCTGGGGATTACCGAGATCTCGCGCACGGTCTGCGAATTGCTGGAGTGGAAGCGTCCCAATGGAGGGTTGAAGAATCTGGAATGCCGGCAGATGCTGGAACGGTTGTGCGATCAGGGCCTGC
>QHXW01000490.1 GCA_003223115.1 Acidobacteriota bacterium
CAATGCGCAAGGCAAGCTGGTGTTCTCATTTGTTCCTGCGAAGAACTACGCCTGCGTGAACGCCATTGAAGTGTTGGACGAAGCCAAGTAGGTAAGTCTGCACGTCACGCTTTCCACTTGTAAAAGTAGAACAGGAGCGGCTCTCTACCGGTATTCAATACGCCGTGGAGTTTGCCCGCGCCGCAGTACATCATGGAGCCAGCGGCGACGTTCGTAGTCTTGCCATCCACCAGGATCTCGCCCGTTCCTTCGGTCACCACCATGAATTCTTCTTCCGGATGCTGGTGGGGCGGGTGCGGCGACATGCCGGGTTTGAGCCGCAGGCTTCCCGCGGTCATGGACTGCAGTTGCCCGGTGGGACCGCTGAAGTAAATGGCCAGATCGCCGAACGGCTCGTGCGTCACCTTTGCCTGTCCCGGTTCGAGCGTCACGTTATCGATCTTGGGATCACTCGCGGCGGTCAACCCGGTACGCGTCACTAAGCCGAGCAGGCCCGCACCAGTCAGTTGGAGCAGTTCTCTTCGTCGAGGCATCTAATCAGAATAAAACGAAGTGGGACTCTCGAGAAAGCCGGGCGCGCCGTTAATCGCCGTTAATACCCATTCTTGATGCGGCGGACAGAAATATTCTTCCGCGGGACTTTCGGATGCGGAATAATGGAACATCGACGTGAGCCTGCACGGTGAAGTGACAGGAGCATGCAATGAAGAAAATCGAGGCCATCATACAGCCATTCAAGTTGGACCCGGTGAAAGAAGCGCTCAAGAACATCGGCATCGACGGAATGACCATCAGCGAAGTGCGCGGGCACGGGCGGCAAAAAGGTCACAAGGAAGTCTACCGCGGCCAGGAGTACAACGTGGACCTTCTGCCCAAGATGAAGCTGGAGCTGGTCGTGGCGGATGGCAGGCTCCAAGAGGTGCTCAAAACGCTCACGGCGGCAGCCCGCACGGGCAAAATCGGGGATGGCAAGGTTTTCGTCTACGACGTGGCGGAAGCGATTCGGATCCGGAACGATGATCGCGGAGAAGCAGCTCTTTGATCCCGAGAGAGCGCTCGAGGAGCGCACCGCGGAGGTGGACACGCGGGTGTCGAGCGCTTGGGAACAACATCTTGCGCTCACCATCGGTGATAGCGCCGCGCTGCTCGCGGTGGGGGGCTACGGGCGCCGGCAGTTGTTCCCGTATTCCGATGTAGACCTGCTATTGCTGGTCGCAGGCGAGAAATCCGCCTCCGCGAACAAAGAGTCCATCTCCCGATTTCTCCAGGTGCTTTGGGACGCCGGGTTGCGAGTGAGCCACTCGGTTCGCACTCCGGGTGAATGCTCGGAACTGCATGATCAGAACATCGAGCTGAACGTCAGCTTGCTGGATCAGCGATTTCTGGCGGGCGACCGCACGATTTATGGGGTGCTGCTCGAGAAGTTGCCTAGATTCATTCACAGCCAGCGCGACGGCCTGGTGCGGCACCTCGCTCTGAAGGCACGGGAGCGCCAGGCGCAATACGGCGGCACGTTTTACCATCTGGAGCCCAACATCAAAGAAGCTCCGGGAGGGCTGCGGGATCTCCAATTGGTGGCCTGGATCAGCCAGATTGTGAATACCACGGCTTCTACGTTGGCGCCCGCTGAACGCGCTCCTGAACTGGCCGACGCACGGCGGTTACTTTTCGCGCTGCGCGGCTACCTGCATCACCACGCCAAGCGCGATAGCAACGTGTTGACGTTCGACGCGCAGGAATGGGTGGCCGAGCAGACCGGTGTGGGAGAGCCGGGGGATCTGATGCGGGATTACTTCCGCAACGCGCGCGCAGTGGACCGCTCGACCATGAGAGCACTCGAAATGCAGGAGGCCCGGACCAGCTCGCTATTCGCGCAATTCCGCGACTGGCGATCGCGTCTCTCAAACGCGGACTTCACCGTGGTGCGCGAGCGCGTTTACTTTCGTTCGCCTCAGCAACTCGAGGCCGAACCCGATTTGTTGTTGCGCCTGCTCGAATTCGTGGCGCGGCACGGCATCCGGCTGTCACTCGAAGCCGAGCAGCGTATTGAAAACCGCCTTCCAGTCATTCGCGAGCATTTCAGTGGCTCGCGTCCCATCTGGCCAGCGCTCCGCAAAATGTTGTTACTGCCGCATGCCTCCACCGCCTTGCGTTCAGCGTACGAAACCGGCGTGCTCAGGGCCATTTTTCCCGAGATGGAGGACATTGACTGCCTGGTGATTCGCGATTTCTACCACCGCTACACGGTGGACGAGCACACACTGGTGGCCATTCAGACCTTTACGCAGTTGCGTCAATCGAAAGGAACCGGCGCTACAACGTTCGCCGGCCTGGCCTCGGAATTAGAACAGCCAGCCCTGCTGGTGTACGCGCTGCTGTTTCACGACGTCGGAAAAGGCAGCCCGGACGAAGGTCACGTCGACGCATCACTCCGTATTGCAGACGGCGCGATGGAGCGGATTCAGATGCCGGACGCCGATCGCGAGACCGTTCGCTTCCTGATCCGCTCGCACCTCGAAATGTCCGCGACCATGAACTCGCGCGACATGTTCGACCCTGCCACCGCGCAGTATCTGGCACACAAGACGGGCACGGTCGAGGCGCTGAAATACCTGACACTGTTGACGTATGCGGATATCAGCGCCGTAAATCCCACGGCCATGAGCGCATGGCGTGCCGAACAGCTATGGCAACTTTATCTGCTTGTCTACAACGAGCTCACGCGCGAACTGGAGACGGAGCGCATCGCGAGCGCGGACGCGATTGAGGCTAGCGATGTTTTCCTCGAGGGTTTCCCAACCCGGTACTTGCGCACGCACTCCCGGGCGGATATCGAGCGCCACAAGCTTCTGGAACAGGATAGCCGCGCGCGTAAAGTGGGCGTGGAGATCGAGAAGACGGGCGCTGCGTACCGGTTGACGCTGGTGACGGGCGACCGGCCGTTTCTTTTCGCCTCCGTGGCCGGAACACTCTCCAGTTTTGGACTGAACATCCTGAAGGCGGAAGCTTTCGCCAACCGCCACGGTACGGTACTCGATACCTCCGACTGAAATGGAGCGCTTGAAGAGCACGGTGGAGCAGGTGGTGCTCGGGCGAGCAGACGTCAATCAACTCTTGGGCAGGCGTCCCAGGGTTCCCCCGCCCAGCCGTAAGGCAAGTATCGATGCGACCCTACACATCGACGACAAGGCTTCGCAGTCGGCCACATTGATTCAGGTGGTGGCAGAAGACAGGCCGGGCCTGCTCTACGACATTGCCTCGACGATTTCGTCGAAAGGCTGCAGCATTGACGTGGTGCTGATCGATACCGAAGCCCACAAAGCCATCGACGTTTTCTATGTGACAGCGGCGGGGCAAAAGTTATCGGAGACGAAACAGGTTGATCTGGCGCAAGCGCTAACGGTGGTGCTGAAAAAGTAGACCGGCTTCGCTGATCCACGCGTAAACAGTCGGAGTTCCGGTATATAGTATTTCATAGGTCTCGTCTCCATCATCATGAAAAACCTGCTGATCGCATTTACATTTGTGCCTGTCTTATGCCTGGGCGCGGACCGAACTGAAACCGGAGAGATCAACGGCGCCAAGTTTCGCATCGATATGCCCGAGAAGTGGAACGGGGGCATGGTGGTTTACTGCCACGGCTACAGCCCGAAGCCTGGAAGCTATGATGATCCGAAATCCAACCCGTTCATCGACATTTTCGTAAACCAGGGTTATGCGTTCGTGCAGTCGGGCTATGCCGCGGGCGGTTGGGCGATCCAGGAGGGCGTAGAGGATACCGAGGCATTACGGCGTTATTTCATTCGCAAATATGGCAAACCCAAGGAGACGTACGTCACCGGCCACTCCATGGGAGGATTCATCACCATGGTGCTGATGGAATCACACTCCAATGAGTACGACGCCGGGATGCCGTTATGCGGGCCCCTGGGAGCAGCCACGTGGGTGATGGAGCGGCGGCCATTCGATTTACGCGTGGTGTTTGACTACTACTTCCCCAATGCGCTGCCCGACCCGTCGAACGTTCCTTCCACCTTCCAGATGAGTAAGGAGCTGGATGAGCGCATTGAGAAGCTGCTCGATTCCAAAGCCGATCAAGCCGAAGTCCTGCGGCGCTGGTCGGGAATTCGCACCAACAAAGAGCTAGGCGCCACGTTGGTATTTTTCACTTACATCCTGATGGATCTCCAGCAGCGCGGCGGCGGCAACCCCTTCGATAACCGGAATATCGTCTACAACGGCACTCCGGATGACAACGCGCTGAACAATGGCGTGAAGCGCTATATCTCGGAACCTCGCTCAACCGAATATCTCCAGACCTATTACACACCAACGGGGCGCCTCACGAGGCCGATGCTGGCCGTTCATACAACGTATGACGCTTTGGTGCCGTCATGGATGCCCAATTCATATTCGATCCTCACCGAGCAGTACGGGACGAAGAACCTCTTCGTTCAGCAGTACGTGACGCATGACGGGCATTGCGCCA
>QHXW01000088.1 GCA_003223115.1 Acidobacteriota bacterium
TTCCACCTCAACCTGAACTGAAGATTGGCGGAGCGGCTGGCGGTTGCATTGGGAACAGCAGCACTTCCACACAGACTGGGAAGCGGATCGTGTCCCGATGATTTCCGTGGCGCGTTTCGGCTGCCCGCATTTGTGCGGTGGGACTCGCTGCCCTTCGATGTCGTTGGTATCGTCGATCTCGGGTGGCAACATGTCCAGCGGTTTCGGTTGCTGGGACCGCAGCAGGTCAACCAGCAAGTGGAATATGTCTTGGTCTTGCTGCCGGGCCGTACACAGTACGCTGGTGAGGATCGCCTGCGTCCGTGCCCCGTTTTCCGTGCGGTTGCCGCCCCAGTTCTTGCGGATCATCACCAAAATGCGCATCACGCGCTCCGCCAAGTTGTTGGTCGCGTCCACCAGACCCGGACAGTAAAGAAACGTCCTATAAAAGGGGCGCCCTTTTATAATGCGTGAACAAGTAGGGGCGTTCGTGGCGCAGATGCTGGGCCAGTTGCCGATTGGCTGGATCTTGATAGGTTTTGGCCAACAGGCGGTCCAGTTTGGCTTCCAGCCAGCCGGTGGCCGTCCACAATCCGTGCAGCGTGATCTTCTGCTCCAAAATAGCGATCCCGTAAGCTAAGCCCTTGCTCCAGAAGGTTTTTTACCGCCAGGGGAAAGCGTGCCGCCGTGGCGTAACCACCTCTGCCCAATCCCGGAAGCGACCAATCAGATGCGCCGCGCAACTCTGATGGGCCGCCTTCAGGAATTTGTAATAGATCTGCAAACCAGCATGGATCAACCAGCCCGCATATTCCGCTCCCAGAATCGACGCTGCCTCGCCAAAGCCGCGCCCCGGCAGAATCTGGCAGTAGGTAATCTGTTCCGTTACTACGGCCCACAACCAGTGCAGTTGCGCCCCCACCTTCCAGCCGGTCTCGTCCATGTGCGCCAGCTCACTGCGCCGCGCTGCATCCCGCAGCGCGTGCCAAGTGGCTTCGGCTTTGCGCGCCACCCGCTGGATCGCCCGGCAAAAAAAGCCCTGCTTCAGAATGGCGGCGGCATCGACATGCGGCAATCCCTGCAGCTTGTTCATCAGCACTCCCAGGGGTCACCGCCTCCGGCCCTACCTGCACCGCCGCTGCTCGATCGCATCGGAGGTTTGTAGTGGATGGCGCCATTGCACACGCTTTCCACACTGCGTACACCGGCAGATGGGAATGTCAAAACGCCGTACCCACGTCCGGCGCACGATCTCTTCCTGATATTGCGGTTCGATCCGCTCTAAGGTCAGGGGATCGGCGCACCCCGGACACTGCGCCGGAACCGGCACCACAATCTCTTCATCCACAAGCTCCGGGACGGGCCGACGGTGATGCGTTCCATAGCTGGCGCCCGGTTTGCGGCCTGGGGATTTCGGATGACTCTTGCGCTGGCCTCGCGAAAACGGAGCCGCCTGACGCCGGGCCGCGCGCTGCGCGCTGCGCGGCCTCCAGTTCTTTTTGCAAGCGCTCGATCTCTTCCCGCAGCCGCGCATTTTCCCTCTCTACACGCTGCTTGTCCTGCAGCGCCTGATCCCGTTGCTCACGGGCTCGGCGTAGCTCCTGTGCCAGTTCTTTGATCGGCCGAATGGGGTGGAGCGACTTGAGAAACAAACCATCCTCTAAACCAAAGCGCTACTTTTGTCCAGTCCTCTCTCAGAGCCCAATGTTTACGGCCCTCTGAACCCGAGAAACAAATACGCCCAAAGTAAAGTGCGCTCGGGCAATGAGTCGCCTGAGATCATTGCTGTCACCCCTCCCGTGATACCCACAGCGTCGGCGGCCCAGAAGGCAGAACTACGGCCGGAGCAGACGCGGAATATTCCGTTTGTGCCGAAGCCGTTCACTTCCTTGACTCTCGTCGGAACGCAGGCGCTATGAGGGCTTTCCAGGGAATCGCGAGTGAGGGCATTTCAATTGCTAGGGAACGGGTTCTTTCTAACATGGCAATCAATAAATCTTAGTTGACTGCGCTCATATCTCGGCCTAAAATGTTAGCAGTCGGGGATGACATATGGATTTCAACCGGTTCACTGAAAAGTCCCAAGAGGCGCTTCGCGCTGCGCAAAGCAAGGCCGTCCGCTATAGTCATCAGCAGGTTGATCTTGAACATTTCATAGCCGCTTTGCTCGAGCAGGAGGGGGGACTCGCCTCTGCGATCCTCGCGAAGGCTGGCTTGCCGGTCGAGAACCTCAAGGCAAGGGTTGACCAGGAACTGGAGCGCATGCCGAAAGTCTCCGGCCCGTCCGGAGCACCCGAGCAGGTTTACGTTACCAGCCGTCTGAACCGTGTGCTCACGCAGGCCGAAGACGAGGCCACGCGGCTCAAAGACGATTTTATTTCGGTTGAGCACGTGTTGCTTGCGGCCACCGCGGATGGCGGCGCGATCGGCCGGATCTTCAAGGAATTCGGCATCGCGCGCGAGCGGCTGATGCGGGCTCTGCGCGAGGTGCGTGGCAGCCAGCGCGTCACGTCTCAGAATCCCGAAGCCACGTATGAAGCGCTGGAACGCTACGGCCGCGATCTGACGAAACTGGCCGGCCAGGGGAAGCTCGACCCGGTGATCGGGCGCGACGAAGAGATCCGGCGGGTCATCCAGGTGCTCTCGCGCCGGACCAAGAACAACCCGGTGCTGATCGGCGAACCGGGCGTGGGCAAGACCGCCATCGTCGAGGGTCTGGCGCAGCGTATCGTCCGCGGCGACGTGCCCGAGGGTTTGAAGAACAAGCGAGTGGTCTCGCTCGACATGGGCTCGCTGATCGCCGGCGCGAAATATCGTGGTGAATTCGAAGAACGGCTGAAGGCGGTCCTTAAAGAAGTGCAGGAATCGGCGGGCGACATTATTCTGTTTATCGACGAGCTGCATACGGTGGTGGGCGCGGGCAAGGCAGAAGGCGCCATGGACGCGGGCAACCTGCTGAAACCTATGCTGGCGCGGGGCGAGTTGCATTGCATCGGCGCCACCACGCTCGACGAATACCGTAAGCACATCGAAAAAGACGCCGCGCTCGAACGGCGTTTCCAGCCGGTTTTTGTGGAACAGCCGTCCGTTGAAGACACAATCTCCATCCTGCGCGGCCTCAAAGACCGCTATGAGGTGCACCACGGGGTGCGCATCAAGGACTCGGCGCTGGTGGCCGCGGCGGTATTCTCGAATCGCTATATTACGGATCGTTTCCTGCCGGACAAGGCCATTGACCTGGTGGATGAGGCCGCGGCCAAGCTGCGCACGGAGATCGACTCGATGCCGTCGGAGCTCGACGAGATCCTGCGCCGGGTGATGCAGCTGGAGATTGAACGTGAGGCCCTCAAGAAAGAGACGGATAAAGCCTCCAAGGAGCGGTTGTCCAAGCTCGAAAAAGAGCTGGCCAATTTAAAAGCCGAGGCGGATGCATTGCAGGCGCGCTGGCAGAACGAAAAAAGCGCGGTACAGAGGGTGCGCGCGTTGCGCGAGCAGATTGAGCAAACCAAGCTGGAAATCGAGCGCGCCGAACGCCAATATGATCTCAATCGCGCAGCGGAACTGAAATACGGAAAGCTCACTGAGCTCCAGAAAAAGTTGGAGAAGGAAAGCCAGACGACGAGTGGCGGCCAGCGCCTGATGAAGGAAGAAGTGGATGAGCAGGACATCGCCGCTATCGTGAGCCGCTGGACGGGCGTGCCGGTTTCGAAGTTGCTCGAAGGCGAGATGCAGAAACTGCTGCGCCTCGAGGAAGAGCTGCATAAGCGGGTTATCGGGCAGGACGAGGCCGTTACTGCTGTTGGCGAAGCTGTGATCCGCGCGCGCTCGGGGTTGAAGGATCCCAACCGGCCGATCGGCAGCTTCATTTTCCTTGGGCCCACGGGCGTCGGCAAGACCGAGCTGGCCCGCGCGCTAGCACAGTTCCTGTTCGATGACGAGCGAGCCATGATTCGCATCGACATGTCCGAGTACCAGGAGAAGCATACGGTCGCGCGGCTTATCGGCGCGCCTCCTGGCTACGTCGGCTACGAAGAAGGCGGCCAGCTCACCGAAGCCGTGCGCCGACGCCCGTACTCTGTGATTTTGTTCGACGAAATCGAAAAAGCTCACCACGATGTCTTCAACGTCATGCTGCAGGTCCTGGACGACGGCCGCTTGACCGATGGGCAGGGCCGGACGGTGGATTTCAAAAATACGATCGTCATTATGACGTCGAACATTGGCAGCCATCGCATTCTGGAGTATCGCGGCGCATTTGAGGGCCGCGAATACGAACGCATGAAGGAAGCGGTGCTGGAAGAGATGCGACACGCGTTCCGGCCCGAATTTCTGAACCGCGTGGACGAAATCATTGTCTTCCATTCGCTCTCGGAAGAACACCTGAAGGAGATTGTCGAGATCCAGCTGGAGCAGATGCGCGGCAGGCTGGCCGACCGCCACGTGAGACTCGAACTCACCGATCGAGCGCGAACGCACCTGGTGCGCTCCGGCTACGATCCAACCTACGGCGCACGCCCGTTGAAGCGAGCAATTCAAAAGCAGATCGAGACCCCGCTCGGCCGGTTGATGATCAAAGGCGAAATTCGCGATGGACAAGTCGTGCGCGTGGATTTCGATCCCAAGACGGATCAGTTGACGTTTACGCCGGCGGGCGTAGAAGCTGCGATCGGGGCAGCATAACAGGCAAGAATGCCTATTCCACTTGAGGAGAACTGTCATGGCAGTTGAATGGCGAAAAGATATTGATCCCGCGCTGGCCGATGCACGTGCTCATAACAAACCAGTGCTATTGGATTTCAGCGCCGCACCCATGTGAGGGGGATGCGCTCGGCTGGATGCCGAGGTGTACCCGGATGAGCGCGTGGCTCAGTTCATCAACCAGAATTTCGTCCCCATCAAGATCCACATCAAGGAGAACAAGGAAGCTTTCGGACGGTTCGGTGCGCAATGGACGCCGACCCTGATCGTGCTCGATCAGGAGGGCAAGGAGCGGTACCGCTTGGAGGGCTTCCTGCCGTCGGAAGATTTTCTAGCGCAGCTCGAAATGGGTCTGGCGCGATCTGCATTCGAGCGCGGCGAGTTCCAGGAAGCCGAACGGCGATACCGTGACGTGGCAAAGAAATACCCGAAGTCGGAAGCAGTGCCTGAGGCGCTCTACTGGGCCGGAGTCTCGAAGTACAAAGCCACGAACGATCCGGCGCCTCTGCAGGAGGCAGCGCGCAATCTGAAGGCGCAATATCCGGAGAGTTCCTGGGCGAAGAAGGCTTCGGTTTGGGGTGGATAAGGCCTGGCATACTCGCGAAATTTCTCAGACGTCTGTCAATCTTGCTTCGAATTAGCAGAAAAACGCTCAGTCGCAGGTAGCCCGATTTCATGGGAGTGAATCTATCACGTCGCGAATGCACGCTGCGCACCGGCTCTACGGGCGTGAGATGATCGAGTCGAACTTGTTTATATGCCCGCAAGGAAACGACGTAAGCCTGGGGAGATCTTCGACTGTGAAGTTAATTCTGATGCTTGTAGGTCTGTCTGCCGCCTCCGCCCTGGCTCAAAGCCGGGCGCGGGACCTCGCGCCGATTCTCGAACGGCGGCTCGAGACGCCTGACGTGGTCTCATTTCAAGTCAGGCAGTATCTGTTCCAGCGCATCCCCCGGTTTTCTGTGCCCCAGAGCGCCGCCCAGTGGAGCACTGAGGCGGAGCGTATCCGCAAACATCTGCTCGAGGACGTTGTCTTCCACGGCTGGCCCAAAGCCTGGGTGGAAGCGCCACCCAAGTTCGAAGATCTCGGGACCATCGAATCCGGGAAGGGATACCGGATCCGCAAGCTTCGTTACGAAATTGTCCCGGGTTTTCAATCCACGGCGATCCTTTACGAGCCTGAGAATATCACCGGGAAGATCCCGGCCATCCTCAACCCCAACGGGCACGAGTTGCAGTTGGGCAAGGCTGCCGAGTACAAGCAAAAACGATGTATTAATTTCGCCAAACGAGGCATCCTCGCGTTGAGCCTGGAATGGTTGTATTGCGGCGAGTTGAATGTTCCGGAAAATAAGCACGAATTCGCCGCTCACCTTGATCTGGTGGGCGCGAACGGAGTCGGATTGTTTTATCTCGCCATGCGCAAGGGCTTGGATTATCTTTACGCGCACCCGAATGTGGACCGTGCCCGTGTGGGCGTAACTGGTCTCTCGGGCGGCGGCTGGCAGACCATCGTATTAAGCTCGCTCGACCCCAGAGTCACGGTGGCTGTGCCGGTAGCCGGGTATTCCGCCTTTATGTCCAAACTCGAGCGCGTGGGCGATTACGGAGACAACGAGCAAGTTCCTCAAGACTTCCTCGCAGGGCAGGACTATTCTCACCTCACTGCGATGCGGGCGCCACGTCCGACACTAATTATCGACAACGCCGAAGACGATTGCTGCTTCCGGGCACCGCTCGTCAAGCCTTACGTCTACGATGACGTCAAGCCCATCTTCAAGCTATCCGGCAAGGAGGACGCGTTTGAGTGGCACGAAAACACCGATCCCTCCACCCACAACTACCAGCTCGATAATCGGTTGCAGGCCTATCGTTTTTTCAGCAAGCATTTCGGGATGCCGGTAATCGAAGAGGAAATTCCCGCGGACGCCGAGATGAAGAGCTATGACGAGCTGGCGGTAGGAGTGCCGAAAAATAACCTGACCATCCTCGGGCTAGCGCGAAAATTGGCCGGGGAGATAACTCGCGAGCCTTTCACGCCATCGTCAGATGCCAGAGCCAGACTCAAAACGCTGGTTCGCTACAAGCCTGTTGGTCTAGAACATGCTTGGGCGCTGACGAATACCAAGAATAAAGGTGTGGAAACAAGGTCTTACCAATTCCTATTCGCCAATGGATTGAGCGCGGCAGGAGTTTGGGCGAAAGCAATCAACACTCCCGCCAATGCACCCGTGACGCTCGTGCTTAACGACAAGGGCAAGAAAGCGGCGGCGAGCATGGTTTCAGACGGTCTCAACCGCGGCGCGCAGGTTCTCGCTGTCGACCTCGTATTTACGGGCGACGCTGCGCCTAGCCAAGAAGACTTCGAAGAGTTCCCTCTGATGCTGGCGACCACTGGCCAGCGTGCGCTCGGCGTCGAGGCTGCCCAACTGATTGCGCTGGCTCAATGGATGCGGAAGAACTTTGGCAGCCAGAGAATCCGGATTGAAAGCACCGGGCTACGCAATCAGGTGGCGGCGCTCATTACCGCGGATGTTGAACCAACTCTGTTTTCTGAGGTGGCCATCCGCGAAGGCATGCCCAGCCTGAAGTATCTTGTGGACGCGCCGGTGAAATTCGAAGCCGCTCCCGATCTGTTTTGCCTCGACCTGTACAAAGAGTTCGACATAGATCGTTTGGCTCTGCTCGCCGAGCCGGTTAAGGTGAGCCAAAAATATCAGTAAGAAGCGCATAGAAAAGCGGCCTTCCGGCGCCGGATCTATTCGAACGGCGATATCACGGCGCGCTCGGCAGAGTGAGAACAGGGTTCTGCGAAAAGAAATCGTAAGGCCGAATGACGAATTCATGCCACATCACGGGCATGACGGGCCAGTCTTCGGCGCGCGGCATGATGTGATAAAAGCCCATGGTGTACCAAGCCACAATGTCAGTGTTGTCGATGGGCCGGTTGGCTTGCGTCCAAGCGGCAAGGCCGTCATTTCCTTTGCTGGCCGTGGGATAAACGCCAGCGGCATACAACTCGTCCGGACGGTACGGCGTCACCCAGAGCTGGTGCGTGGAAAAGGCGCCGACGCGCTGCGCCCCATCCTCCGGATCGAGCAATGACGCTGCTGCCGCTCCCGGCATGATCTCGTAGCCGGTGGCGTATCCAAGCGGCCCGCGCACATTGCTGTTCTCGAAGATCCACATGGCCGGCCGGTCGAGATGAATGTCCATCATGGCGTCCGCTCCCGGTGAGCCGTGACGGGCTCCGCCACCCAGATGCTTTTTCGGTGCGTCGAAGCAGGCAATTGCCGCTGCTTCAGCCGGTGAGCTACGAACGTGTTGTTCGGCCCATCCACGTCCAGGTCGAGGCGTGGCTGGAAGAGACCGTTCTTCTTGCTGTCACTCCCTTGGTCTCGATGATTCCAGTGGCGCCCAACGCGATACGGATCGAGCCGTCCTGTTCAAATCTCCAATCCATCAGATAGTCGTAATTCCCGATGACCGCTGCCGTGCGCAGAACCAGGGTCCGGCTCGGACGGCCCCAGACTTCCTCCTTTTCGAAATGCCGCCAGGCTGGATTCCCGCTGGACAATTCGTAGAGACATGCCTGCCGCGGCCGACGGCATCGGAATCCCATGTTCGTTCGGAACCAGACCGTCAATGTATGTAGCATTCGGGGGACAGTCAGTGCCTTCGCGTAGCGGTTTAAGTACCCCGCCATGAAAGAACTCGCCCGCTTCGATAAAGATACGTGTTGCCCAGCCCTCGGCGGGATCCATATAAGGAACAAACAGCTCCGCGAGCGATCCCTCATAGAGGACCGAACGCAGATTCGCGCCGTCGTCGAAGCGCGCCAGGTTCACCACAGGTCCCAGGCGCGGGTCCAGGCGCAGCCGGAAATGCCAGTTTTGCCAGATCACCTCGCCGCCGGTAAGTTGAAAGCCGGGCCCGAGAGGCTGCGTTACGGCGATGGGTGTCGTGCCTGCCCGCGGTATGGAGGCCGCTTCCTGAAAGTTGATCGGTCCGGAAGGAACGGGCGCCGCTCCCTCATCAACCACTTTGAGCACTCTCTTATCGACCGCATCGACTTGTACGTAGAGGCCTTCGATCGAGCGGCCCCAGCTCAGATACGCTCCGTGCAGGTCCGAACAGCCGCCGTACATGATGCGGCGTCCCTCCAGTTCGGGAAGAGCAAAATAGCCAAACGGGAGCGGCACGCACTCGACAGTCGTCAAGTCGTTGATGCCGCGCTTTGCCAAGGCTTCGCGAACGCGAGGATCTTTCTTGACCAGTTCACCGAGTTCACGAAACTCGCTCTCGATCACCGGAGCCTGCACTCCCTTGATCTCTTTCCACGACTCCAGCTTGTGTCCCGCGATGTCAACGCGAGCCTCGATCACTTGCCCTTTCCGCAAAAGGATGACATCGGCTTCGCGCGGAATCGGATCGCCTGCCTTCCATCCAAGCACCGTGTCTTTCAGCGGCTCATGCAGCAGCACGCTCGCGTAGTAGGTGTCCTGGTCGATCCGCCCGCTCGCTTGCAGAACCTCGTATGAAGACTTCCAAGTCCCTGGAATCCCTCGAGCAACAGCGGGCCAGCATTGCCAACCAGATCGCCGCGTTGGGCGACCTGCGGTCCGGCTCGGTCACATCCACTACAGGCAAATGTGGCAAGCTCAACTGCCACTGCCATCAACCCAAAGATCCGGGGTATGGTCCCAACCTCCGCCTCACCTACAAAGTCACTGGCAAGACTGTCACCGAGTCGTTGCCCGATCCGGCGGCAATCCGGAAAGCGGAACGAGAGATCGCTGAATTCCGGAAACTGCAAAGTCTGCACAAGGCATTCGTTGAGGTCAATGTCCAGATCTGCCAGATACGTCCACCCGAGGCAGATACGATGGTGCCAGAGAAAAAAAAGGCCGAAGCGATCCGTCAAGAAATCGCCCGCGAAATAGACCAGCTGCTGCGGGTCATCTTCAACGATCGCCGCAAGACGGGCTGTCTCGATCTGAAAGCGGTGGAGATGGCAGTGCGCTCGGCGCTGCATCGGGCTGGAGCAGCGACCCTATCAAGACTCTTGCAGTTCAAAGCCCCGGCTGCCAATCAGCGGACGCTTCCTTGTCCTTGCGGCCACCAGGCCCACTACCGGGAGTTGCGCACCAAAACGATTCTCAGCGCCGTGGGCCAAACGGAACTATCTCGACCCTACTACCTGTGCTCGCTTTGCCATAGCGGTCAGTTCCCGGCGGATATCGAGTTGGATGTGGAGAACACTGAACTCTCTCCCGGCGTACGGCGAATGCTGGCCACCGTGGGCCAAGAGGCTCCATTTGATCACGGGCGCCAGCAGATGAAGCTAAGCTGCTCGCCGATCTGGAAGTGACCACTAAAGCCGTGGAGCCCACGGCGGAGGCGATCGGTGAAGACATCGCCGCGCGCGAGCAGGCTGAGATTCAGCGGGCCATGCAGTTCGATCTTCCCATCGTGGTGGGGAGCCGGTACCCATTCTGTATGTGCTCATGGATGGCACGGGAGTGCCCGTCGTGAGGAAAGAGACGCTGGGGCGGCAGGGCAAGACGGAAGGTCAACCTGCCCACTCGCGGGAGGTCAAGCTGGGATGCGCGTTCACGCAAACGACGTGGGATGAACAAGGCTACGCCATCCGCGACCCCGATTCGACCACCTACGTGGGCGCGATTGAAACCGCCGAGCAGTTCGGCAAGCGGATCTATCTGGAAGCGTGGAAACGGGGCTGGAGCCGCGCCGTGAACAAAGTGGTGATGGGCGATGGATCGGAATGGATCTGGAACCAAGCTGACCTGCACTTCCCTGGCGCGACGCAGATCCTCGATCTGTATCATGCTCGCGAACATCTCTGGGGCTTGGCTCGTCGGCTGCACCCCAATGATGAAGTCGATCAGAACCGCTGGATGATGATCCACTAAGAGCTGCTCGATCACTGCAAGATCAAAAAGCTGGTGACGTCTCTGGGATCTATCCAGACATCCTCTGTCGAACTTGCCGAAAAGCTCCAGACCGAGGCGGAGTACTTTCGCAGGAACGCCCGGCGCATGCGTTATCCAAAGTTCCGCTGCCAACATCTGTTCGTTGGTACTGGCGTCATCGAAGCCGGTTGCAAGACCGTGATTGGTTCTCGCTGCAAGCAGTCCGGAATGTTCTGGACTGTGCGCGGCGTCAACGCCATCCTGGCTCTGCGCTGTTCGCAGTTCAACGGCCGCTTCGAGCACTACTGGGAGACCCGCCAGGTCGCCTAAGTTCCATTTCTATGTCGCGCTTACCCTTCCTTTCGCTCAGGCGGGGTAGAATTGAAACACGTGCGCCCGTAGCTCAGCTGGATAGAGCGTTTGCCTCCGGAGCAAAAGGTCGGTGGTTCGAATCCACTCGGGCGTACCACATTTTCAACCATTTGGCCCGTTGTCGGCCTTCTTCTCCTACCCAAAACCTACCACCGTTGAGTCCTTTGTGACGGAACCGGCCGAACTGTATCGCACGCGTTCATATTCCATTATGTACTGTTATACCGTATATACCGTACACGTCAAGGACAGAGGAGAGCCGCACAAGCGCCTGTGCCGATTGTGCGTGCGGTGGGCAAGATTCGCGGGTTATGCAAGTCCAGTTTTACCACGTGCCAAATCAGGTGCCGCGCAAGCAACTTCGAGCCAGCCATTTGGGCCCAGATTTGATTTTGACCGGGATCTTGCCTGTTGGTTTCCAAGCCATTGAAATTACGTATGGCAAGGGCTCATAGGCCAAGGTCTGCAAAGAAATAGTTGAGGCCGGACAAAAGCCTTAATTCGTCGGTTCAATTCCGAACTGCGCCTCCGAAAAGTGCTAACAGATTGCTAACAAGAGATCCGGAAACAGTCGATAACATTAACATCAAATACATGCGAGTTGTATGTTGTTGATTCTTCCTAACCCGGCAAAGCCGGAACCAAACAGGATATCCGTTATGATGCCCGAATGGGCGTTGAACTTCTGACCGAGCGGTACCAGAGCCAGATGGCTGGCGTTCTCTCCTGCTACGACCGGATCATCATCCAAGGAACGGTTCCGAAGTGGTGCTACGCCCAGGGCATGACGGATTACTTTTATGAGCACCAGATCCGCATCTTTGACTATCCCCGGTGGGCAGAACCGTTACGCGATGCCATTCGGGAGAGCCTGGAGCATATGGCGGCGGAAAAGGGAATCGAGATCGAGTTTATTCGCAGCAAAAAGAACAAGTTCCGTCAGGAGAAGCGGGTGCAAGAGCTACTGGACCAGCGAGGAGATGGGCCCGGGCTGGTGTGCATTCTGTCGGCCATGGAGCCCTGTGGCAGCTATAAACCGTGGCACGACAAAAAGACGCATAAGACATACCTGAAGCCAGCGGACGGCAAATGCCTGCACTACGACGTCTATTTCATCGACCGGATCTGGGGCTGTGCTCCGTACGCGTGCCCACGTGGTGTCCGTTCCGGTTGCAGGTCTACTGCAAATGGACACAGTTATCTAGCCCGACAGTTGAGCCAGCGCCAGATCGAGTATCGTGTGCTGGACAACGCCTTCGGCTGGATTGCCGACTTGGAGCAGGCCCAGAAGTTAGCGGACCCCTTCTCGGTGAAAATGGTGCACCGCAAGCTGGACCAGTTCGCCGACCGGTATTGCCCGGTGGTCCAGCAGTTCGGCCTGAGCTACCACTGGAGCCTGGACCAGGTCGAGTTCGCCACCGATCTCGTGTTTGCCAAGCAGGTCGACTTGCACACTCGGCAAACAGATCATCGCCCTCGGCCTGAAGCTCAAACAACTCGACATCATCCCCACGCTCTCAGCACAACCGGCTGGCTGAAAGTCCTGCCAAGTTCGCTCAGAATCTGTTGATATAGGTACTAATAGTGCTATCTATCTAGGATCAAGTGTTGAACTCATAACCCAAAGGTCGGTGGTTCAAATCCACCCCCCGCAACCAAACCAAATCAATTACTTTTCGAGACGTCCTTCGGTCTTGACCACAGCCAGGGCTCGTTAGCAATCTGATTTCGGAGTGGATAAAACGTAATAAAACGTCAACTTTCCGCCGCACGAAGTCCAATGAATCTGGGCACCTGCCGCCGACAGCGATAGTTGTTAGTTGGGGTCAAACCCAAAACTTGTGGTAATGCTTCGGACGGGGCAAATCCCTGAACAAACGGCCGCTGGGTCGCGCAGAGAGCGGGCTTAGGCAAGGCTTAGGCAGCGTTTAGCGGGCCATCCCAAAATGCTTTTCTGCCCGATCCAGACAGCCTTCTCTTCGTACGACCATAGCGCGATTACTCCACCTCCAAAATCAACACGGAGTGGTCCGAGATCCCCGCCTCCCGCTCGATATGCGAGTACCGACAAGACGTGATGCGCGGCATCCGAAGCAAGGTAAGGTGGTTCAAACGCGACCAGCAGCCTCTCCGGACATATGCGCGCCATTACTATATTATGATTTGTTCCAACTCAAGCGAACCGGTTCGTTCAAGTCAAGTTAGCGATTATGAGGCCAAATGCCTGCCGGTCTACGAGCCGCCACACTTGCAGCGGGGCCGGCATGCCCGGCAGAAATGTTTGCCGCAACACTGGCATAGGGCGGCGCAGGATTTGCAGAGGAAGTGGACGCGGTCATCGCACAAGAAGAGCGGGTGGGCTGGAGTGGAACAACCTTCGCACCAGGGTGACTCGATCGTGCCGAGTGTCGGGTTCCAGTGGAGCTTGGTTACGCGTTCGGCTTTCTTGCGGATCAGTCGTGTCGAGATTTCGCGCACGGGAAGCGGCACGACGAGGACGTCGCCGGGTTGGATGCGAGTTTTCAACGAGTACTTGCGGAGGAGGTCTTCCAGCTTGGCGGAGCGGTCCAGTTGGGTAGCGTTTGCGCGGCTACGCTCCTTTTCGACGGCCTCCACGTCGGCAGCGCGGCGCGAAATTCGCTTTCCGATCTGGCTCAGCAGGTCCTTATAATAGGAGTCGATGCGCTCGGAGTCGCGCGCCAGGCGGCGGTTGGCGCTCTGTTCAATGCCGGCGGCCAGGCGGCGAATCTCGGGCTGCACGCCACGCAAGGCAATCGGGAAAAGCTGCCCCAGTTCGTCGCGGGGAATAGTCAGCTGCGGGTCTTCCTCCAGGTCGTCCTTTACGGCCTTCAATGCGAACTCCGGCTGCAGCACCAGGGTGCGGGCCGATGCGTTCAGGCAGACGGTGACGACACCGAAGCTGGTTTCGTCGGACTCGATTGTGTAGTTAAAGCCGAAGAAGTAGTAGCGCGCGGTCTGGTGGTAATCTTCGAGCACGCGGTATATGCCGTTCTGCAGTGCTAGTCCGCGGTCCAGCGCGTCGATGGCATCGATTTGCGGTGCCAGGTCTGGCCTTCGCGTGCGCGCGCTGACGACGCGGGCATCCGGTGGCAGCAGGCGGCTGAGGCGGTCGAGCCATTCGTTTTCGTCGTCCGAGCCCGCGCCGGGGCCGAAGCGCAGCGAGAGCCACTCGCGAGACTCCAGCTCCTCGGCCAGTTCCGCCGGCAGCAGGGCGCTCAGGGCGCCGGCTTCTTCAGCCTCGACCAGCGCTCCGCGGCTGACGAGCAGGTCTCTGGCCCATTCGATGATTCCAATCATCTACACCTCGAAGTCGTGGGCGAAGAGGGCATCGTCGAACTCCTGAACTTTGATGTGGTGCTTCTTGGCGTCCAGCAGGCGACGGGCCAGTTCCTCAAACGTCTGTTCCACTTCGCCCGATTCACGGCCGGAGATCCAGAGGTCCATCACGATCTCAGCGAAATCGCGGGCGTCGTCGAGGTTTCCGAGGATGGAATCCATCTCTCCCACTACCAGCTCGAACATGTTGATCTTGTCGTGTAGCACGCGCAGAATCTGTTCTTCGACGGTGCCCAGCTGGCAGAAATTGAAAACGAAGACGTCGTGGTCCTGGCCGATGCGATGGACGCGGCCCACACGCTGTTCGATCCGCATGGGGTTCCAGGGCAGGTCGAAATTCACGATGGTGTCGGCGAATTGGAGGTTGCGTCCTTCGCCGCCGGCGCCGGTGGAGAGCAGAACTCGGGCATCGTCGCGGAACTGGGCGATGGCGGCGTCCTTCTCGGGGCGCGAAAGCTCGCCGCTGAAGAAAGCATAGGGGACATCGTACTGCTCGCAGACGCGCCGCAGGTGGTCGAGAGTGGGGAAAAACTCCGTGAAGACCACGGCCTTCGATTGCCGCGCGGCCAGCATTTGGCCC
>QHXW01000491.1 GCA_003223115.1 Acidobacteriota bacterium
TGTTGGCGTTGTAGGCGGCGGTGACCTCGGCTTGGTCGGGAAGAATGTAAATGGAGCCTAGGCCGCCGAACTGCTGGTGTACCGGCGCAATGTAATTGTCGCCGATCAGAATGTTCTTGTCCTCTTCCTTCACCAGCTCATAGCCTGGAGGCACAATCATTTCTACTACGTACTTGCCCTTGGGCAGCATGGGCGTGCCGTGCCGATAGGTGTCCGTCGTGTCGGGATTCGGCACGCAGATCGTGCAGTTGGTTCCGGTGGGTTTTCCGGTCGTCGGATTCAAACCAGTAACGCTGGGGAACTGGTACATGCCGTCGTAAGGCGCCGGCTGCAGTTGATTCCAGTTGTGCATGCCGTCATAGCACTTGAACTGGGAGTTGGCCGGCAGCGCGGTCGGGGCGGGCCCGCCGTGCTGAGAGCTGTACAAGTCGAGGTAGTTCGGCTGGTTATACAGCGTGAAAAAGAAGAGATCGGCGTTAGTTCCGGTGTTCCTACCCTGACCGGGGCAGTTCATGTTGGGAACGCCATCGGACCGGAAGCCCTGGGCCCAATCGTCCCAACTGCTGGTCTTGGTGGTGTCAACCAACGTGAGGGTTGGCGTAACGCCATCGGGCGCCGTCCCTTCCTGATACAGGTTAATGGTGACTCCCGGCACGTCCGGCGTCCAACTGGTGTGGAGGAGCATCGTGGGATCGTCGAATGGCCGCGTTGAGGCGTAGATCACTTCGCCATGGATCCCGCCGGTCTCGCCTGGCACGAAGGGTTTCTTGCCGAATTCGAGGAAACTGTTCTGGCCAGAGAAACCCTGCCAACCCTCAGAGGTAACCCAGGGTGGATCGATTCGGCCCGTGGAGCCTCCACCACTGTCGCCAGCAGGACAGTCCGCACTGGCGCAATATCTCGCGCCCGGTACGTGCAGGTTAGTCGGCAGACCCACCGCTGCTGGTTCGGCTGTGTTCGCCATGAAGTGGGCGATGTTGGAGTTTCCGCACACCGTTCCCGTGGTTCCCCCGCATGTGGAGCCGTCGGAGGGTCCGCCTGCGTCGTAGACCACGTGGATCCCCGTGTTCTTGTAGCGGATCGAATCCGTTTCAATCACATACCAACTGAACAGCGGGAACACCTCGTTGAAGCCGGCGTTACCGCTCAGGTCGGTGTTGTTGAAATTGGAGTAGCTGCCGTCGCGGAAGCGAATGTTCGTCGGCACCAGCGTGAGTCCGGTTTCGTTGCCGTCCTGAATACCATTGCCGTTCAGGTCAAAGAAGGTCTTGGTGTAGATATTCGCCTGCCATTGGTTCATGGCAAGCTGTCCCAAATTGGCGCCTGAGCCGGTCAGCCCGACGGGCGTCGAAAGGCCGTCCACGAGCATATCGTTCCACTGGTCAAAGACGGTTATTCTCCAATTACCATTGGGAATACCCGTGAGGCTGAAGCTCCCATCAGCGGCGCACTTGGTGAACGCAAAGTCTTCACCGTCCGGGTCTCCGAGGCTCACGAAGCATTGGGTGAAAGCGAAGCTGCTGTTATCGCCGCTGCTGTAGAGTCTTTCATCCGGCGTCCGGCTCATGCGCTCGGTCGTGACGGTGCCCGTCACGGTATTGTGGCAGTTGGTGCCGGTGACGAAAGGGTCGCTGCCGGCGCAGACTCCAGCCAGGCGGCTATTGATGATCTTGGGGTTGGCAAAGCCGATGGAGACGTGGTAGCCCGCCGGGCCAAACTCCTGGAAGAAGCTCGGCTCGCCGATTCGGAGGAAAGAATCGTGGGCCTTCTGGCCGTCCAGAGTGTTGGTTTGGAGCCACTCTTCCCCTCGCGCAATCCGGTCGGCTCCCGGCGTGGCCACCACGCCGTATCTACCCGGCATCAGGTTGGCAACGACGGCCTGGCCCGCCAGCGGGGATAGAGTTTTGCCGTCCGATTCGTACTTCGGGCAGGTAATGATCATGCCCGTCATGCCCTTTTGAGTCGGATCATTCGTAGCCTGCGCCGAAATCGGGCACGCATCAAACCCCGTGGCCGGATCCATGGTTCCCGACAGGCTGTTCGACAGCGGCATGTTGAACATGTCGTAAGTCATCTGCCCGGTCGCATCACCGGTGCCGCCGGCATCGTCAAAGAGGGTGATGTGGAAGCCCCCCAGACCTGGCTCGTTGGGCGACAACACGTCGATTCCGCCACCGCCATCCTGTTCGCCGTTAAGTGGAAAGTCGTCCTGGAACACAAACACTGAAAGTTTCGCCGGTGGGAGTGGAGTGGGTTGCGACAGCACCGTAACGGCCGTCTGCGCGGGGGCGATTGGAGCGCCGCCCATGCCGTGGCCGCCGCTCGCGTTTCCGGTCTCGAATGGATTGGCTGCGTCGCCCGGCAGAACCGAGATGTAGTAACGCTTCGTCGGATCCAGATGGACTTGGCTGGGAAGTACCTGCGTCTGCCCATTTCCTGTGGGGTCGGGCCTGCAAACACCATTGCCAATGTCACACACGGCATTCACGTGGGGCCCAGTTGGGTTGGTCTGATCCACCATTGTCTGGCCCGATTCGCAGGACAGCGGCCCGGTACAGCCCGTCGCCACGAGCGGCATGTAGCTGGTGTGGAAATTAGTCCCAAAGGTTGGAACGATGCCGCTGCTCGCGGTCGGGCAGCCCGCCGGTGGGGGGTTCGTGGTGCAGGCAGGGTTGACATAGA
>QHXW01000089.1 GCA_003223115.1 Acidobacteriota bacterium
GCGTCCTGCCCGGCTTCTTCGCCCGCCTCCGCCTCCCGAAAACCGCCTTGCGAATCTGCTCCTCGCGGACCGATCCCACCCAACGCACCGTTTTCAGCGACTTGGCCGGGGCTATGCGAAGTTCTTGGTCCCGGACCGCGGCCGGATGCCCGTCAGGCCGCCAGACTGCTAAACTGGACACGCATATGGCTATCAGTAAGGAACTGCTGGAGATCCTGGTTTGCCCGCTCTGCAAGGCGACTGTGGAGTTGAAACCGGATGGAAGCGGCCTGAAATGCGTGCAGTGTCACCGTGTGTACCCCATCCGCGACGACATTCCAGTGATGCTGATTGATGAGGCCCGAATCGAGGAGTAAGCGACGGCCGGGCATGAGTACTGTTCTCGAATCTCTTCCTCAAGGTGGACGCGTGGCCGTTGTTCGACTGCGCTCGATGGGAGATTGCATTCTGACCACGCCGGCGCTTGCCATTCTGAAGCGCACGCGGCCGGATGTTTCGCTGGCGATTGTCGTCGAAGAACGGTTCGCGGCCATCTTTGAAGGCAATCCAGACGTGGCGATCAAACTCCCGCCTGACTGGAGCGCGCTCCGAAGTTGGAGTCCGCGTCTGTGCATCAATCTACACGGCGGGCCCGCCAGCGCCACGATTACCGCGCTTTCAGGTGCGGCCATACGAGCGGGTTTCGCCCATTTCCGTCACTCGTTCATCTATAACGTGAAGATTCCGCGCTCGCAGGAAATCCTGGGCACAGAAACCAAGGTGCACACTGCCGAGCATTTGGCTTCCGCCATGTTCTATCTGGGCGCTCCGCGCGTGGAAATTCCGAAAGCCCGATTGTTCGCCGCGCCCAGCCGTGAAAGTCATCCCTATGCCGTGATCCATCCGGTCGCATCCGCCCCGGACAAGACCTGGCCGGCGGAGCGGTTCATGGACATAGCCAACCATCTGGAGCGATATCTGGAGCTCGACCCGATCTTCATCGGAGCTGTGGGCGAAGATTTGTCGAGCTTTTGCAGGTGGCCCACCATCCTGGGCGCGCCGCTCTGTGAGCTGAAATCCCTCATCGCGGGAGCCTCGCTGTTCCTGGGCAACGACTCGGGTCCGGCGCACCTGGCGGCGGCGTTCGGCATTCCAGCGGTTGTGATTTTCGGGGCCTCTGACCCGGTGATCTGGGCGCCATGGCGCACGAATGCCGAGGTGATGGTGGGAAGCCAGGGCATTGGTTCAGTGAGCGTGCGGCAGGTCACGGAGGCACTCGAGCGCTTGCGAGTGAAGGCATGAAAGATTTCCTTCGCCTGCTGGGCTACACCCGCCGCTATTGGTTTTTCCTGCTGCTGTCGGTTGTGCTCATGGCCCTTGTGGGCGCAGCCCATGCTTCCATCGCGCTGCTGATTGGGCCTATTTTCGACCGTGTTCTCAACCCGGCTTCGCCTGATACTCCGGTCAAGCTGTTCACACTGTTTCGCTATCCCATCTACCTGGAGCAATTCACTCCACCCGGAATCCACAACATCTGGACCATGGTGGCGATCGCACTCTTGATCGTGTTCGCGGCCAAAGGTATCTGCGATTATTTTGCGAACTACATGATCAATTACGTGGGATTCTCAGCGGTGACAGACCTGCGCAACGCAGTCTTTGAAAAAGTCCTACGTCACGGATCCGCCTTTTTTGAAGCTCACGCAACCGGGGCGCTGATGTCGTCGATCATGAATGACATCGAAAAAATCCAGGTGGCCGCCTCGCATATTTTGGCCGACCTGCTCCGCCAGACCTTCGTCGTAGTGTGCCTTTTGTTCGTCGTGCTGTATAAGGACTGGAGGCTGGCTCTGGTCAGCTTGATCGTGATGCCTTTGGTGCTCATCCCCACGGCGCGCCTGGGTCGGCGTATCCGACGCACCAGCCGGCGCACGCAGGATCACGCGGCAGAGGTCAACCAGATCCTTCAGGAGACCTTCAGCGGCCATCACGTGGTGAAAGCTTTCGGCGCCGAGATCTATGAACTACGGCGTTTCAGTGATGCATCTCGCCGCCTGCTGCGCAGTAACCTCCGCTATGTCCGCCAGCAGGCCGTTTCCTCACCGCTCATCGAGATGTTCGGCGCGCTCACTATTGTCGGATTGCTCACCTATGCCAGAACTCAGATAAAAACAGGCGCCATGACCGCCGGCCAGTTCACCAGCTTTGTGATCGCGCTGCTCATGATGTACGAACCCCTGAAGCGCTTGACTGGGATTCACAACATATTTCAGCAGGCCATCGGTGCATCTCAGAAAGTTTTTGAATACCTGGATCACCCGGTGGACATCGGCGAAAAACCCGCCGCCTCAAAGTCAGCAAAATTTGATCAGTCCATCATTTATGACAACGTGAGCTTTCACTATCCTTCGTCCGGCAACGGCGTTCAAGTCGATTCGATTACGCTGGAGGTGAAGGCCGGAGAGGTAGTGGCGCTGGTGGGGCCGAGCGGTGCGGGCAAGTCCACGACGGTGAGCCTTTTGCCCCGGTTTTACGATGTAACGAATGGCGCAGTCCTGATTGACGGCCGCGATATTCGCGATTTCACGCTGGCTTCTCTGCGCGAGAAAATCGGGCTCGTAGCCCAAGACACTTTTTTGTTCAACGACACCATCGCGAACAATATTTCCTACGGACGGCCGGAAATCAGCCGGGATGCCATCCGGCGAGCGGCTCAGAGCGCGCTGGCAGATGAATTCATCGAGCGCTTGCCGAATGGGTACGATACGCCCATTGGAGAGCGCGGCATTAAGTTAAGCGGTGGCCAGCGGCAGCGGCTTGCCATTGCACGCGCGCTTCTCAAAGATGCGCCGATTCTGATTTTGGATGAAGCCACTTCTCACTTGGACTCGGAATCGGAGATGCTGGTTCAGCGCGCACTCGCCAACTTGATGGCTGGACGCACGGTCATCGTCATCGCGCACCGAATTTCCACTATCCGGCGGGCCGACAAGATTGTTGTGATGGACAAGGGTCGAATCTCGGAAACCGGAACGCATGCGGATCTGGTCACCGGCGGCGGCATCTATCAACGTTTGCATGCACTGCAATTCGTTGAAACGGACATGGCGGTTGACTTATGAGCGTGCGCAGCATGACCGGCTTTGCGCAAGTGCGTAAGATCCTGCAGCAGGGTGAGATCGTGCTCAGCGTGAAGACCGTGAACCATCGGGGTCTGGACATGCATCTACACCTGCCGCCTGGCCTTGACCCGTTCGAAGCGGCAATCCGCAGAGCGATAAAAAACCGGGTTGCTCGTGGACACCTACAGCTCAATATCGCCTGGAGCCAGGTCAGCGGTCCAGCCGATGGATCCAGCCTGAACCGTCCGTTGCTCGAAGCCTACGTGGCTGCGTTCCACTTCGCCGCCAGGCAATTTCAACTGCCGGGCACGCCAGACCTCAACGTCGCTTTTCGCATTCCGGGGATGTTTCGAACGGAAATCGCACCTGAGTTGGCTGACGGCTTTGAGCCGCACCTGGTGGCCCTGGCCGAAGGGGCATTGACGCAACTGAACAGTTTTCGCGAGCGCGAAGGAGCCGAGATGGCTGCGGAGATCCGCGAACGCTGTGGCGAGATCCGGACGCGAGTTGCGCGCATGGAAAGCATTCGTTCCAGCGCTCTGCCGGCATTTCACAAGCGGCTGAGCGAGCGATTGAGCGAGCTATTGCGTGCCTCTTCGATCGATCCACAACGCCTGGCCGCCGAAGCCGCGCTCTTAGCCGATCGTAGCGATATCAGCGAAGAGTTGATCCGGCTCAAGACCCATGTAACTGAGCTCGAGCAACTGCTGAATGCCGGCGGCGAAGTGGGCAAGAAGCTCGATTTTCTATTGCAGGAAATGAATCGCGAGACCAACACCGTTTTGTCGAAGACAGGCGGTTTAGGTGATTTGGGTTTGACAATTACGGAATTGGCGCTAGCCGCCAAGGCTGAAATCGACAAGATCCGCGAGCAATCCTTGAACCTGGAGTGATGCGCTGAACACTGTATTCATCATCTCGGCGCCATCCGGGTCGGGAAAATCTACCCTGGTGCACCGGCTGCTGGACAGCGTCCCCGGCTTGAAATTCTCCATTTCCTACACCACCCGTGCGCCGCGCGGCCATGAGAGCAGCGGAGCAAGTTATCACTTTATTTCGCGCCCGGAGTTCGAAGAGCGCATCGCCCGCGGCGAGTTTCTAGAGTATGCCGAGGTGTTCGATAATTATTACGGGACGCACCGCAGCGTGCTGAATGAGGCATTGGCGGAGGGTAAGGACCTCGTACTCGACATTGACGTCCAAGGTGCGGGACAATTGAAGAGTAAGCTACCGGACGCAGTAACTATTTTTATCCTGGCGCCCTCGCGCCAGATTCTGGAGCAGAGGCTCCGGGCCCGCAGCGAAGACGCCGATGACATTATCAGACGGCGGCTCCACGACGCAGCCGAAGAGATCCGGAATTACAGCTTATACGACTACGTGATCATCAATAACGATCTGGAAGAGTCGGCCGAAACTCTGGCGGCCATTGTGTGCGCCGAACGGACACGACGCACCAGGATTGAGGACCTGATACGGCCCATCCTGGCGACGTTTCAAACGAATTCTTGAACGGAGAAAGAACTTATGGCGGAATCCACCCCGCGTAACAACGTCCACTGCACCATCCCGGACGATCCCGATCAGAGCACTTATCGCTTCATTATCGTGGCGGCCAAACGGGCACGACAGCTGCAAGGCGGCGCCCGGCCGTTTCTTCCCACGTCCTCCAAGAAACCCACCATCATCGCCGTGGAGGAGGTTCGCAGAGGGCTGGTGAAATACGAAATTCCCGGACAAACGACGGCGGAGGAGCCACCGGCTCCCGAAACCATCTAACAAATTCAAATGCAAGATCAGCACCGTGATCGTGTGCCCGCTGCCGAGGCCGAAACGCCAAAAAAGCGTTCAGTGGTGTTAGGCATAGGCGGCGGAATTGCGGCGTATAAAGCGGCAGAGCTGTGCCGCGCGCTGGTCCAGCGCGACTTCAGCGTTCAGGTGGTGATGACCGCCGCGGCGCAGGAATTCGTCCGACCCCTCACTTTCGCGGCGCTCACCGGCCGCAAGGTAATCACGGGCTTATTCTCGTCCGAGAGTTCCGAAGCGACGCTTTCGAGCGCCGTGGAACACATCGGCGTGGCGCAGGAACACGAGCTGCTGGTGGTTGCTCCGGCAACGGCCCATCTGCTGGCGAAGTTCTCCCACGGTTTGGCGGACGACTTCCTCACCACGATGTATCTCGCCTTTACCGGTCCGGTGATTCTCGCTCCGGCGATGAACAGCAATATGTGGCTGCATCCGGCCACGCAGGCAAACCTGGCGGCGTTGCAGGCGCGCGGTCACCGCATTGTGGAGCCTGGCGAAGGATTTCTCGCTTGTGGCATGGAGGGACCAGGGCGACTGGCGGAGCCCGAGGAGATCGCCCAAGCGGTTTCGGCTGAGCTCAACCGCCGTCGCGATCTCGAAGGGGAAACCGTGCTGATTACGGCGGGGCCGACACAGGAACCGCTAGACCCGGTACGATTCATTTCCAACCGCTCCAGCGGCAAGATGGGTTACGCAATGGCCACCGCGGCGGCACAGCGCGGAGCTCGAGTGACGCTTATCTCCGGACCCGTGCACGTGCCGGCGCCGCGCGGTGTCATCGTGATCCCAGTTCGTACCGCCGATGAGATGCGCGCGAAAGTTTTCGAGAACCTGGACCGCTCGGACATCATCATCAAGGCAGCGGCCGTGGCAGACTTTCACCTGACCGACGTGCCGGCCCACAAGATGAAGAAGACCGCCGCCAGGCTGTCAGTGGAGCTCGACCCCACGGTGGACATTTTGGCCGAGTTGGGGAGCCGGAAAGGTGACCGGCTGCTCATCGGCTTTGCCGCCGAGACCGAAAACCTGGAACGCGAAGCGCGGCGCAAGCTCGAAACCAAGAATTGCGATATGGTTGTGGCGAACCTGGTGAACGGCGAGGGAACTGGTTTCGACTCCGATCAGAACGAGATCTCCCTGGCCTTACGCACCGGCGAATATTTTTCGCTGCCCCGAGCTTCCAAGCGCGAACTCGCCGACCGGATACTGGATGAGATACTGAAGCTGCGCCGAGCGCTTGCGGCCCCGGTTCATGGACGCTAAACAGCTCCGCGGCTATTTGGAATTCTACCGCGATCTAGGATTCACCACTCTCTATAAACGTGCGCCCGGAAATGCGCACGGCCCACAAGAATCTACAGAACCGCGGCCGTCAGCGACTGGGAGTGCGGTCGCCCAGAGTGCGGTGCTTCCAGGTATTCTCGCGGGACCCGATGTGATGCTGCCTAGCCTGGCTCCGGAAAATGACACGCTCGAAAGAATCCGCGAAGACATTGGCGACTGCAAGCGCTGCCGGCTCCATACGGGGCGGCAGAAAATCGTCTTCGGCACAGGCGATCCGGAGGCGAAACTCGTCTTCGTCGGCGAGGGACCTGGTGCGGATGAAGACACGCAAGGTGTGCCGTTTGTCGGCCGCGCGGGCCAGTTGCTGACGCAGATGATCGAAAACACCGCCAGCCGTGAAGGCATTCCACTTGTACGCAAAGACGTTTATATCTGCAACGTGGTGAAGTGCCGGCCGCCTGAAAATCGCACGCCCGAACCCGATGAAATGGAGATCTGCGGCCAGTTCCTGTTTCGCCAGTTAATGGTGATTCGTCCGAAAGCCATCTGCGTACTCGGCTCGACGGCAGTGCGCGCGTTGCTCGGCCGCAAAGAGGGTGTGACGCGTATGCGCGGCAATTGGTACAAGTGGCGCGATATTCCGGTCATGGTGACGTACCATCCTTCGTATCTGTTGCGGCCGTATAACCAGAACGCCAAACGCGAAGCATGGGAAGATATGAAGAAAGTTCTGCACTTCGTGTACGACTGAAATCGCTCGCTTGCGCTAGAGAGCGCTTGATCGAGCGCGTAGCCGGTGATCCACACCAGCCTAACGTTCGACCTTGAAACCCACCTTCAGGGTCACTTGAAATTCCCGAACTTTGCCGTCCGCGATACTCCCGCGCTGTTCCACAACTTCGAACCAATCCATGTGATGAATGGTCTTGGCAGCTTCTTCGATTGCTGCGCGCGTGGCCTCGGCGAAGCTTTTTGGAGAAGTGCCGACGAGTTCAACGAGTTTATAGGTTCCTGGCATCTGAGCGTCTGTTTGGATAGACGCAGTCCATTTTATGTCAAGTGCGACCTGATACCCATGAGCCGGACTGGAGCGCCAGAGGCGCCATTTGGCCCCGCCCCGGAGCCGATCGAAAACTGGTTATGATCGACGTATGTACCGTCGCGAATTTTTGCAAGCCGCGGCCGCTGCGCCCGTTGCACTCGCCGCTGACGTGCGCCAGGAACTGCCGAAGTATCGGGTTGTCAGCCGTTTTCAGCCCGTTGCGCATCCCGGCATGCCGGGGCCTTACGCAGGCAAAGTAACGCGCGTGCACGCCGAAAAGTGCATCGACGAGAAGTCGGAAAAGGCGGACGTCCCAACCGTGCGCGAAATGATGGCACAAGGCATGCGCGGGCTCACCGGCGACACTGACGCGCGCGATAGTTGGGCGCGATTTTTCACGGCTGCCGATGTGGTGGGGATCAAAGTCAACTGCTCCGGCGCGCCCGGTATCATGTCCACACCTGAGGTTGTGGGAGAAATCGTGCGCAACCTGGGAACAGTGGATGTGAAGCCGGAACAGATCTGGATCTATGAACGCTTCAAGAACCAAGTGGACAGCGTGCATTATGATCGCCACGTACCCGGGGGCGTGCACATCTGGACCGCGGAAAACGATCGGGGATCCATCCTGAGTTACGATCCAAACACATACGTCGATGTGAATTTCTTCGGCGAGGAAGACACGCGCTCTAATCTCATCCGGCTGGTTTCAGAACGCTTCACTAAGATCATCAACGTCCCGAACATGAAGGACCACGGCGCGGCGGGCGTCACGGGTTGCCTGAAGAACATTGCCTATGGAGATTTTTCAAACGTGGCCCGTTCCCATTCCGGGTACAAAACCAACACGTACTCCTTCATCGGCACGCTGGCCGGTGTCGAGCCGCTGCGCTCGCGGACCGTGCTTCAGATCATGGACGGGCTGCGCGGCGTTTGGCATGGCGGACCTTTCTCGCCCAATCGGAAATTTCGTTTTTATCCCAAGCAAATGCTGTTCGGCACGGACCCGGTGGCGATCGACCGCCTGCTGCTTGACGTGATCGATGACAAACGCAAGGCCGAACATTCCGTCTCCGTGTGGGACCGCTCCATGACAAACCTGAAGTCAGGCTATGGCTACGATGACAACCCCAGCCTCAATCGGTTTATCCGCGAGCCCGGTCATATCGAATATGCGTCGACCCTGGGCCTCGGAATCTACGACGTCCACAAGATTCAAGCCAGGAAAATCGAATTGTGATCGTTGTCTTTCTGGCGGTTCTCTTGCCAGGCCTCCACTGGGACCAGGGTCCGGAGGCGGCAAAAGCCCTCAAGCAGGCTGCTATCGAGCGCCTGTACGTTCCCGCTGACCAGGTAACGGCGTGGAAGAAAGAAGGATTTGATGCGCAGCCCTTCGACGCAGCGCGATACCTCAAGCTTCCAGTGCCCGGAGTACGCTATCAGATGGACCTAGCGGCAGCAACCAACGTGCCCTGGGTTGACGCGAACGGCTGGCGTTTCGAACGCGGGCGCGCTCAGAACATTGATCGGCGGTACTATTACAGCGTGCCCTGGCACAAAGCCGCGCTGGCAGCGGCCGAAGCGTACGCGAGTGGCGCCGATGCCGTTGTTCATCCAGACCCGAGAGACCTGACCGCGTTGAGCCGCATGCTGGCGTTTCTGCGGAGCATCGACGGGCCGCGATTGCCGGCGTTGGCCAATATCGGAGTCATTGACGACGGTTCCGCCGAGACCGGGGAAGTGCTGAACCTCCTGGCCCGCCGCAATCTGCTTTTTCGCGTGGTGCATGCACCGGATCCGACGCTTGACCTCAACGTGCACATCGGTAGCACTGAGTATCCAAAGGCCGAGGCGGCCAATCCAGCGGCGTTTGCCACCAGCGTCCGTCAGAAGCTGACGGATGAGAAGCGCCTGGTGCGTGTGTACGGCAGCGACGTGGTGCTCGGCCGTCTGGAAGGTAATGAGCGTCAGATTCGGATTCACCTGATCAACTATGGGGGCGGAAAAGTGGAAGGGCTGCGCGTCAGGGTGCGCGGTCCGTATCCTCACGGTACGCTCGCTGCGTTCGGATTATCAAACGTCAAGCTGGGGGACCATGCCGCTTCCGTGGACGCGACCGAGTTCACAATCCCTGAAATGGATGTCTCCGCAGTCGTGGATTTGAGAAAATAGTCAAAGGTAATCCATGCCCATTTCCAGAAGAGAATTTATCGCTGGGACAGCATCCGCGCCTTTCCTGCAGGGCCAAAACCAACCCACGCGTCCAAAGCTGGCAGCGGTCTGCACCATTTACCACCGCATGTCGCACGCGCAGCAGATCGTGGACCGGTTTCTCGACGGATACGGCTGGAACAGTACACATCACCATCCGCCTATGGATCTGGTTTCGCTGTATGTAAACCAAATTGGCGGCGACGACTTGAGCCGCGAGCGCGCCAGCCGCCATCCGGAGATGAAGATGTATCCCACCATCGCCGAGGCGTTGACGCGCGGAGGCAGTAAGCTGGCGGTCGACGGCGTGGTGCTGGTGGGTGAGCACGGGCATTATCCCAAGAACGAAAAAGGCCAGACGAAGTATCCCCGCTATGAATTCTTCCAGCAAATCGTAAACGTGTTTCGCTCGAGCGGCCGTTCCGTGCCCGTGTTCAACGACAAACATCTTTCCTGGAACTGGACTTGGGCGAAGGAGATGTACGACACGGCGCGCAGCATGGGCTTCGCCTTCATGGCCGGCTCCAGCCTGCCGGTCACCTGGCGGACACCATCGCTTGAGATGTCTGCCAACTCGCGAGTGCGCGAAGCTCTGTGCGTCTGTTATGGAGGCGTGGATAGCTACGATTTCCATGGTCTAGAAACGATTCAGTGCATGGTGGAGCGCCGCGCGGGTGGTGAGATTGGCGTGAAATGGGTCCAAGCCTACCGCGGCGAAAACTTCTGGAAAGCGTATCAGGATGGCATCTGGCCCCACGATCTCATGGATGCCGCACTCTGCCGCAGCCACACGCTCACGCCCGGGCGCCAAGGCTTCAACAACATTTTTCCGGCTTTTGATGATATGCGCCGGCTGGTGAAGGACCCGGTGGCCTACCGTTACGAACACGAAGACGGCGTCAAATGCACCATGCTGTTGATGAACGACCTGGTGAGAGATTTCAATTTCGCCGCCCGCCTGGAGGGCCAAGCTGAACCTTTCTCCACACAAATGTATCTGCCGATGCCGGACGGCCGCACCACGCTGGCCAACTTTTTCAGCCCGCAGGTCAATAACCTGGAAAAAATGTTTCTGAGCGGCAAGCCCACTTATCCGGTAGAGCGCACGCTGCTGACCACCGGATTAACCGCGGCGGGAGTGGAGAGCCTTTACCGCAGGCAGGCGCGATACGACACCCCGCACCTCGCCATCCCCTATCAGCCGGCGACAGAGTCCACCTTCTGGAGAACCTAGCCGTCATGCCACAGCGGATCGCAGTCATTACAACCGTTTATAAATACCTTTCGCACGCACAGCACGAGGCGGATCGAATTCTGGTGGGCTACCCGCATAACGGCAAATGGCATCGCCCGGACATGAAGATCGTGTCGCTCTATGTGGACCAGAAGCCGCACGACGACCTGAGCGAGGCGCGCGCGCGTGAATTTCGATTCAAAGTGTACCCGGGCGTCGCGGAAACGCTTCGCTGCGGCGGCGACAAGCTGGCTGTAGATGGCGTGATGATCATCGGTGAACATGGAAATTATCCGCGCAACGAGAAAGGGCAGATCCTCTATCCGCGCTACGAGTTCTTTAAGCAGTGCACGGATGTATTCGAAAAAGACGGTCGGGCAGTACCGGTGTTCAACGACAAGAATCTTTCCTATAGCTTCGAGAAAGCTAAATGGATGGTGGACGCCTCCAGGCGGCTTCGATTCCCGATCCTTGCCGGCTCCTCACTGCCGGTCACCTGGCGTCTGCCGGATATTGAATTGCCGCTCGGATGCCGGATCGACGATGCGCTCATGGTCGGTGTGGGTGAGTCAGACGCCATGGACTATCACGCGCTCGAAGCCATGCAATCGATGGTGGAGCGCCGCAAGGGCGGCGAGACAGGCGTAAAAGCCGTCCAGTTGATCGAAGGCGATGCCGTCTGGAAGGCTGGCGAAGACGGCCGCTGGCCCAAGGAACTGCTGACTGCGGCGCTCTCACGCAGCGATACGCCACAGGGCCTCACTGTGACCGACGGCCGCACGCAGGACCTGGTGCGCAATGGCCAGTTGCCGAAGCTGGTGAAAAATCCCTGGGCCTATTTCATCGAGTACAACGACGGTCTCAAAGCCACTTTGCTCATGCTGAACGGGGCTGTCGGGGATTTTAACTTTGCCGCGCGCGTCAAGGACCTTGGGGTACAGTCCACGCAATTCCTGCTGACACCTGAGCCCAACGTCACCTATTCGGCCTGCCTCATCGGCAAGGTCGAGGCAATGTTCGCCACGGGCAAGGCGCCCTACCCCGTGGAACGCACGCTGATCGTCAGCGGCATCCTAGAAAGCTGTCTGACTTCGCGAGCCGAAGGTCACAAGCGGCTGGAAACCCCGTATCTCACGGTGCGATACCAGGCGCCGAATGTAGGTTTTCAGAATTAGTGAAAATTCTTGCTGCAGTTCTTGAAAAAACGCGCCACAGTTAGTGAAATAATCCTACATGGCGCGTAGCAGTTCAGATTGAGCCCAAACGCTTCGACCGCCTCATCTGGGGAGCGCAACCGTAGTATTGACAAACCGTAGTCTTGAGATTGACACTCAACCAGGCATGTGACACTCTACGTGAGGTCTGAATTGCTTTCCGCGCCGCCCTTTCGGTAGTAAGTCGAAACTGAGGCTCGTATACTGGTTGACTTCGAGCTAATTTGATCCGGGTGTCTTTGGTTTCTTGAGGAGGATTGGAATGGCTGACTCCAAGGCCGACGCTCCCTTTGTTTTTGAAGGTTCCGTGAAGTCTGTCTCCGATTCCAATGTGTCCGCCGTTCCGGCGGACGAAAGGACGGCGGTAGTTCAGGTGGACCACGTTCGCCACGCGCCACGTGCGCTTGCGGGTTTCGCCGGCAAGGAAATCACTTTGCGAATGGCCCCCAATGAGAAACTTGCGGCCGGCGATAAAGCCATTTTTTTCACCGACAGCCTCGTATTCGCAGACCGCCTAGCGGTTCAGTCGATGGGACACGATCCCCTGGTCGCTACGGAAGCCAAGGCTGCGCTTGCAGGAGCGAGTCCGGTAGTTCAGCAGTTGCGGCGGCGGATCGATCAGGCGCAAGCCGTGGTATCGGGCCAAGTGACAGAAGTTCGCCCTGATACGCCCGGGTCGGTGAAAGCCATGACAGCCACCGGGCCTGCCATGCCGGCCGGTCGGATCAGCGAGCACGCTCCTTTCTGGCATGAGGCCGTAATCGATGTCTCGGGAGTTCATAAAGGTCCCAAGCAAAAGAAGGTGGTGGTGCGGTTCCCGACCAGTACAGACGTGAAATGGCGCAAAGCGCCGCGCTTCAAGAAGGGACAAAAGGGCATTTGGCTGCTCCACTCTGGTTCGCCCGCCCCGGCTGAGGCGAAGTCGCCAGCGGCCATGTTGAAGGCGGCTGCGGCGCCACTCGCTGCCGGGTTCTACACTGCCTTGGACCCAAACGACTTTCACCCAGCCACCGAGGCATCCGTTGTACAGGCTATGCTGCCGGTACCCGCGTCTACCCCAAAGAAGTCCGCAGCCAAAGCGGTCGCAGCGAAGAAACCTGCATTGAAGAAGGCGGCGAAACCGGCTGCCAAGACCCCTGGGAAGAAACGCCGATCCTAAAGCTGGTGAAAAGGAGGTGTACCTGAAATGGCAGCAACCTTATTGCTCGTAAACATGATCCCGAATTCTCTCAGCGGGGAGACTGAGCAGGACAGCGAGCCGATGCTGGCAGTGAATCCCAATAACCCGCAACAGCTCGTGGGCACAGCCTTCACGCCGAATCCCATGGGCGGGAGTTCGACGACGGCGCCGGTATTTATTTCCACCGACGGAGGCCACACCTGGACGCTGAACACGATTGTGCCGGGCGGAGATATGACAGGCGACATCACAGTCGCCTTCGGACCGAAATCGAATAACCTGTACGCCGGAATTCTGCGCCAGGACTCGCCCCCGAATGAGACCGAACTGAATATCCTTCGAACCTCGAATTTACAGTCACCGTCGCCGATGCAGGTGCTCGTAGACCGCATCGGACCGGATCAGCCATTCATTCATTCCTCGCTTGGCGGCAGCGGGGCCGGCGCCACGGACCGTGTCTATGTTGGTGACAACCTCCCGAATTCCACGGTGGACTTCTCCTTGAACGCCGCCGTGGCGACGGCGACCACTGGTTTCCGGAAAACCTTCGTTGAGTCTCGACCCAACGCGGGACAGAATGGCCCGCAGGTACGTACCGCCTGTCACCGCAACGGCGTTACCTACGTGGCGTACTATGGATGGCGCAAACAGTCCGGTGACTTCGCCGCCAACACACTCTCGATCACGGCCGATGTGGTGGTGGTCCGCGACGATTCGGGCACTTCGGGCGCCAATCCCTTCCGCGACCTGTTGGATCCCTCCGACGGCTTGCCCGGCCGGATTGTAGCGAAGAATGTGAAGTTTCCGTTCCGGCGACGCGGCAAACCGTCGGAAGGCCAGCAGCGGCTCGGAGGCGACCTCTCCATCGCGGTCAACCCGGCCAACAGCAAGATTGTTTACTTGGCCTTTACCGGCTTGGTCGGCAAAAAGCTCACGCTGCATATACAGCGTTCAACCGATTCCGGCGAGAACTGGTCGGCGGATCTACTCACCGTCCCGTTTGGCATCAACATCGCTGTGGCCGTCAATGACAGCGGCGACCCCGGCTTGTTGTATCAGCGGTTGACCGGTTCGGGAGCCAGCGCTCGTTGGGTAACACATTTTCGTAAGGCAGCCGTGGCGGCCCCCACCACCTGGAGCGATCTGGTGCTCTGCGACCATCCTGCGTTGAAGCCCGCCAAGACGTTCGATCCCTTCCTCGGCGACTATGCGTATCTCACAGCACTCGGTCAGGAGTACTTCGGAATCTTCTCTGCCAGCAACGAGCCGGACTTGGCGCATTTTCCCAACAACGTCATGTACCAGCGCAACCACAATTTCACTTCGAAGAAGCTGACGAATCTGGCCGGCGCCACCGTGCCGATCTCGATCGATCCATTCTTCTTCAAGTTCACTCCGTAGTCCCAACGATGAGACTGGACTCGACGTTGCCGAGTCCGCTTAAAGGGGTGCTCCCAAATTCGAAGCACCTTGAAGATTCGGTTCCAGCGCACCACCGGCGTGAAGCATTATCGTTGTTGCCAGCGCCCCGTTGCGTAGACTTTGGCTTTGGGTGCCGATCAATTCTCGCCGGCACTCGCCGATCGATGCCTCCCAATCTGATCTCATCGGATGGGAGCGTCGCTCCTGGACGAAGTTGTCGAGAAACCGAATCTTTGTATCACCGCTCTGTGGATCGCATACGGTTCGTCCGCAAAAGTTTCCATTAATGAACAGCCTCTTGCCCTTTGAAGCGCGAACTCGCAAACGGACATTCCGCCGGAAGTCACGAACTTCTGGGCGATTGCTAGATAATATTCCTCTCCATCATTGACAACATGCAGAGACTGTGGGAGTCTGCTGTAACAGGCACACAGTCATGGATTTCCTTGAACGCTGTTTGCACATTAGCCCCGACGGTGGTTCTGGAGCTACGGAAGCGATCTACATTGCGGTCGTCGTGTTGATTGCGTTAGCGCTGGTCCTCCGCCGCGTACTTACTGCTTGGTCGCCCATTAGAGACTGAACCGCCGACCGAAGCGGCGCCAGCGTAGATTCGCATGTCCCTGCCGCCCGCCGCCCAGCACAACACAACAACCCCAACGATTCCATAAGCCATGATGGCAAAGCATCTAGGAGTGGGTAGCTTGCGCGCGTGGGGCCGGATTTTCTCTGGAACCAGGGTCCGGCGGACCGCCGTATCTCGCCGTGCGATACCAGGCGCCAAAAGACAACCAGCATTGTAGAACGTAGAGCCCTATGCCCTAGCCACGTTAGGCAGGGCCGCTTGCGTTGCTTTGTACGTTATCGTATTAAAGGCGCAGGGATTGCTCTCTCACAGGCATGAAACGTCTTATCTATTCAACAGTTCTGGGTCTGGCGCTGACAGGCGCAGCCTTGTGGGCTCAAGCTGATACTCAGGGCGCCAAGCAGGAGATGAAACAGGCCGGCCATGATGTGAAAGATGCCGCCAAAAGCACCGGCCGCGCCACCAAAAAGACTGCCAAGAAGGGCGCAAGAAAAGTCAAACACGGCGCTCATAAGGCGGCGGAGGCAGTGGAAGATAAAACGAAGTAGGCCCTGGTCCTGCTATACCAGCACGGTTTCGGCCTGTTCGCTGGCTGTAAAGTAGGCGCAGTCGGGATGGTGGAATACCAGTGCGCTGACGCTTGCCTCGGGTTCCATCATCATACCCTCGGTGAGGCGCACGCCGATGTCATCGGGCTCGAGAAGCGTCCAGAGGCCCTGCTGGTCGTCCAGGTTGGGGCACGCAGGATAGCCGAAACTGTAGCGCTTGCCGCGGTAACGAGAGGTAAAACGTTCCTGCATGGTCATGGTAGGCGGATCTGGAAATCCCCAATCTTCCCGGATGCGGCGGTGCAACCACTCCGCGCAACCTTCGGCGGTTTCAAGCGCCAGTGCTTGCAGCGCGTGGGCCTTGAGGTAGAGGCCCTCCAGCTTCCAGACCTCGCTCTTCTCGCGAATGCCCGCGCCTGCCGTCACCACAAACAGGGCCAGGTGATCGCGGCGGCCATCCTGCGGCTCGAGGATATAGTCGCTCAAGCACAAGCCTTCCTGCCGGCGTTGACGGCCGAAACCGAAGGTGTGGATGGGCTCCGCGACGCCGGGTGTGAACAGGCGAATGGAGTTCCCTTGCCGTTCCGCTTCAAAGAATCGCCAGACGGCTTTCACCTTCATGAACGCCGCCGCCTCGTGCTTCACTTCCTCGACATTGTGATAGAGCTCCAGCGCCTTTTCGTTGTGTTCCGCCAGTTCTTTTTCAAAGCGCCCCTTATATCCCAGATGGTGCCCATAAAGCATCTGCGGATTGATATAGCTCCAGATTTCGGTGAGCTGTGGCACATCGCGAACCTTGCGGTCAAGATACGGCGCAGCGGGAATCGGAAGATCGGCGCGCACCTTGCGGCTGCGTGTCTCGGTGAGCGGAAGGACCGGCTCCTCGACGTGACCATTTACCGCGACCGGTTCCAGATGTGTGTGGGCGCGTAGCACGCCGGAACGCTCGTTCGGATCCATGAGCTGGTTCATCAACCTGAGCCCGGTCATAGCGTCTTTGGCATAGCACACCGCTTCGCCGTAAGCCGGAGCAATCTTGGTGACGGTGTATTTTTCCGAAAGCGCCGCGCCCCCGACCAGCAGAGGCACATGCACGCCGGCATCTCTGAGATCGCCGGCAGTAATCACCATCTGTTGCGCGCTCTTCACCAGCAGACCTGACAGGCCAATGGCGTCCGGCGTGTGCTCTTTGAACGCTTCGATCAGCTTTTCGGGCGGCACTTTGATGCCCAGATTGATCACACGGTATCCGTTGTTGCTGAGAATGATCTCGACAAGGTTCTTGCCGATATCGTGCACATCGCCTTTGACCGTGGCGAGCACGATTTTCCCCCGCGTAGCTGTCTCGGCCTTTTCCATGAAGGTCTCGAGATAATTCACCGCGGCTTTCATGGCTTCGGCCGATTGCAATACCTCCGCCACGATCAGCTCGTTATTGTTGAATAGCCGTCCTACTTCGGACATGCCCGCCATCAACGGACCGTTGATGATCTCGAGCGGTTCCGACCCTTCATTGCGCTTGTGATCCAGGTCCTCGATAAGACCCTCTTTGGTGCCCTCAATGATGTAATTTGCCAGACGTTCGTCGAGAGGCAGGTCGGCAGCTTTGGCCTTTTCCTTTTTGACGGCGTGACGGAAATGTTCGGCGATGGCCGCGATGTGATATTGATTGATCCCCGCCTTCTGTTCGGCGGTTTGCTGACGCCAGTCTTCGGGCGCCATGCGCAGTGCCTCATTAGCCGCCAGGTCAGCGGGAGGCTTGTTGAAGAGCAGGCTTTCCGCGAGGCGGCGCTCATGCTCCGGAATCAAAGCAAAGCGCTCGAGCTTCTCTGCGTTGACGATCGCCAGGTCGAGACCCGCCTTGGTGCAGTAGTAAAGAAAAACCGAGTTGACCACTTCGCGCGCGGCGGCGGGCAATCCGAACGAGATGTTCGAAATGCCCAGGATGGTCTGCACAAACGGAATTTTTTCCTTGATCAAACGCACGGCTTCGATGGTTTCAACCGCGCCGCCGATATAATTACTGTCGCCGGTCGCGCAGGGGAACACCAGAGGATCGATGATGATGTCCTCGACCGGAACACCATATTTCCCGGTGAGCAACTGGACCGAGCGCTCGGCAACCGCCAGCTTCCGCTCGCGGGTGAAGGCCTGGGCCTGCTGCTTATCCTCATCGATGCAACCCGCGATCAGCGCCGCGCCGTAGGTCCGCGCGACGGGGCATACGCGCTCGAATTTTTCCTCGCCGTCTTCCAGGTTGATCGAATTGATGATGCTCTTCCCCTGGCAGTAGGTGAGCGACTGCTCGATCGACTGGGGATCGGTGGTGTCCACCATAATGGGCGCCTTGACCAGCCGGATCAGCCGCTCATAGAAGAATGGAATGTCCTTGATTTCATCCCGATCCGTAGATTGCAGGCAGACGTCCACGATGTGAGCGCCGTTTTTCACTTGCTGGCGCGCGATCTCCGCGGCCTGCTCCCATTTTTCTTCCGCGATCAGCGTCTTAAATGCCCGGGAGCCGATGACGTTGGTGCGCTCGCCGACAATCAGCGGGCGGCTGCTGTCTTCTGCCTCGACCAGCTCGATGCCCGAATAGTATGCCCGATGTGGCCGAGCCTTGAGTACCCGTGGCTTCTTGCCTTCGACCATACGGGCGATGGCGCGGATATGCGCATCGGTCGTACCGCAGCAGCCGCCGATCAGGTTCAACCAGCCATGCGATACAAATTTTTCGAGTTGCGCGGCCAGGCTCTCGGGCGTCTCGTTGTACTTCAGTTGCTCGTTCGGCAGGCCGGCATTGGGATAGCAGGAAACACTTGTCGTCGCCAGATCGCTTAAGGTGCGGATATGGTCGGTCATGAACTCGGGCCCCGTGGCGCAGTTCAGACCAATCGAGAGCAAATCGGCGTGCGAAATGGATGCCCAGAACGCATCGGCGCCCTGGCCCGCCAGCATGGTGCCAGAAGCCTCAATGGTGCCAGAGACCATGACCGGGATGTCCCGGCCCAATTCTTTCTTGAGCTGCTGGATGGCAATCAGGCCCGCCTTCACCGAGCGGGTATCATTGCAGGTCTCGAGCAGCAGAATATCTACACCGCCTTCGGCCAGACCTTGCGCCTGTTCATAATAGGCTTGCCGGAGTTCCTCGAAGGTGATATTGCCACCGATGGAAATCACCTTGGTGGTCGGGCCCATGGAGCCGGCGACCCAGCGGGGCCTGCCGCGGGTGGAAAACTCGTCCGCTGCCTGCCGGGCCAGACGCGCGGCCTTCAGATTGAATTCATGGACTTTATCCTGGAGTCCGAATTCAGTCAGCACGATCCGGGTTGAGCCAAACGAATTCGTCTCGATAATGTCCGACCCAGCTTCGAGATAGGCGCGATGAACGCCTAAGACAGCTTCGGGCCGCGACAGGACGAGGTATTCCATGCACCCGTCCAGCGCGGGACCGTCCGTGCCCGTGAGCTGCTGCTGGTGCAGCATCGTGCCCATAGCGCCGTCCAGTACCAGGATATGGGTCTCCAAGGCCTCGTTAAGGGCTCGGATTCGCTGTTGCCAGTCCATAAGCAAGCGGTAAGTCTCTTTATTCTATCAGGTTGTGAAGATCGAAGACACTCGCCGGCCGGAGATGGCTGATCACCGGGAGGCTGTCGTTTTTCGCAGAATTACGCCAGCCAGGGCTGCGCAACGTCGTCTTCGACCACTAGGCGTTTGCAGCCGCCAATTTTTGCTTGGGATAGGGCGCGCTCCGCCGCGAGGACCAGATCGTCGGCGGCGAGGTCGTCGCTAGCGGTAACCGACGCACTCCCGATACTCACGGAGACGTACCGACCCGCAGGGGAGACGTCGTGCGGAATCGCCAGTTCCTGTACCGGCTCAATAATCGTTCGCCGACAATCACGGCTCCCTCCCGGTCGGTGCGGTATAAAACGACGAATTCACCGGAGCCGCGATGCGCAGCGACATCATCGGGACGGTAAAGGGAGTCCTGCAAAATGGCCGCGATGCGCCGCAGGCAATCGTCAGCGGCGGCGTGCCCGTAGTGGTGGTTGTATAAAGCGAGATGGTCGATGTTGAGCACTATCACCGGAAGAGGGGATTGCGAGCGGCGGTCGCGGCGCCATGCGTGCTCGAGATTTTCCTGACGACGCCTGCGCGTTGGCCAGTCGCGTCAACGGGTCATCTGGCGCTGAATCGCTTGCCGGTTCGCCTGACTGAGGTTCGCCCTTTTCAGCCAGGCGGTCAGAGTGCTTTTGGTGCTGGGGAGTCATCGCGCGGCGTAATCTGGCCGACAACTCAGTTGGATGATTGACCGATGCAGTCTGTGACGCCAGCTTCAAAAGCTTCCTGGATTTCGCCACAGCGCTCTCATCAAAAATGGCGAACAGCGGCACTCGCGCAAGCGCCGGCGAAGCCCGGATCTGGTGGCAGGTCAGCAGACCGGAGTCAGCAGTAATATCCACAAGAATCGCCTCGACTTTCTTCACAGAGATGGGTAGCTCGTCCAGGATCTGCGCCACATTGCGCGGAAAGCGTGGCGGGCCGAAACCCTCTGCCTGCGGGATGGCATCCAGATGCTCGCGCGCAGCGCCTGCCATTTGGAGGATCGAAATGGACGTGGCTCTAAAATGTTCATCGGCAGAAGTTCAAATTGATTTTAGATCTGCCCTGGATTCTTGATTCAAACCCGGTCCCATCCTAGATAATACAGAGACATTAAATCCCACTTTCCAAGGAAAAGCCGATGCCCGCTTTGTCACGCAGAACCGTCCTTCTCATTCCCGCTCTAGGGGCCGTCCACGCCCAGAATACGCCGACGGAAAGCGCGGTCCGCGCGGTGCTAGAGATGCAGCGGACCGCATGGAACCGCGGCGACGTGGAGACCTTCATGGCCGGCTATGAGGCGAGTGAGGAGACCACGTTTGTGGGCGCCACGGTCACGCGCGGTTATCAGAAAGTTCTCGATAATTACCACCGCCGCTACCCGACGAAGGAAAAGATGGGGCAGTTGACTTTTTCCGACATGCAGATCCGGCCGCTCGGGGCCGATTACGCCTCAGTGATCGGCCGCTGGCATCTCGGGCGTCCAGCGGACGCAGGCGGCAATACCGGCGGCATCTATACCCTGCTGTTCCGGAAAACCGCTCAGGGATGGAAGATTATTCTGGACCATACGAGCTAGGTCCGTTACACCAGCACCTGCCGGTGGCCTGGCCTTTGGTGATTCTGGCGCCAACAAAAGTGGTGGCGTCGCTCGACTCATAACCCGACATGAAGGCGTCCACATCGCCGCGATTCCATGCGGTTTGCTGCGCTCCGAGCACTGCACGCACGGCGTCGTCGGTGGATTGCGATTGTGCGCGCAGAGCCGCACGTTCGTTTTCATGCATAACGTGCCTGGGAGTCCTGCGGGTTCTCGGCCGTGCGCCGGGCAAAAACCGCAAGGTCAGAGTACAAAACAGTGTGGTCTCGCCTGCAGAGGTTAAGGTCGCTGCTCCGCCTGCGCGGCGCTTTTCAACATCAGATGGCTGCGCTTTCGGCTGTAGGTGAAGTAGATGATCTGCCCGATCGCGAGCCAAATGATCAATCGCAGCCAATTGCTCAACCCCAGCGAATACATCATGGCAAAGTTCCAAACGATTCCCAGAATGGGCACCAGCGGAACCAGCGGAGTGCGGAAAGGACGAGGGTGCTCGGGATGAGCCCGCCGCATCACCCAGACACCTGCGCACACGATCACAAAAGCGAACAGCGTGCCGATGCTCGTCATCTCCCCGACGACGGAGAGAGGCAGAAACGCTGAGAACGGTGAAACGAACAGCATGAACAAGAGGTTCGAGCGCCACGGCGTACGGAACTTCGGATGGATGTCGGAGAACACTTTGGGCACCAGACCATCACGTGACATGGAGAAAAACACACGGCTCTGTCCCAGAAGCATCACCAGCATGACCGAAGTGAATCCGCAGATAATGCCAAACTTGATCAGGATTTTCAGCCAATCGTAGGGCGTTTGATCGATGGCGACGGCAACCGGGGCCGACGTGTTGAGCTTACTGTAAAGCACCATGCCGGTAAGGACATATGAGAACAACACGTAAAGGATGGTGCATACCAGCAGCGAGCCGATGATGCCGATGGGCATGTCCTTCTGCGGGTTCCTGGCTTCCTGCGCGGCCGTGGAAACGGCGTCGAAGCCGATGTAGGCGAAAAAGATGACGCCCGCGCCCATCATGATGCCGCTGATCCCGAACTTTCCGAACTCGCCCTGGTTCGGCGGAAGGAACGGATGGTAGTTTTCGGGGTGAATAAAGTGCCAGCCCACGGCGATGAATACCACGACTACCGCCAGCTTGATCGCGACGATGATGCCATTGGCACGGGCAGATTCCTTGATTCCGAGTATCAGCAGCAGCGAAATCATGCAGATGATGAACACAGCCGGCAGATTGACGATTCCCTGGATCATTCGGCCGTCCGGCAAGGTCCGCGTCTCGAACGGTCCGGCCAACAACTGCGTCGGGAGATCAATGCCGAAATCGTGTAGGAGCGAAACTACGTAGCCCGACCAACTGATCGAAACTGTGGACGCGCCCACGGCATACTCGAGCACCAGGTCCCAGCCGATGATCCAGGCCAGCCACTCACCCAGAGTCGTGTAGGCGTAGGTGTAGGCGCTGCCGGCGACAGGAATCATGCAGGAAAATTCGCTATAGCAAAGCCCAGCGAAAGCACAGCCGATGCCGGCCACGATCATGGAGAGCACGATGGCCGGACCTGCGTGCAGGGCCGCGGCCACGCCGGTGAGCGAAAACAGGCCAGAACCGATGATGGCACCGATGCCCAGCGCCACCAGGCTTCCCGGCCCGAGCGTCCGCTTTAACTTGTGCTCGCCAGCCTCCGACTCGGCCATGATGTATTCCACGGATTTTGTCGCGAATAAGCTCAAGCACTCACCTCCTTGTTCCGCCACAAGAAATACACAGGCACACCAAGCAGCACGATAATCAATCCGGGCCAGGTGTACTTCGGCTTGTAAATGAGCAGCAGGATTTCGATCAGACCGGCCGCCGCCATGTAGAGAGCGGGCAGCACCGGGTAACCGATGGCCCGATACGGGCGCTCGGCATCCGGACGTGTGCGGCGAAGCTTGAAAATCCCCGCAATGGTCAGAATATAGAAAAGCAGAACAGCAAAGATAACATAGTCGAGCAAATCACTGTAGGTTCCGCTCAGAGTCAGCAAGGTCGCCCAGATACATTGGATGGCCAGTGAGAAAACCGGCGCGTGGGTGCGCGGGCTGAGTGCCGCCACCTTATGGAAAAACAGCCGGTCGAGCGCCATGGCGTAATAGACGCGCGCACCGGCCAGAATCAATCCATTGGCGCAACCAAAGGTGGAGATCATGATCGCCGCAGCCATGAGTTGGACGCCCATGGGACCAAACATCACCGCCGCGGCGGCCGTAGCCACACGGTCTTCGGCAGCGTTCTGAATGGCCGCAAAGGGCAGTACGTTGAGGTAAACCACATTGGCAGCGATATAAAGCACCGATACGATGGCTACTCCGAGCCCCAGGGCCAAAGGAATGTTGCGCCTGGGGTTGCGAACTTCGGCGCCCGTGAACGTGACGTTATTCCAGGCGTCGGCTGAGAATAGTGCCCCGACCATGGCCACTCCGACCAAGCGAACCGAGTGGAAATCCCAGCCGGAATTGCGCCAGAAACCAGTGAAATTATCGGTGATGGCTTGAGTGTTGCGTCCCAGTACAAATCCGAACACGACCAGGCCCAGCAGAGCCGCGGTTTTTGCGACCGTGAATACGTTCTGCACTATAGCGCCGGTCCGGATGCCGCGTGCGTTGATGGCGGAAAGGACCACGATCACCAGGATCGCCACCAACTGCTGCGTGGTGAGACCGATTCTGCCGGAACCGAGGAGATAGTTGGCCGCCGAAATCTGCGGCACGAATACGCCCAGAAATTTCGCGAAGGCCACGGCAACCGCCGCGATGGTCCCGGTCTGGATCACCAGGAATAAAGTCCATCCGTACAGGAAACCGCTCAAGGGACCGAACGATTCGCGCAGGTAAATGTACTGGCCTCCGGCGTGCGGCATCATCGCAGCCAGTTCGCCGTATGAAAGCGCTGCGGTCAGCGTCAGGAGGGCGGTGACAATCCAGGTCATGAGCAACAGGCTGGGCGAATTTACCTGGCGTCCGATATCCGCGGCGACGATGAAGATTCCGGAGCCGATCATGGAGCCGACCACGAGCGTAGTGGCATCCATCGCGCCCAACCCCTTGACCAGTCCGGTTTCTACTTCTGTGCCAGTTGTTGCCATTCTTCCATCCGCCGGCGTAAGGTGGCGCTCGTACAAGGCTCAGGCAGCAGGTCTGCAATCACCGCCACCGTATCCGCGCCGGCTGCGAATACTGCGCGCGCGTTCTGGCGCGTGATCCCGCCGATAGCGACGAGCGGCCGAAGGCAACTCGCGCGACATCTCTCGAGTTGTTCGATGCCAACCATGGGATCAGGATTTTGTTTTGAGACCGTTCCAAAGATCGGCCCAAAGGCGAGGTAATTGACTGGCGCAGCCGCGGCCTCGCTGATCTGTTCGGAATTGTGAGTGGAATACCCAACGACTGCGTCCGGCCCCAGAAGGCGCCGCACATCTGCCGGGTCGAGATCGTCTTGCCCGACGTGCATCCCGGCTTGGAACAGCATCGCCACGTCAGCCCTGTCATTCACGACGAAGACGGCGTCACTTTCGCGGCAAACTGCTGCAATCCGCTCAGCCTGCTCGAATGTTGCGCGCGTCCATTGAGATTTGTGGCGGAATTGCAGGATACGGGCGCCGCCATCGAGAAATGCGCGGGCCGCGGTTGCCGCCTGGCAGCCTCGCGCGGCCAGCGCTTGTGTGTCGAGGATGGGGTAGACGCGGGGAAGATTCATTTCAAATACCGGTCCAACCACTCCGCGGTACGCCGGAATGAATCGATCCGCGTCTCATCACGAACGAATCCATGGATCTCTTCCGAATAATAGATTTCGGAAAATTCCTTGCCTTCGTGGATGAGTTTCTCGCTGATCTCCACCGTGTCCTGAAACATCACATTATTATCAACGATGCCATGGACCACCAGCAGCGGATTCTTCAGCAGCCAGGAAAACGTCACAGGCGAGCTGCGGCGGTAGGCTTCGGGGTTGTCTTGCGGCCGCATCAGCCGCTGGCCGGTGTACTGGGCGTTGTAGTTCTCCCAATCGTTGACCGCTGCCCAGGCAGCGCCGGCTCGAAATGTGTCCGGCGACAAAAACATGGCCATGTCGGTCATGAAGCCACCGTAGCTGACGCCCCAGATGCCAATGCGCTTCATATCCACATTGCCCAGGCTGCGCAAGTAGTCCACAGCGCCGAGAACGTCGTCGAGATCCGGGCCGCCCATGTGCAAGTAAACCCCGGTACGCCAATCGCTGCCGTAGCCGGAGCTACCGCGATAGTCGAGATCCATCACCACGTATCCGCTCGCCGCCAGGGAACAGTTGAAGACATAACGCAGATCCTGATAGCTGCCCCACTGCTTGAGCACGCTCGTAGCGTAACCCGAGCCGTGAATAAAGAAAACGGCGGGCCAAGGCTTTTGGTTTCGTTCTTCCGGGCGATAACTCGGCGGCAGCAGGATTTTGGCAGCCACGGTCTTGTGATCACCACGCGAGGGGAAGCTCACGAAGCGGGTCTCGGGCCACCGGTACCCGGCGAATTCGGATCGCGGCGAGGTCGTGATCCGGTTGCCGCTCACATAGAGGTCGAACGGGCTTTGGAGGTCGGCTTCCTGGCAAGTTACTGACATCGAGGATCCAAAGGATTCGATGGACGCATTCAAGTGGTCGCCGGATGGACGACAGTTCTTCTATTCCATTCGGGTGGGCGCTCCTCGAAAATTGTTCTTGCCGAATTACTCGGGCCGCGTGGTCACAGCCCGCACGTTTGACCGACAGAAAGAGGAGGACGTGTTTCGACCAGGTGATCTCAGCAGGCGAGGTCCCCCAGATGAAGGGACGGATGAAGAGCTTTTCGAGAGACCAATTCCCGGCGGCGGCCAGCGGCGTGGCGAGAAAGAGATAGACGAGCAGTCTTCTCATGCGGACAACTCGCCTATGATAGCCGAAAAGGAATTGCGGGGCTTTCATCCCGCTGCTTAAAGCGCTAATTCGCCGCCGCGAGGACTTCTTCAGGCACAGGCTTGCCGCGTTTCGCGTAACGGATGACGCCATCCTGCCCGATCAGGTACACCGTCCGTTTCACGAACAAGCTATTGGTGTGGTACTGCTCGCCTACTTTCTGGCCCGTGTCCACCAGCAGCGGGAACTGGAATTTGTATTTATCCCGGAATTTCTTGTGACTGTCGGGACTCTGTGGGTTGACGCCGTACACTACCGTGTTGCGCATTTTGGCCTGGTCCCAACGGTCGCGGAATTCGCAGAGCTGTTTGGTGCAGATCATGGTGTCGTCGCCAGGATAAAAGACCAGCACCACGTTTTTGCCGTGTAGAGACGAGAGCGTCACTTTCTGGCCCGTTTCATCGGGTAAGGAAAATTCGGGAGCTTTTGTGGCGACCGGCAGCGGATCTGAAAATAGCCAGCCGAACATTATTGGATCGCCACTTTCACAGTGTTACTTTGAACCCCATTCATAATCACGATGAGTGATTGAATTCCCGATGGCACCGAGGACGAAATCTGGGCGTTCACCTGGTATAAGCCGCCATTATAGATGGGAGCAAGCCCGCTGAAGCTCACGCTGAGCGGAATGCTGCCAATCAGCACTTGAGGCTGGCTGACCGTCAGCACCGTTCCGGAATTCTTCCGTGAAACCGCGCCCAAACCGGTGCAATAGATTTCGATGTACTGTCCGCGGGACACCGGCCGCTGGCGCGTGGTTTGGGATGTACCGGCGTTGAGGATGGCTCCGAACCCGCTGGCAACGTCGAAGAAAATGCCCGGTGAAACCGGACTGACAGCAACCTGACTGCTGGCGGAAGTGCCCGCCGAGGTCTCTACGGTGACTGATGCGGTGCCGGGCGCGAGATCGGGCGAGACCAGAAAGTTGATCTGACTGTCGCTCACATAGAGCAGCTGGGACGGCTGGCCATTCACGAGCACGCGGACACCGTTGATGGAATCCGGCCAGGGAAGCATGGACTGGGCTGTGATACCCCCAGCGAGCGTGGTGCCGTAAACGGTCGACAGCGCGCCAGGCGAAAGGCCCGCGACAAAGGATGCTGCATTCACGATCCCGGAGGGGCTGATCGACGTGGGGGGCAGCGCCATGATCGTGAGGCCGGCGCCTGTCTGTGACCCCGACAGTGTTACCTGCAAATGCATCGGACCGGCGCCAGGCGCCCAGCGAAACGTCACAAACCCATTCGCATCGGACGTGGCGGACTGAGGAGAAACGCTACCGCCGACGCTGGCCCACGCCTGCACAGTCGCCCCCTGATACGACAGATGATTGCTATCCGTAACGCGCAGGACCACGGGTTGAGTCAGTGTGCCTCCGGTGGCGATGACCTGCTTGTCTCCCGAAACAACGACGAGGCTCAGTGCGGATGGCCCCAGCACCTGAACGTGCGCGTATGCGGTTTCGTAGCGGTCGTCCGGAGGAATGGCCGCCAGCTCGTCCACACCCTGCTGCTTGCCCGTGATGATGAAACTGGCGCTGGCGGCTCCCTTCGGAATCGTCACCGAGGTCGGAATAGACGTGTTTCCTCCGCGGGCGGAAAGCGAAATCGGCAGGGCTTCGGTTGCGGGCTGCTGGATCGAAACGCTGGCGTTCCCAGCGCCTCCCGCCAACACGCCCGCCGCTGGAGCAACAGAAAGGGAAAGAGCGTGACGCAGCTTGATGTCTATAGACGCGCGGTTGTCGGTGGCCTGCTGAAAGAACCCTTCAAACTGCGAGCGAAGATTTTCGAGTTGTGTAAGCTCCGGGGCCGAGGGCGTAGTGCCTTGATTTACGATCAACACGAACGCCATGCGGAAATGCCGCTGCGATACCGTATAATCCGGTGTCCGCCGGCCCATTGCCTGTTCGATCTCCTCAATCCCAATGTCCCGCCGCCCGCCGTTGAACGTCACTCCCACTTGCGGAAACGTCAGAGAGAACGAAGGCGCGTGCCCAGTCACCAGGAATGACGGCGGCACTTCCGAAGCCGGCCGAAATCCCATCAGGTACTGATCGAGAGGCGAATAATGCTCGACGGTATCGGTGACAACAAAGCGTGGGGAGGCGCCGGCGCCGTCGTCTTTGATCCGGTTCCCCTCCATGACGGAGGCCTCGGCGTTGAAGTTGAACGCCCAATGCGCCTGCTGGATGCCCAGCATGGGCTGCGCTGTCGGATTGTTCGGGTCGAGCACGCTGGCGTAAGCCAGAAACAGATGGCCGGCCTCATGGGTGATCAACTTCAGAGAGTTATAGCCGCTCTCGGCTCGTACGGAAAGAATGTCTCCCGGATTCACGGGAAACTGGCTGAGCGGACCCATATTGAGCACGGACTGCAAACGCGAATGCGAGCCAAACTCAGAGCTAACGTCGAATACGATGTCGCCGTAACCGGTTCGGAAGTTCCTGATCGTCTCCTCCCAGGATACCGAATCCGGTCCCGATGGGATGTCTTCGTTATTGAAGAAGGCGATGTAGTCGTAAGCGTCATCGTGGGTCTCAAGGAACTTTTGAGTAGCGGTCTCGATGTCGATTTCGTTATCGCCCCCGAAGCGTTCGGCCATCGTTGAGGAGTACTGGGCGGAACTGCCGGCTGAGAACGAGACCACGGAACTCGAGCCCTGCAGGCGTCCAGGGCTGATGCCAACCACCGCGCCCGTCGTTGCGATTCCGGCATAGGCGAACTGGATGCGTCCATCGGGGTACAAGCGGACTTGAAAGGTTTGCGGCGTGCCGAAACCAAAATTTGAATAAGGGGGTACCTTCACCCAACTCACAACGAAACGCGTGAGATCGGAGGACACCGTGATCCCTTGGGGAGTTTTTGACGGATCGAGGTCTTCAAACAACGGGGCGATGCGCGGCGGCCCAGCCACCATGCGGCCCAGCGACCGGTCCGTGGACGCGTTTTCGCCTTCGTTGAACGTCAGGTCGCCATCCGAATTGATGAACACGGCCTGGTATGTCTTGCCAAACAGCGGAAACGTAAAAGGCAGTTGTTCCTTGCGAAAATCATCATCACCCATCGGCACTGCAACCCCGGAAGATGCAGCCGCGGAATCGTAAGGATCCCCAGCGACTTGAAACTTGTAACTGGCAGCCAGGGGGGCTACGGGGCTGAAGGTCAGTGTCTTTTGATCCAGATCAAACGGATTTCGGCGGGCTACGATGCCATCACCGTCCTCGAGGACCGCAATATTCCCGATGTCGCGTGCGGCCGAAGGACGCGAGGTAGGGCTACCGGTCGATTGTAACTGGGCTGCGCGGCGGGCGCGCTCGGCCTGGCGATGAAGAAAAAGCTCCACCTTCCATCGCTCCGGATTGGTGCCACAGATGACTTTGGTTTGGCGGGCGGTGGCAAGTTGAAGAACAATTAAAAGGCCCGCAAGAACGGTAATGAAGCGGCGCATTGGGATTAATCGACGCTACTATTCTAACCTGTTGAGAAAACTCGATGGACCAGGGAAACCCAGGGAAACGCCCGAAAACCGGGGTGCGGGGCAGAGAGGGGCCGTTAAAAGTCCAGTCACAAGCCCTGCAAGTGCTTGATTCTTAGGCTAGGCGGGCCTTGCCACCGCCCAAGCTGCGATGCCTCTAGGCACCAATCTGCTGCCAAGTCATCTCCCTGTGCGAGTAGATGGCTTCACGCGCCAGGATCGCCGTCAGCGTGCTTTCGGCGGCTGCAAAGGCGGCATTCTCGATCTTGCCGGTGCGCGCCCCTTCCACGAAGTCGTTTACAGCATCCTGTGTGATGTCGCCCTTGGTCTCAACTTCCTCGGGAGGACCGTCCTTGCGGTAAACCTTGTAGCCCTGGCGCGAGGTTGTAACGGAGCCGCGCTCACAAATGAACGTCTCCCCGACGTCTTTGAATCCGACGGCAAACTGGTTCGCACTGTAGCTGAAAACCAAGCCGTTCGAAAATTGGAACGTGGCGGCGAGATTGTCCATGATATCGCCGATATTGGTGCGGACAGCCCGGCCGCCATATCCGGAGGCCCGTTCCGGGTGCATACTCGTGAACCAGTTCACGACGTCGAGGTTGTGGCAGTTCTGTTCGACGATGATATCGCCGGAGCGCTCGCGGTAAAACAGCCAGTTGCGCATCTTCTCTTCGCTCGCTGGATGTCCTTGGCGCACCGGCAGCCCGCCGCCAATCCAGGCTGCGCGGACCATCTTGATGCCGCCCAGTTCACCGGAGCGAACGATTTCGTAAGCCTTGCGGTAGTCCTTCCCATAGCGCTGCTGATAGTCGATGGTGATGCGCTTGGTCTTGTCGGCCTGCTTCGCCGCGGCCGCAACGCGATGACATCCTGCAACGTCGACGCCCGCTGGCTTCTCCATGAAGATGTGTTTACGGGCTTTTACCGCGGCCTCGAAATGCTCCGGGTGCAGATAAGGCGGCGTGGCGATGTAGACGGCGTCGACGTCGCTAGCCAAAAGCTCGTGATAATCCTTGAACGTTCTGGCGCCGGAGAACAGCTTGGAAGCCGCCTCGATCTGGTCATCGTAGATGTCGCAGAGCGCCGCGATTTTGGCGAATTCATTCTTGACGAATAGCTTGCTGATGGCAGTGCCTCTGCGGCCGCAGCCGATCAGTCCGACTGAAAGCGCGGAATTGGCTTGTGCGGCACGAATCAGGTGTGGCTTCAGAATTAAAAAACTGCTGGCGGCGCCGGCCGTAAGCCAATCACGACGCGTGGTCTGGTTGTTCATGTATCCCCCTTGAAGCTCCTAGTGTACTGCGGCGAAACGAGGTGTTGGCCGATGTGGTTGGTCGATAATGATCCGCAATGATCCGCTTCGGCGCCGAACCGGGTTAATTTAGTGAGGTAGACCAGACCTCCGTCCTGCGTCCTATGAAGCTTTCCATCCTGATGCCCGTGTACAACGAGCGTACTGTGGTGGAGCGGTGCATCTCGCTGGTACTGCAGGCGCCGGTTCCGGAGAACATCGAGCGCGAACTGGTCATTGTGGATGACCGCTCGACCGACGGCACCTACGAGATTCTCGAAAGGCTGGCCGCCGCGCATCCGGAAATCCAGCTCCACCGGCATGACGCCAATTCCGGCAAAGGGGCGGCTGTGCGCACGGCCATCCAGCATGCGACCGGTGATTTTTCGCTCATTCAGGATGCCGATCTGGAGTACGATCCTGCCGAATATCCCGTGCTTCTCAAGCCACTGTTCGACGGCCGTGCGGACGCGGTATTCGGGTCGCGCTATCTGGCTGGCGGCCAAACCCGCGTGCTGCTCTACTGGCATTCCATGATCAATAAGGGCCTGACCATGGTCTCGAACATGTTCTGCAACCTGAATCTCACCGACATGGAAACTTGCTACAAAGTCTTCCGCACGGACCTGCTCAAGAGCATTCCCATCCGCTCCGACCGGTTTGGCTTCGAACCCGAGATCGTCATGAAATGCGCCAAGCGCAAACTGCGCATCTACGAAGTGCCCATCAGCTATCACGGGCGCAGCTACGAAGAAGGGAAAAAAATCGGCTGGAAAGACGGTGTGAAGGCTTTGGGCGTCATCCTGAAATTCTGGCTCATCGACGACCTTTACGCCACGCTTTACGGCCGCGCTTTCCTGAACAATCTGACGGGAACACCGCAGTATGTGAGCTGGCTGACGCGCGTACTGAGGCCCTTCATCGGAGATACCGTGCTTGAGGTAGGCGCGGGCATCGGTAATATGTCGGCACGACTGATGGGCCGCAGGCTGATGTACGTGGCCGCTGAAAAAGATCCCCTTTACCTGCACGCGCTCGGAAACCGTTTTCTGCGAACTCCCAACGTATGCGTCCGCAAGATCGATCCGGAGTGTCCGGGCGACTTCGACGGGCTGGCCGAAACGTTCGACACGGCGCTGTGCGTGAACGTGCTCGAGTATGTTGCGGATCCGGCGGCGACGCTCGACAATCTGCGCAAGACCTTGAAATCGGGAGGCCGGCTGATCGTGCTGGTGCCGCAGAGCCCAGGACTCTACGGGACGCTCGACCGTACCATGGGCCACCAGCGCCGGTTCAGCCGCGGCTCAGCCCTGCAACTTCTGAAGCAGACCGGCTTCACGATCGAACAGACGAAGAGCTTGAACAAGATCAGCGCGCTTTCGTGGTGGCTCTACAGCCGCGTGCTGGGTTCGTCGAGCATCAACAAGTTCTCCTTGAAACTGTTTGACAAGACGGTCTGGATCTGGCGACGGCTTGATCCGCTGTTACCCTGGCGCGCGCTGTCGCTGATTCTGGTGGCGCGCAAACCCTAATTCGGTCGTAGCCTCTATTCACTGGCAAAACACAGTACACTGAAATCTTTTGGATGAGCCATCATTTCCGCCACGCGATTTGCAACGAAGCCTTCGAAAAATCCGCATTCGCCGACGCCTGCCGCGCCATTCGTAAGGCCGGATACGAGGGAATCGAGATCGCTCCGTTTACTCTGGCCGAAAATCCGGCTACGATTCCCATGGCAAAGCGCGGGGAATACCGGACCATCATGGATTCTGAAGGGCTACGGTTCGTCGGGCTGCACTGGCTCATGGTGAGCCCGAAAGGCCTGCACGTCACGACGCCCGACGCCGGCTTGCGCGCGCGGAGCTGGCAACACATTCGCGATCTGGTGGACCTGTGCGCCGACCTCGGGCCGGACGGCGTCATGGTTTTCGGATCGCCCCAGCAGCGGTCTACCACCGGAGGCGCTACGCGTCAGCAGGCGACGCGGCATTTTGTTGACGGACTCGGAACGGCGGCGCCGCATGCCGCACAACGGGGCGTGACCATTCTGGTGGAAGCCCTGCCGAAAGGCCAATGCGATGTGGTGATCACGCTCGAAGAGGCCGCGGGCATCGTGGATTCGATCGCGAGTCCGGGTCTGCGCACGATGTTCGACGTCCATAATGCGGTGGACGAGATCGAGCCGCATGCCGCCCTGGTGGACAAGTATTTCGATGTAATCCGGCACGTGCACGTGAACGAGTTGGATGGAAAGCACTGCGGAAGCGGCTCGTACGATTTCAAGCCGTTGCTCGCGATGCTTCGCCGGCGTGGATACTCCGGCTGGGTGTCGCTGGAAGCTTTCGACTTCACACCCGGCGCGGAAAAGCTGGCCAACGATTCGCTGCGATACCTGGAGGCAGAGATCGCCAAATTACCTCAATGAACAAATATGTCGTGACCGGAGGCGCGGGTTTCATCGGCTCGGCGCTGGTTCGGGGGTTGCTGCGAGACGGAGCCTCCAAGGTCGCGGTGATCGACAACTGCCTGACCGGATACGAAAAGAACCTGGAGGAAGTCCGTGCCTCCGTCGATTTCCACCCGGTGGATGTCCGCGACTTCGACGCAATTGCGCCGATCTTGCGCGGCGCCGAGGTGGTGTTCCACGAGGCCGCGATCCCATCGGTGCCGCGGTCGATCAACGACCCCGTGCCCTCGCACGAAGTCAATATCAACGGCACGTTCCAGCTTTTGCGCGCTGCTGCGGCGGGTGGCGTAGGGCGAGTGGTCTACGCGGCTTCATCTTCGGCTTACGGCGATAGCGAGGTACTGCCGAAAGTGGAACGCATGGTGCCCAGACCCAAATCTCCTTATGCGCTCCAGAAGCTGGCGGGTGAGTACTATGCAACTGTATTCGCCGAATGTTTTGGCCTCGAGACTGTCTCGTTGCGCTACTTCAACGTGTTCGGTCCGCGCCAGGATCCATCCAGTCCCTATTCCGGCGTGCTGTCGCTGTTCATGCGGGCAATTCTCGAGAAGCATGCGCCGGCAATCCTCGGCGATGGAGAGCAGTCCCGAGATTTCACCTACGTGGAGGACGTGGTCGACCTGAATCTCAAAGCCGCCCGGGCCAAGGGCGTGTCTGGCAAGATGTACAACGGCGGCAACGGCGGCCGCATCACGTTGAATGAGGCTTGGGCGCTGCTGCAAAGCATCGAAGGCGTGAAGATCGCACCCGTCTATGGTCCGGCGCGGGCCGGCGATGTACGTCATTCGCAAGCCGACACCAGGGCGGCGCAGGCAGACTTAGGCTATTCTCCACGCTTCACCTTCGAACAGGGATTGCGCCTGACGCTTGACTGGTTCCGGACGCATCCCCAGAAGTGAAACCGGCTCCGCAAGTACAAAACGCTGCCAATCAACCGCTGGTGCGCGAACCCCTGTTTGAGCGTGGGTTACGCCTTTTCAACCAGCGCTCCTTCTTCGAGTGTCATGAAGTTTTAGAAGATCTCTGGCGGCCGGAACGCGGCCCACGGCGGCTTTTCTTGCAAGCCGTTATCCATTTCGCGGTGTCTTTCTATCACGTCCAGCGGCACAACTTACCGGGCGCCGAGCGGCAATTAAGCAAAGGTCTCAAAAAGCTCGCGGGGTACTTGCCCGCATTCGAAGGCGTGAATACGGAGCGGCTGTACCTTTCCGGCATCCAGTTCCTCGAGCGCATCGGGCAGCGTAAGAATCTCAAGCAATTTCCGAAGCTGACTCGAGCCGGACGATCTAAACGCTCGCACGCAGAATCGCCTCGACCAGCCCGCCGGTAGTGTAGACGGACGCTTCGACGGCGACGTCGATTCCCAGCTTTCTTGCCGTGGCCGTGGTGACCGGGCCAATGGAAGCCACCTTGATGCCGCCGAGCACCTCGGTACCGGCCAAGCGCACGAAATTTTGGACGGTGGAGGAACTGGTGAACGTGATCCAATCTGGTTTGCGGCCCGAGCCGAAAATTTCAGTGGCCCGCTGACCGGCTTTTTCAGGCACCACGGTCCGGTACGCTTCCACGACGTCCACACAGGCGCCGCGATCACCAAGCGATCTAGGCAGCACGTCGCGAGCCGCGGCTGCGCGGGGGAGGAGAATGCGCCGGCCTTTGACATCGATGTCGTGAAAGGCCTGGATCAACCCCTCGGCCACGTACTCCTCTCCGATCAGGTCGACTTTGAGATGCAGGGATTCGATGGCGCTTTTTGTGGCCTCGCCGATCACGCAGATGCGCGCGCGCAGGGCACGCAAGTCGCACTTGGAAGCGTCGAGGCGTTCGAGAAAGAAGCGCACGCCGTTCACGCTGGTGAAGATCAGCCACTCATAGGCGCCCAGGTCCGCGATCGCGCGGTCCAGGGGACCATAGTCGGACGCTGGAACAATCTCAATGCTGGGCAGTTCCAACACCTCCGCGCCCAGCGTCCCGAGCTTTTCTCCCAGAGAACCGGCTTGCTCCCGCGCACGCGTGATCACGATGCGGCGGCCGAACAGCGGCAGACGCTCAAACCAGTTCAGCTTTTCGCGCAGCCGCACGACTTCGCCCACGATGATGGTGGCCGGCGGTTTGAGCCCGCGCCGCTGAATAAGATCCGGCAGCGTGGCGAGCGTGCCCACAATGGTTTCCTGGTCGCGCCGCGTGCCCCAGCGCACAGCCATGGCCGGCGTTTCCGGCGATCGCCCGCGCTGGATGACTTCATGTGCGATTTCGGCGAACGTGGTCAAGCCCATAAAGATCACCAGCGTTTCCGCATGGCCGACCTTGTCCCAATCGATGTGCGCTACACCGTGGCCCGTAACGAAAGTGACCACCGAAGTGTGATCTCGATGCGTGAGCGGCACGCCCGTGTACGCCGCAATGCCCAGCGGCGACGTCACGCCGGGGACTATTTCGAATGGAATCCCGGCCTCCGCCAGCGTCTCAGCTTCTTCGCCGCCGCGGCCGAAAATGAATGGATCGCCACCTTTGAGCCGCACCACAGCTAAGCCACGCCGGGCGCGTTCGATCATCATCCGGCAGATTTCCTCCTGCGTGAATGCGTGGACGGATTTCTTCTTGCCTACATAGAGCAGTTCCGCGTGCGGCGGCGCCAGGCGAAGCAGTGCCTCGTTCGCCAGGTGGTCATAGAGCACCGCGTCGGCCTGTTCGAGGACATGGCGTCCCTTGCAGGTGATGAGATCAGGATCGCCCGGCCCGGCTCCAACCAGAGAGACCGGTTTCATACGTCGGCGTCCCGTCCCGGCGTCGAATAGACCTGCTCGAGAATTCCGCGCGCGCCGGCGGCGAGCAGCCTTGCGCCGAGTTTGCTTCCCAAACGTTCGGCCTCCTGCATCGGCCCGCCGGTATTCTCACGAACCAACCGGCTGCCGTCTGGCGAAATGACAACCGCAATCAGACGCAGCGTCTCGTCCTGAACTTCGGCATACGCGCCGATGGGCACCTGACAGCCGCCGCCCAGCGCAGCCAGTACTGCACGCTCGGCAGTAACCGCTGCCCGAGTTGCGGTGTGATCCAGGCTTTGGCAGGTTTCTTTCGCATAACCCGACTCGCGGGTTTCAACCGCCAGCGCGCCTTGACCGACCGCAGGGCACATGATTTCCGGCTCCAGAACCTGGCTAATGCGGTGCGCCCACCCCAGCCGCGTCAGACCGGCTGAGGCCAGCACGATGGCGCGATACTGTCCCTCGTCGAGCTTGCGCAATCGTGTCTCTAGGTTGCCGCGAATCGACTCCATCACCAGGTCTGGCCGCATCTTGCGCAGTTGCGCCGCGCGGCGGAGCGAACTGGTGCCAACTGTCACCCCGGCAGGGAGCTCATCGAGCTTACTGCCTACTAGGGCGTCGCGTGGATCTTCGCGTTCGGGGATGGCGCCGATGACGAGTCCCACAGGCAGCTCCGTTGGAAGGTCCTTCAAGCTGTGTACAGCCAGATCGATGCGTCCCTCGAGCAGCGCTTCTTCGATTTCCTTGGTGAACAGTCCTTTGGTCCCGACCTTGGCCAGCGGCACATCGGTAATTTTGTCGCCGGTGGTCTTGATGATTTCGATCCGCGTTTCACAACCGCGTTCCGCCAGCCGGGATGCAATCCAACGAGCCTGCCAGAGCGCAAGCTGCGAGCCGCGCGAGCCGATCACCAGCATGTCAGTCTTTTAAGTGGAACACACGGCGGATGGTAGCGACTATATGGACGCCTTCAGGTTGTCCGGCCTGGCTGCGCAGCTCAGAAATCGGCCCATGCGCGATTTTATTGATGATCGCGCGCGTCAGGGACTCGAGAGCTTCCTCCTGCTGCGGCGTCAGGTGGCCGAATTTCCTTCGCGTACGTTCCAACTCCGCCGTCCGGATCTGCTCCAGTTGTTCCTGCAAGCTGACGATGGTGGGCGCCACCTCCTGCACCTTGAGGCGGGCCATCATGCGTTCCACTTCTTCGGCGACCAGGGCCTCAGCGCGGTCGGCTTCCTTGAGCCTCTCGCGCAAATTCAAGTTGACCACTTCCTGAAGGTCATCGATATCGTAGAGGAAGACGTTATCGATGCCATTGACCGCGGGATCAATATTCCGCGGCACCGCGATGTCAATCAGGAACATGGGCCGGTTGCGCCGGGCGCTGATGACGCGCTGCATGTCCTCCTTGCTGAGGATGTGATGTGGTGTGCCGCTCGAGGCGAGCAGAATATCGACTTCAGGCAGCATGCCCATAAAGCGCGTGTACTCGACCGGAGTGCCCTGAAACAGCGTGGCCAGTTCCTGAGCGCGCTCAAAAGTTCGATTGGTAACGAAGATATGCGAGGCGCCGGAGCGGCGCAGATGCCGGGCTGCCAGTTCCGACATTTTGCCGCTGCCGACGATCATGATGGTTCGGCCCTCGAGCGAACCGAAAATTTTGCGCGCCAATTCGACTGCCGCGTAACTCACCGAAACCGCCATCTGCCCAATTCCCGTTTCGGTGCGCACTCGCTTGGCCACGTTGAATGCCCGTGTCAGGATGCTGTCCAGCAGGCCGCTGAGACAGTTCTGTGCTTTTGCGTGTGCGTACGCGGTTTTGAGCTGACCCAGAATCTGCGGCTCTCCCACCACCATGGAATCCAGGCTTGACGCCACACGGAACAGGTGATGAATGGCGTCGTGTCCTTCGTGACGGTAAATGCAGGGGCTCAGCGCGGTGGGCGAGACGCCTCGCGTTTCGTAGAGAAACGAATCGATAGCCGCCGCGGGGTCGGTCTGGTCCGCCGCACTGACGATGATCTCGACGCGATTGCACGTAGAGAGAATCACCGCTTCCGATATGCCTTCGCGGGCCGTCAAGTCCGCTAGAACGTGCGGCAGAATTCCTTCGGCGAAAGCCAGCTTTTCCCGAAGTTCGACCGGCGCGGTCTTATGGCTGACCCCGGTGATCAGGAGTTTCATCGCATCAACGCATTCGGCAATTGGGCGTGGGCCACCCAGGTGAGCGCGCAGCAACCCAAGGCTGTGATCGCCAGTATCGCCGCCTTTCTGCCGCGCCATCCCGCCGAGATGCGTAGGAACACCATTGCCAGATAGATGCCCCAGGTAGCGAATGAAATGCCGATCTTAGGATCGGCAATCCAACGTGTCCCCAATTCCACAAAGGCCCACATGCTGCCCACCACAATGGCCAGAGTGATCAACACAAAGCCCACGCCCATGAACTTGGTGATGAGTTCGTCGAGCGTACCGAGCGGCGGAAGACGATGAGAGAAACTTCGCGGCTTTTTACGCTTCAGCTCGCGTTCCTGTAACAGGTAAAGAACGGCGGCCACGGCAGTGAACAACAGCGCTGCGTATCCAAGCAATACTAATACCACATGAGTAATGAGCCATGCGTTCCGAACCGTTTGGCTAGCCCAAGTGTTCGGTACCGGACCGCCGCCCAACGATGCGACCAGCGCCATCACGAACGCCAGGGGGAAGATGAAGACGCTCAGACTTTCCAGCCGGTAGCGCCAAAATATGAACAGAAATAATGCCGCGATCAAAAATGCACAAAGCGACATCGATTCATAAAATCCGCTGGCCGGAAAACGTCCGATGGCTATCCCTTGCTCCACAATGGAGACCAGGTGAAAGATCACACCAAGAGAAAAAGCGCCGAGCGCGAACCTAAATAACTGAGCCCGCCGCCGGATGATGGTGAAGATGGAATCCAGCAGACCCAGCGAGTACAGCCCGGCCGCTACCCGAAGCCAGATGATGTTCATTTCAACCATGACAAGCCGATCTTAAAGTCAGAGAATTAATTCCAAGTATATCGCGGTAAGTCGGTATGGCCGCGTCCGAGGCGCGCAACCTAATTTACCCAGGGCCCGCGTTTATTCTGTTTACGCATGTAGACCTGGAACTTCTTCTTGGCGCGCTGTAATTTCCATTCCTGGTAGCGCTGTATCAGCTTGCCCGCATCCAACCGTAGGAAGCCCATGCGCAGGTAGAGGTACCCGAAGAGCATGCCGCCCAGGTGCGCCACGTTGCTCACGCCGCTTCCGGCGTTGTTCACCGAGTTTAGAAACGCGATCCCGCCGATAATCATCACAAAGTACTTGGCCTTGATGGGAAACAGGAAGCTGATCAGGACGATGCGGTCCGGATAGAGCACTCCGAAAGCCAGAAGCAGTCCGTAGATGCCGCCCGACGATCCGATGGTGCGCGTATTGAAGTTGCCCATCGCGGCGTTCACCAGTACGTCGCAAAGGCCGGCGCCGATGCCGCATAGAAAGTAATACTTCAGGAAGCGCCTGGTGCCCCAGTCGCGCTCCAGGTCCATGCCGAACATCCAGAGCGCCAGCATGTTGAACAGGATGTGGCCGATACCCCCGTGCAGGAACATGTACGTGACGAGCTGCCAGACCGCGAACTGTTTCAGTACCATTTCAGGCGAGAGCGAAAACCACTGAAAAACGCTTCTCGACGGAAAAAGGAAGCACAGTACGAAGATGGCGGTGTTGGAAATGAGCAGCCACTTCACGCCCAGCGGGAAGTACGCAGACCAGGAGTAGCCGGTAGCTCGAAATCGGTAATCGTTCCGCATGCGAGAAATGCGCCCTTGAAATTAGAATAACAGACGCCAACCGGGTATTCGGCGTCGGTAACCCGCCGCGCTACCAAAGCACGATGGTTTGCGTTACATTAGTCGATTCGGAAACGTCACATGCGCAAAATAAAAACAGCGGTCTTGGGAACTGGGTTCATGGGGCGGGTGCACACCGAGGGCATTCGCCGCGTGGGCAATGTGGAGGTGGCGGCAATTGCCGCTTCGAGCCAAGAGAAGGCCAGGAAGTTTGCGGACGAGCTGGGAGTCGAGCGTTCCACAGGCGATTACCGCACGTTGTTGAAAGACCCGGAAATCAACGCCGTGCATGTCTGCACGCCCAACGCGCTGCACTTCCCCATGGCCAAAGCGGCTCTCGAAGCCGGCAAGCACGTGCTTTGTGAAAAACCTCTGGCCACCTCAGTCGAAGAGGCGCAGCAGATGGTGGACCTGGCGCGCGCCAAGAACCTGGCGAACTGCACCTTCCATAACTTGCGCTACTACCCCATGGTGCAGCACATCCGGCGGATGCGTGAAGCCGGCGAACTGGGAGACATCTACTGCGTGCAAGGCACCTACTCCCAGGATTGGCTGCTTTACGACACGGACTGGAACTGGCGTATCGACTCGAGCGCGAACGGGCGCTCACGCGCATTCGCCGACATCGGCACACATTGGTGCGACATGATCGAGCACGTGACGGGATTGAGGATCACGTCTGTGTGCGCCGATTTACAGACATTCCATAAGACGCGCAAGCGGCCCAAGGGCTCGATCGAGACCTTCGCCGGCAAGATGAGCAAGCCCGAGGATTACGATGTCGTGCCGATCGATACCGAGGACTATGCGGCCGTGCTGCTGCGGCTGGGCGATCGGACCCGAGGAGCCTTCACCGTCAGCCAGGTTTCAGCGGGGCGAAAGAACCGGCTCGCGATCGAGATTTACGGCACGAAAGGTTCAGCCGCGTGGGACCAGGAAAAACCGGACGAATTGTGGCTGGGCCAGCGCAACAGTCCCAACCAGGTGATCGTCAAGGACCCGTCGCTTCTGCATGAAAAGGCCCGGTCATATGCGGACCTGCCCGGCGGCCACAGCGAAGGTTACGACGACACGTTCAAACAGGTCTTCCGGCGCTTCTACAGGACGGTCGCAGACCGCTCCGCAGCGGTGGAATATGCGCAGTTCGTGGACGGGTTGCGGCAGCTCCAGATCCTGGACAAAGTGCTGGAGAGTTCGAGCAAGCACGCTTGGGCCGATGTGCCGGCGCCGAAGCTGGAACCGAAATCGGAGCAGAAAGCGGCCCGGTAAGTATAAGTAGCACTGTGGAATAGGCCTTCCTGCCTGTAGTGGTGTATGCTTCCGCCTGCGGGCCTGCATTCCTGCGAGCGGACTGCCTCACCTATAATCCGGCTCGCAGGTAAGCGATCACATCCGCCAGATCCTGGCGGCTCATTGATTTTTCCAGCCCTTCCGGCATCAGTGAGACGCTCGAAGCGCGGATATCTCTGATATTTTTGCGCAGGATGGTTTCATCGCCGGCCTCGGTGCCTCCCCGCAAAGTGATAGCACCCGGCGTTTCATTAGCGATCACGCCATCGTGGATTTCCCCATCCGTGGCGGTAACAATGTAGTGTACATATCGCGGCTCGATGGCGTAGCTCGGATTCAGAATCGACGTCAGCAGTTCTTCCTTGCTCTTGTTATTCACACCGGAAAGATCGGGGCCCACGCGCCCGCCCTGCAGCCGCGGCATGTGACAGCGCGCGCAATTGGTATCGAACACTTTCTTCCCGCGAGCTTCGTCGCCACTCAATTGCAGCGTGTCGCGGTAGCTCTCAACTAATTTCGCCCTGTCGGAGGACTGGTCCTGAAACAATTTCCGGGCGCGCTGCGCGATCGCACGATCGGAATCGTCCATCAGTCTCGAGCGGGCCGGTATATCGACGGCGGCGGCTTCGATCTGGCCGTCTTCAACGGCTTTGAGCAATACAGGCAGGCGCTGATGCTGGTTCAACAACGCCGCGATCACATCTTTGCGGCCCTCCGGCCTGTACGTTTTCCAATCCGCCAGCAAAACCTGTGCAACCGCTGGATCATTGAACGCCGAAAGGCACTCGATGGCTGCCGTCTGTATGTCAACCGGAGGATTCGATCCGAGAATCTTGCTGAGAACCGGCTGTACGCCGGCAAACTGTCCGCTGCGCAGCGCTCGAATCGCCGCCGCCCGCCGCGCGACCGGCAAATCCGTAGCTGCGCCATCGTGCATGGCGCGCTCGACCAAGGCAAAGAGTTTGAGATGTTGCGCGATACCCCACGCTGCTCTCTGAACAGTTTCCGATGGATTGTTGAGAAACTGCGCCAGTTTGGGCTCAGCACCATCCACGAACAGGTCATGCACGCCGGCCAACCTCAGGCCTTTGCCGAGCCCGAACAAGGCGGCGGCCCCTTCATTGGGCTGCTGTGGAATAAGCAATTGTTCTACAGCCAGAAATCTCCGGATCTCAGCGGGATCATGCTTGGCGCCGATCAGCGAAGCCAGCTCGTTCAAGAAGACCGGATTCAGCGTGAATCTATTGCGCGACAGAAACAGATGAAAGAAGTCGGAGGCATTGTCATTCAGCGAGCTGAGCATCGCCACACGGAACCAGGAGTCACCCCCGCGTACACGTGCGAGGTCCGTGAGCGCCACCAGAGCGCGCGGATCCTTCAACTGTCCCAGCGTAAAACAGAGCTGGAACAGAACGCGTGGTTCAGGATCGCTTCCGAGCGCCAGCACGGTGTCGACTACGGGCTTCGAGATTGGAAACTTTTCTGCAAGGTGCAAAGCATGCTCGCGCACCGAAGCATTCGGATCTTTGAGCGCCGCAATCACTAGAGGCGGCTCAAGCGCCGACAATCCTTCGAGAGTCCAGAGCGCATGCACCCGGGCTTGCGGAAAATCGCTCTTTTGCGCAAGTTCTTTCAGCAGCAGAATGGCGGCCCTGTCCTGCCTCTCGATCAATAAGCGCTGCGCCGTCTGGCGGTGCCACCCGTTGGTGAGCGTTAACTGCTGGACCAACTCAGGCGTGCTCGCGCTCGCCAGGTTTACTTTGAGACTGCGCATGCGGAGCGGGTGGTTGGGAACGATGCGGTAGATGCGCCCCTTGTCCGCACCGCTCCAGAAATTCATGAATCTCTTGATCTCCTCGGGAATTGATTCCGGTGTCTCAATGAACTCGCGATAAATGTCCGTCATGTAAAGATTGCCGTCGGGCGCATTGGCGAAGTTGCAGGGACGGAACCACATGTCGGTGGATGCCAGGAACTCGACCTTATCCCGCGCGCGATGCGCCGTGAAGCTGACGCCGTCCGGTATGAGAACATCGCGGTGCACCATATTGGCGCTGACGTCGCCGGTGAAGTCGTTTCCCCAATACTCTTTCGGAAAAACATCGCCGCTGTAAATGGTGCCCCCGCTAGCCGCCGTGAACCAGCCGCCGACCTGTTCCGTAATGTTGAGCTGATTTTCGTTGTACCGCTGCTGCCGTAAGCGAGTGCGCTGCACTCTCCAATGCTGCGGGTGAGTCAATGGGTAAATGGGCCCCGAAGGCCGGCCGTGATCGGAGATGTCCTGGGCCACCTGCCTGACCTCTAGCAGCGGCGCGCGGATCAGGTACTGCATCGGAATCACGGTATTCCGGATGTGAGTCGTGTTCTGGGTGATGAACCGGTTGCCCCAATCGTCAAAGGTCTGCCCGAATTGCGCCGGACCGGAGACGGGCTCGGCTGCGCCGGTGAGCGGATTGAAGCGGAAATCGGCGCCGCGCACCAGTACCGGAGGATGGTTGCGATGTCCGGGCGCAGTGATGCGGCCATCGGAGCCGTCGTTCGAGCAATAGATCCAGTTATCGATTCCCAGGCGGGGATTGGTGATGCGAGCTTCAGGATTCACCTTGGGAAACCCTGTGTAGAGAACCTCGCGAACGTCCGCCTTGCCATCGCCGTCGGTATCTTTGAGAAACAAAATATCTGGCGCGCTGGTGACGACGAGTCCGCCTTTCCAAGGCTGCAAGCCGCTTACTTCAAGGACGTGTTCGGCAAATACCGTGCGACGGTCAGCCTTGCCGTCTCCATCAGTATCCTCGAGCATGATGATGCGCGACCGGGCGGGCTGGCCGTCGGGCGGGTCCTCAGGGTAATCCAACATCTCAGCGACAAAGGCTCGTCCGTTTTCGTCGAAAACGATTTCAACCGGATCGTAGACCAGAGGTTCGCTGGCAAAGAGCTCAACGTGAAAGTTAGAGTCGATCCGCATGCTCTCGAGAGATTGATCCGCTGATAGCGAGGGAGCGTCCGGATGCTCGCGCCGCGTGCACGAAAAAATGATAAGAGCCATGAAAACGACCGCTAAAATCGTGGAACAAACGAGCCCAATGCGGGTAACCAGGGACATTTTGCGAGAGCGATTATCGCACGCAGGAGTCAGCGTTGTCTAAGCTGGCTGTCAAGCTTGTCAAGCTGGGTGTCAAAAAGGTAGTGTCCTAATTTGTCAACGTTGCCGATTAACGGCCTCGGTGGCATCCCTGATTATGCTAGTCGGCCTCATTATGATGTGCCGTGTCACGGCTGTACTGTGGCTCTGGCCTAAGATTCCCATCTCTGTCTTTTTCCATTCCGGCAACCCATGGCTGCCAGTAAACGGTGAACGCAAACTTGATGTGCCTAGTCTTATTGAAGGCGTCCCGATAGTTTACGATTCCCCACATTGCGAAAGATCGTGGTGGCCCTCCGCGTTTGACGGTATCTACCTCGTTGTCTGGTATTCTTTCAGCCACGGCGCGATGCACAAGTTTTGTTGCTCCTGGAGCGATCAGACTGACGCTTCCTCCGGCGCTGTCGTCTGGCAACGGGTAGGCAAAGTCTTCAGGGAATGGCACCGGAACGATCTGCGCAGTGGCCTTGAAGACGACATCGTAAGCGGGAGTGTTCCCGTGGTTCCTGATAACCGCAGTGGCCTCAAATACGTGGTTAACGTCCTGATAAATAGCGGAATCAAAGAAGACAGACAAATAGGCCCTGCTTTGCAGCTCCGTGGCGAACTTCTGCGTGGTGGCGATGTCCTTACTGATGGTCACGCTCTCCCGAACCGACTCCGCGCTGGTCGCCATAGCAGCAGCGACCCTCTCCATGACCCCGGCAGCCCGCGTGGCCTCAGCTATAGAAGCCTGAACAGCCAGCGCCTGATGAGTAGCGGAGTCCCGTGCTTCGGTTGCTTGTCGCTCCATGAGATCGGCTTGTCTTTCGATGGCGCGGAGCGTCCGAATTGCGGCGTATACGCCAGCCCCGCCAATGAGCACGAGGACCGCAGTAAAAAACCAACCGAGTTTGTCCATCCAATCTTTCTGGACATCGGAGCGGACATCGAGCGGTTTGACCGTCGATATGGATACTGGATTGTCGCTCTGTTTTTGCTCAGTTCGGCTCCGTTGGGTGTCTGGGGTGGTGACAGGATTGGGCGCAAAGGGCGGCGAGATCTGTTTGGCTGGTTGCTTTTGTCCACGGCTGCCACCTTTTGGATTTCCGCTCTTGTTAGTGGACTGATCGGACGTTTGCCCTGGGACTGGTGGAACGGCAACGAACAGGAGAAGACATATCACTCCTCGGAATGGCAAGGATTAAATGTATCACAAAAACTATTGCCATCCCGCAGGTTTTCGTATTACAATAACTACATGGCGAACATACTCAGCGCAGACAAGCAAATCGCGATTATTGCTTCGCTGTGCGAAGGTTCCAGCATTCGTTCAATCGAGCGCATAACCGGCGTTCACCGTGACACGATCATGCGGCTCGGCGTCCGCGTTGGCCATGGTTGCGCAGCCCTCATGGACGAGAAAATGCGCAATCTATCCTGTAACCGTCTGGAGATGGACGAAATTTGGGGCTTTATTGGCAAGAAGGAAAAGCGGGTGCGACCTTTCGACGATCCAAGTATGGGCGATGTTTGGACGTTCTGCGCAATTGACGCCGATACGAAACTGGTTCCTGCGTTCAAAGTGGGCAAGCGCGACAATGCCACGGCGACCGCCTTTGTAGGGGATATCTCTGGACGGATGAAGAATCGGGTGCAGATTTCCACGGATGGCCTCAGGGCATACGTAGACGCTATAGAGAAAGCTTTCGGCGCGAACGTAGATTACGCCCAGATCATCAAAACGTATGGCCATGAGGAAGTGAGCAACAATCGCCGATACAGTGCACCAGAGTTTGTTTCGTCTGAAAAGAAAATCATCGCCGGTACGCCGGATTATGACCTTTAGCAAGAAACTGGAGAACTTTGAAGCTGCGGTCGGTCTTCACTTCGCTTATTACAACTTTGTTCGTCGTCATAACACGTTGCGTTGTACTCCAGCGATGGCAGCTGGCGTCGAGTCTTCATTCTGGAGCGTTGGAGATCTCGTACAGGCAGCAGCCGCATGACCAACATTGAGGAACTGCGGGACGTGATCCAAAAGCTCCATAGCGTCGAATCCAAGCACATTGAGAGTGTTCCGATAAAGGAAACGCACCAGGGGAAGACCGTCTGGACTGGCGTTGTTGAGGTTTTTGAAATAATCGGCCACCCTAAGGCGACAAAGCTATATGCATGGGTGCACGATACAGACGACCCCAAGCATCCGCGTCGCCATGTTACCGTTTTGCATTTGCATCCGATCCAATCGGCTCGTGATGCTGTACGCGCCGCAATCGTGCAGGAGTTTAGAAGCCTTGAGCCAACAGATTAAAACCCGGAAGAAAATTGGGCGGCCCCGGCTCCCAAAAGGTGAGGCAAAGGGGAGAATTGTGCCAGTGCGCTTTTCATGGGAAGACTTGAAAGCGGTAGAGTTGGCGGCAAAGGCCAACAATCAGACGGTCTCAGCGTGGATCAGGGGTGCGGTCCATGCCAGTATCAGCGGATAACCTTTTCAAATTAGGACACTACCGTCAAAAACGTTGAAGTTCGTGATAATTGCCGAAAGACGGGATGACCGCTCGGTCGCGTGGTGATACCACGAAACTTCAGATTCTTCTCAATCGCCGCCAAAGATTCATGCTGCCGCCACGGTCACGGGCCGTCCATGATAAACTGTCGGACGATCGAGGCTGTTATCAGCAAAAAATGGTACAACGTGTTTGTCTCGCTCGACCCTCCGGGCGCGGGCGGCACCGCTGAAGACACGGCTCGAACGCCTCGTACTGCAGCCCAAAGCGTGGCAGAGATCGCCTCGTCGGTCGCAGCAGAGCCAACATTCACCGCTCCGGTGAGCGCCGCGGCCGGGTTCGATGAGATCTATCGTGCCGCGGAAATTCAACCGCCGCCGCATGGCTATACGATTATGAAGATCGCTGACATGCTGCAGAGCGAGCGTATCCGTACGCTTCCCGCGGAAGTGAAGAAGAGTTCCATCTTATTGGCACTGGATGCTGCCGGTGTGAAGATCGAAGAGGTTGTCGAAGACGCTGTCAAGCGCGATCGCGCTCTGGACGGCTTCGAACGGGTGCAGCAGAAGGCTCTGGATGAGCTGGAAGCGCGTAAGGCGCAGGAAGACGCTCAGATCCAAGCCGAGCTCGACCGTCTGACCGAGGAGCATAAAGCTCGCATCCAGGCCAACAAGGACGAAGTGGCTAAGGAGAAAGAGCGTTTCTACGGATGGCGGCTGCAGAAGCAGCAAGAGGAACAAAAAATCTCCGATTCCGTATCTTATTTTGTCGTGGAGAATCCGATTACGACCGGCGGCGTTGCGGCTGCGTCGCGCGGAGCCCAAGCACCCACTAAGCCATCTGCCCCGAAACCCTAGGGCTTAGCAGCCGCAAGGAGAGGAAGTCCTTATGTTTAGACGGCTTTCACGCATGATGCGTTCTTTTTTCGGGTTCTTCATCTCCGTCGCGGAAAACCCGGAACTGATTCTTGAACAGAACATTCGCGACATGAATGACCAGGTTCCACGTATGAACGACAGCATTGCGATGGTCAAGGCCAATGCGACCCTGCTCGAACGAGAAGAAGCGAAATACAAGACCGACATCAACAACCTCACTTCCAAGGTCAAGGCAGCCATCCAGGGCGGGCGAGACGATCTGGCCGGCAGTTTTGCAGTGCAACTCGAACAGGTCCGCGGTGCTCTGGCCCGCACCCAGGGCCAGTTGGAGACCGCCCACGCGGCATTCGACAAAGCCATGGCCGTGAAAAAAGCGTTCCTGATGGAGAAAGAACGTAAGACACGCGAGGCCCTCAATGCCATCGCCGACTACCGCCGCTCGCAATGGCAGAAGAAAGTCGCCGATGTGATGGAACAGTTTGAAGTCACCGGCATCAGTGCCACCCATGACGAGATGGTGCGCAAGATCGAGGAAAGCACGGCGCTGAACGAAGCTCGCATGGAGATGGCTCTAGGCAACGTGGATCAGCAAAAGATCAAGATCGAGGAAGAAGCGGAGAAGATGCGCGCCAACGAACTGGTGAAGCAATTCAAGGTGGAAATGGGATTGATGCCATCTCAGGCGGCCCCTGAGGCGGCGCAGAAGACAATCGGAACACGCGAAGCTCAGAAGAGCACGTAAAAAGGGGAGAGGTCAGAAGCCAGTGATGGCAAACTGACCACTGTTAGGATCATGGCCGTAAAAATCGAGAAGGGCGGATGGTTTCTCATTTTCCTGATCGGGCTGGGCTTGGTCGGCTATAGCCTCGACAAGTACGGGATTGTGAACCTGCGGGGAAAGTTCGGCTCACGTTCCGATACGACGCCGGGCGGAAGTGTCGACACATCCAAGCCCCTGGTGCTGCCGGTTGCGGCGGCAGCCGACTCCAATTGCAACAACGTGCGCGTGCGCGTCAATATCTGGGTGGGGTGCGCCGCCGGCCTCGTCGCCAATGGCGGTCTCGATACCGCGGGCGGTTCGATCTATGACAAGAAGGGTCTCAAGGTCAGTTTCAAAATCGTAGATGACTGGACCGAAGGCGCCGCAGCGCTCGCTACCAACAATGTCGACGTCATGCTCACAACCGCCGACGTGTGGGCCAAAGACTACGCTCAGCTTCAGGACAAAGGATTCGGCTCCCACGCATTCTTCATGGTCGATTGGTCGCGTGGCGCCGATGGCGTGATTGGCAAGCAGGGTATCAACAGCATCGAAGGCCTGGCGGGCAAGACGGTAGCGTTCGCGCCTTACACGCCTTCGCATTTCCTGCTGTGGAACGGCCTGAAAAGCTCGGGGCTCAGCACCGATCAGCGTCGCGAGATCTTCTCCAAGGCTGTACATACCAAAGACGGTATCGAGCCTGCGACACTGTTTGCGCAGCAAAAAGTGGATGCCGCCGTGGCTTGGGACCCGGACATGAGCGATGCCGTCACCAAGCGCTCCGGATCGAAGAAAATCTATGACACGCGCATTGCCAACCGGTTGATCGCCGATATTCTCGTGGTCAGCGATCGCTTCGCATCGCGCTGCCCTCAGGCCGTTGTGAAGCTGGCTGAGGGCTGGCTCGAAGGCGTCGAATTCATCAAAGCGCAGCCCAACCGCGCGTACACCTTGATCGGCACCATCAAGGATTTCAACATTCCCGAGGACCTCGCTAAAAGCATGCTGGGCGGCGTCAAGCTCGCCGACTATGCCGATAACAAATCTTTCTTCGGCACGCGCGGCGCGGACTCCGACTACAACAATATTTTCAAGATGGCCCAGGAAATGTACCGCGAAGAGCGCGTCATCAAGCGCAACTCCGATCCGGAGTCGAGCGTGGACCGCCGCTTCCTCGATCCGCTGAGCGGCAAATTCTCAAGTGCTTCTTCGGAAACGCCGATTGAATACAAGGAACCCTCGAAAGGCGCGGTGCCGATTGCCACCCAGCGCCGGTCCATTTACTTCGAAACCAACTCGGCGAAGATGGGTCTCGACTCGCGCGCCGTTGTCGATGAGATCGGCAGCTTCATGAAAGCCTACGAAAATACAGTGGTCGACATCGACGGCAACACCGACGCGTCCGGCTCGCACGCGCACAATGTCCAGCTTTCGCGGGAACGCGCCGAAGCCGTGAAGCAGTATCTGGTCGAAAAATACAGATTCCCAACGACACGCATGCGCACGGTCGGCAACGGCCCAGACCGGCCAGTTGCCGACAATTCGTCCCCTGAGGGCAGGGAGAAGAACCGGCGGACAGATATCAAGGTGTACCCGAATCCAGCGGGGTAATTATGCATAATCTGTGGTCCCGCGGACCCCCGGTCGCCCCATCCCGCACTTGACCAGCGATATTCTGGTGCTTCTCGCACCAAACCCGCCCGGGTCGGATTCTGCTCGATGTAGAGCCGGATCTGCTCAAGCTCTTTTTGACCCCGCACTAGCCTGTCGTAACTTTCCTCTAGCCAAAAAGGTCTGCCGATGAGTCCTCACATCTGGTTTGCTCGTTTGGCGGTGATTCCTTTCAGGAATCTTGTCAGCCGGGGAACGGGAACCAAGACGGTCACGAGCAAATGAACATGATTTGGCATGAGTGCAAATGCGTGCAGGGTATAGTGCTTCAGGAGTCGGGCGTTATAGTGAATCGCTTGCACCACCATCCCGGCGATCGCCGGCTGCCGAAGATAGAGCGGGCCGTACCGCCCCCCTCATCCAACAGCCGATCCAGTGCGGCAAACGCCCGCCCGGCGTTCACGGTCGCACCTGGGAAGCGTCGATTCATTTCATCGGCAAACTGCCCGAAAGACGCCAAGTCAGAAACACAGGCTGGCCGATTTCATACCAGTGCGGAAGGCGGCGGCGATAGAAGGGCAATTATGGTAGTCAAGAGAATGGCGCGAACTTCTCAAACTGGAGTAAGCCGGCCAAGGGGCCGGCTGCGGACCAGGGGGGCCACCCTACTAAGTGCCTGACCTGCTCACAATCCGGAAAGATCTCTCGCGGCGTACGCGGCTGATCTTGGCTGTGTCCGCGTGGTTGACGGTTGTCATCGCCTGGTTTGGCCTCACGCACTGGGACATTCTGCCGCCATTTTCACTGCCACGCCCCATGGGGGTTATGCAGGCGTTCGGCCGGCTCTGGACCGAGTACGACCTGCTGGGAAATGTTTTGCAGAGCTGGTGGCGCATTGCCCAGGCGTTCGCGTGGTGCGCCGTTATCGCTATTCCGCTGGGTCTGCTCATGGGCAGTTTCCGGTGGGTGCACGATCTGGTTAACCCGGTGGCCGCCCCCATGCGTTCCATGCCCATCACTGCGTTCCTACCGGCCTTCATCGCCTTGTTTGGGATGGAAGAGTCGATGAAGGTAGCGTTCCTCTGGTTCGGCATGTTCTTTTATCTGCTGGCCGTGGTGGTCGAGGAAGTCAACAAAGTGGACGACAGTCTGCTCGAAACGGCGTGGACACTGGGCGCAAAGCGGCGTAACATTCTGTGGCTGTTGTTCCGCGCATCTTTTCCGCCGATCTTCGGTTCATTCCGCATCCTCTACGATATCGGCTGGACCTACGTGATCCTGGCGGAAATGGTGAATGCGCGCAAAGGCGTGGGCTACATGGTTGAAGCGGCGCGCAAGGTGCTCGATTTCGAACGTGTGTATGCTGGCATTATCGCCATCGGCCTTGCGGCGTTCCTGTTTCGGTTTCTGCTGACATTTTTGGAGTCCCGGCTATTTCCCTGGCGCAGGGTGTCGCGCCCGGCCTCTGAACCGGTTGCGGCGGTGGCCACCGGCGCTCCAGTGAAAACGCAAGCCCATGCCGAATCCAATTAAGATCAGCGTTCGCGAAATATCCCGCAGCTTTACGGGCGCGCAGGGAACCTGCATCGAGGCGCTGCGCAAGGTAAGCTTCGAGGTTGAAGATGCCTTCTCGGCGCAGGGTCGCGACATTGGTGAATTCCGGGTGTTGCTCGGCCCTTCGGGTTGCGGAAAATCGACGCTGCTGCGAATGATCGCCGGTCTGGACCGTCCCGACAGCGGTCAGGTACTGGTGAACGGTAAACCGGTCGACGGTCCGGGCCGCGATCGCGGCATGGTCTTTCAGAAGTACACGTCGTTTCCCTGGCTGACAGTCGCCGACAACATTGCCTACGGTCCGAAGATCAATGGAGTGCCGGCTGCGGAGCGCCAGCAAATCGTCGATCACCTCATCGAAGGCGTTGGTCTCGCGGGCTTCGCGAAGTCTTATCCCGACACACTGTCCGGCGGAATGCAGCAACGCGTCGCCATCGCGCGCACGCTGGCCAACCGTCCGCAGGTCGTCCTGATGGACGAGCCGTTCGGCGCTCTGGACGCCCAAACCCGCAGCGACATGCAGCAGCTTCTGCTTCGCGTTTGGGATGAAACCGCCAGTACGATTTTATTTGTGACGCACGATGTAGATGAAGCGATTTATCTTGCGGATCGCGTTTTCATCTTCAGCGCCCGACCCGGTACCATTATGGAAGATATCCCGGTTCCTTTCGGGCGTCCGCGGGATCCGGCGGTCAGACAGACCGCGGAGTTTCATGAAATGCAAGAGCATGTGCTCACTTGCTTGCGGCGCGCGCCCGGAAAGGGTCACGTGAGAGTGAGCGTTTGATGTCGCAGGACGATTCGACCAAGTCCGAGATCAATTACGTCAAAGAGGCCGCGAAACTCCAATACAACTGGATCACCCTGGCCGGCATAACCGGCTTCGCTCTGGTCTCAGGGAGCGCTCTGCCCTTGCTGCTGGGCGCCGGACTAGAGCTGATGTACCTGTCCCTGGTCCCGCAGAACAGCCGGTTTCAGCGTCTGGTCCGGTCCTGGAAATACGCGGAAGAGAAACGCGTTCATGACCGGCGGCTCAGCGCTATGTTCCAGGAAATTCCTTCGGAGATGCGCCTGCGATATGCCGACCTGGATAAGATCTGCCGGGGCATTAGCGAAAATTACAGCCGCCTCTCCTCCACTTCGCAAATCTTCGCACAGCAGATGGAAGACAAGCTGGGGGGCCTGCTTCAGGCTTATCTGAGGCTGCTCCACTCGGCGTGGCAGCATCGTGAATACTTGCGAACCACCGATCTCAACGCCGTTCAGCGGGAACTGTCACAACTTCAAAAAACGCAGGAATCGGAGACGGGCAAGGTGCAGGAGATCAACGGCAAGCGCATCGAGATCCTGAACAAGCGAATCGAGAAGTTCAAGAAAATTCGCGAGAACTGCGAAGTGATTGATGCGCAGTGCGCCGCGGTCGAGGACGTGCTCGGACTGGTCCGCGATCAGTCGGTCACCATGCGCGATCCCCAGCAACTGACCGATCATCTGGAGGGCCTGGTTCACGACGTCGAACAGACCGAGGAGACGGTCCGCGAAGTCGAAAACATCTTCGAGAATGTTCCCGACATGAGCGGGATTGCGCCCATGCCTTCCGATACCGACAACACGGGTAGCGGAGCGGCGGCGAGGAACCGGGTCCGGAACTGAACTGATGTCAACCACGACCCCCGCTTCCACGCAGATGCCCGATTGGGCCCAATCGCTTTCCGAAAAGTACTACTCGCGCACGCTTTCCGTATTTGTTCTTTATGGCAGCGTAAAGGATTTAGTGCCGCTCGAGCGCGGCGGCTCGACCGACTACGTGCCGCTTCTTGCGTTCCTACAGCAAGGCCTGTTCGGCCGGCGCGACCTGGTGTTGACTTACGACCGCGGCGGCGGCTTGAGCTTCGCCCGTCCCGACATGCAAGCGGATTTTCGCAATGCGCTTTCCGGGTACGACAGCTTTCATCAAACCAACTATTCGCAATGCCTGCCGCGTAATCCCGACGGCGTTCTGAACATCCTGGATAACTACCTCCGGCTCCGCATCGCGGATGGCAAAAAGATCGCCCTGATCATCGACTTTGCCGAGACCATTGCACCCGCCGGCGATGTTTCCGGCATGTCCGCCGAGGACCGGAACGCGCTGGTCATTCTGAAACGCTGGGCGCAGAATCCGGAATTCTTGCGAGCGGATATCACCATCTGTCTGATCGCGGAAAACCAGATCGAATTGAATCAGGGCATCGTGCAGAGTCCGGGGGTGGCTTCGGTTCAGATTCCTTTGCCAGATGAAGGCGAGCGGCTGCAGTTCATTCGCGCGCAACTAGCTGCCGCGCCTCTGCCACCGGGTTCCGACGTAACCGACACCGCGCTGGCCAACCTCGGCGCAGGCCTCAAGCGCCTCCAACTGCAGAGCCTCACTTCACACGCCGTCCAGAACCAGCGGCCGCTCACCACGAAATTTCTCACGCAACGCAAAAAGGAGCTGATCGAAGCCGAATCGGGCGGGCTTCTCGAGTTCGTCCAAAGCCGGTTCGATCTCTCGATGGTGGCCGGGCAGGAACAGGCCAAAAAGAAGCTGCAGAATGCCGCCGCGGCCATTCGCTCGGGTCACACCGACGTGCTGCCCATGGGCTACGTGATCTGCGGCCCGGTGGGCACCGGCAAAACATTTCTCACCACGTGCTTCGCCGGCGAGATCGGCGTCCCCGTGGTCATGCTCAAGAATTTTCGCAGCATGTGGCAGGGCGTGACCGAGGGCAACCTCGAACGGGTACTGAACCTTTTGCGCGCCATGTGCCCGATTGCGGTGATGGTGGACGAGGCCGATGCGCAGTTGGGCAACCGTTCCATGTCCGGCGACAGCGGCGTCAGTAATCGCGTGTTTGCGCAGATCGCGCAATTCATGGGAAACACCGAACTGCGCGGCAAAGTGATCTGGTTCCTGCTGACTAGCCGCCCGGACCTGCTGCCGGTGGATTTGAAACGGCAGGGGCGCGCCGAGGAGCACATTGCGTTGTTCTATCCCGAAACGACCGAAGAGAGGCTGGCGATGCTGCGGGCCATGTTGAAGAAGACATGTATCAATCTGCCGTCGCCCGATGCCGAGAAGTTTTTCCTGGAGCACTCGGGTGATCTCTCAGGCGCTGATATTGAAGCCGTGCTCATCCGCGCGCGCATGAAGTCGGTGCTGGAGAATGATGCGGTCATGGATGTTGACGATCTGAAATCGGCGCTCGATGATTTCATCCCACCGTCTTATCCCACCGAGATCGAGATGCAGAGCTTGGTCGCCGTTTTGGAATGCACCAGCCGGAGTTTGTTGCCAGCCAAATACAGGGAAATGGACCGGGCCGAGGTCGCCCGACGCGCTAAGGAGTTGGCCTTATTGAGCCGGGAGTAAGCACGGCTGCAGCGTTGTCTAAGCTGGGTGTCAAAAACGTTGAAGTTTCGTCATAATTGCCGAAAGACGGGATGACCGATCTGTGCCGTGGTGATACCGCGAAACAGGACGCCCGCCATCGCGGATTCAGGGGTCAGCGGTCCGCGTGCTTTGAGTCTTTCCAGGGCCCTTTGCCGAAACGGTCGAAGCGACCTTTGTCCTTGGTCTCACCCTTCACGGTCAACTTGGTTTCGCCCACCAGGATGATATCGCCAGTACCACCTTCGATCATCTGGAATTCAATCGACTGCGGCCCTACGTTGTCCGGACCGTTGACGTGGTAGAGAACACCGCTATCTCGCGCTTTGCCGTCGCGAGGCGCGTGCGTTTGTTCGCCCCACTTGAAAACCACGTGCAGATCATAGTTCTCGTATTCCTTGTCGGTGCAAAAATAATCGAACTCTACGCCCAATACGTGCACCGCACCGTGCTTCCACCCGGAAAACATGGCGGGGGTCGTTGTTTTTTTCATCTTTTTCGAGATAGGTGTAAAAGCCGTCCAGGATTTTACCCTTTGAACAGCTTTACTTTTGGTCCGAGTTGAGAATCTCGAGCCGGTGCTGACGGAACAAATAACAGACAAACGATAAGCAGCATCATGGTTGTAAACCGTAAAGTTTGATTGCGTTGTCGCGCAACAGCATGCGGGCCAATTGCACAGCGCGTTCCCGGGTGATTTCGTGGTCGCGCATCATTCCCGTGAGTGCCAGTGCCAGGGCCTCTCGCGCCGTAGTGGAGGCCAGCCATCCGGACTCTTCCCAATTCACGCCATTCGCTTCGGGTCCGCCGAAGGCATCGGTGCCAAACAGGACTTTCTCCGGATACCATTCCAGCCAATCGCGCAGAACCTCCGCAAGCGCCCGTGGATACAGAGTCTGCGTGATGAATGAGAAATCAGTGTAGACGTTCGGTTTGCCGAGCAGAGCCGCCACCGATTTGGTATACGGCCATCCGCCGTGTACGATCACGAAGTTGGTTTTGCGCAATGAAGGATCGTTGAAAACATCCTCGAGCAGCGATGGATTCGCTCCGCGAATGTTGAAGTAATCGCCGCACCCGGGAGCCGAGTGTATGTGAATCGCCAGGCCCAGTCTGCCGGCCTCCTGCGCGATGGAGTGGAACAGAAAATCCTGCAGCTTGCGGTAATCGCCCGCCGGCGGCTCGCCGCCACCAACGTAGCGCGCGTACACAGGTTCCGCCTCACTTTGCGGCACATTGGAAAAATTCAACGGCCGGAGGTAGGCCGCTTCAAATTTCAGAGCCACCGCACCCGCGCGCTTCTGCCGCTCGAGGGTGGCGGTCACAACCTGTGAAACATAGTCGCCGAGCGTGGCGGGCGATTTACTCAGCCCCAGGTCCCAGAGGTAACGCTTCAACAAGTGCGCTTCAGCTCCATAAAACGGGCGGGAATCCGGATTGAGGCGCTCCATTTCCCCACCGTTCAGCGGAAGCATGAGCGCGTCCACGAACGGAACCCAGCGGAAACGCGGCGGAGCGAAATCATTCCCCAGGGCCACCCGATTGGCGAACATGGTCTCGATGCCCATTTTGTCCAGCACCCAGGCGGCATAGGATGCCCCGTGCCCTCGAAGCGCGCTCTGCTTGGCTATAACGAGCGTTTTGGCATGATCGGCGGACGCATCGCCGAAGCTGTAGCCGTAGAGCGCCCGCCATGCGCCGATCCACTCTGGATTATCGGGGCGTCCGCGGACCATCGGTGGCGCGGATTCGAGCGCATCACAGGGCAGCGCGTCATACTCATCGTCAGGCTTGCTGCCTTCGACGGCGTAACGCACCGGGTGCGCATGGTTATCGATGGCTTTAATTTTCGCGATGGCCTCGACCAGAGCCGGATCGGCAGCCGGCTGCGCCAAAGCCGCTCCAGTTGCACCCAGGAGCACCAGCGCGAGCAGTTTCGTCATCCCTGAACGCGCCTCTCCTTCCCCGCCCAGAATTTCTCGCGCAGTTCACGCTTCATGATTTTTCCAGTCCCCGTTTTTGGCAACTGGCCCTCGAGGAACTCAATGTGGCGCGGCATCTTATATTTGGCGATACGCTGCTGCAGAAACGCGAGCAGCTCTTCCTGAGTCAGTTTTTGGCCGGGCTTCAACACCACAAACGCCACCGGGATCTCTCCCCACTTAGGATCGGGCGCCGACACCACGGCACATTCGAATACGGCCGGATGCGCGAAGATGGCTTTCTCAACTTCGATGGACGAAATATTTTCGCCGCCGCTGATGATGATGTCCTTCTTGCGATCCACGATGTGGATGTAATTTTCCTCGTCCCACACACCCATGTCGCCCGTGTGCAGCCATGCGCCCGTCATAGCCGCGGCCGTGCCTTGGGGATCCTTGTAATAGCCATCCATCACGTTGTCCCCGCGGATTACCACCTCACCGATGCTCTGCATGTCGCGGGGAACATCGTGCATTTCCGCGTCCACCACGCGGATCTCGCAGCCCGGCAGCGGCCAGCCGGCCATAGAGCGGTGATGGATTCGGTCGATGTCGTCGTTGTACTGCGCAGTTGATTTGTCTCGCGCCGAAGTGGCTACCGGAGACGTTTCGGTCAATCCGTACCCGCCCATCACCGCGCAATGAAACGCGCGCTCCATGCGATCGACCAGTTCGGGCGAGGCTGCGGCGCCGCCGATATGAATCTGTTTCAGGCTCGAAAAATCGTACTGCCCGAGATCGGGCGCATTCAAGAGCGCATTGGCCATGGTGGGCACCAGCGACATGGCGGTGGCTTTTTCTTCCTGGATCAGGCGGAAAACCGTTGTGGGCTCAAAGCGCCGCACCATCACCTGTTTAACGCCCATCATCGGCGCGGTCTGAGGCCGTCCCCAGCCGTTGGCATGAAACAGCGGAATGGTGTGCAGTTCGACCGCATCGTCGTCTCGATTGAACGTGGCGGCCACGTAGAGCCCGTGCAGGTAAAGCGTGCGGTGAGAGAGCATCACGCCCTTCGGTGTTCCCGTGCTGCCGCTGGTGTAGAACAGTTCGGCGATGGAGTTTTCGTCAATTGAGAGATAATCGACGCGCTCAGGCTTGCCTTCGGCGAGCAACTGCTCATAGGTGAAGTCCGCCTGCGGAATTTTGTCATCGGTGGTGATGTACCGTTCTATACTGGGGCAGGCTTTCCGCAGGTGATCCACCAGCGGAGCGAAATCATTCTCGAACACCAGCGTGCGCGCCTCGGCGTGGTTCAGAATGGTAATCAGCTCGGGCGGCGTGAGCCGCACGTTCAGCGGCATCACCACGGCTTTGGCCATGACCACGCCGTAATAACCTTCCAGAAGCTGGTGCGTGTTGAAGCTCAAATAGGCTACACGATCACCGGGCCGGATGCCGTGCGCATGAAGCGCCGCAGCCAGGTGCTCGCAGCGTTCACCGAATTGGGCATAGGTGAAACGTTTTGCGCCGGACACAATCCCCACCTTCTTCCCGAACAGATCGACGCCACGGTAGAGAAAGCGAACCGGCGTGAGGGGAACGATCATGGGACTGCCTCCATGGAATTCTGGATTGTACGACGGAATGGGCAGGCGCGGTACGCTCGCAGAGCGGTCCTCACACCGAATCTACTGGGAACGAGCCGAATGCGGTGCGCCTGGACGTCAAGAAGATCATATTCCGACGGCAATGATGCCGACATCTCTCCGCCTTACAACAGCCGGGTGGGCGACCGCCTGCGCGCAGTGTCGACAGGCTCATTGTTCCAAACCGCGGATGACACCGCGCGTCCTCCAAACAATTCGGGAACCGCTGAGCACGGTAAAGGTCGTCCCGCGGACAAAGAATGAAGCGACGCCCGGCAACTCAGGCAGAGTAATCTTATCAGTTCTCGTAATGAGCCTGGACGCACCAATAGGTGAAGGGGGTACGAGAACCACCTCGGAAACAGTCTGCCGGATCATCGACCTACGATCCGTACTGGGGATGTTCAGGAGGTCGGCGTAAAAACACAGTGATCGGCCGTCCACCTCTACCTCCGTAAACTCCAGTCCCAGGATGAAATGTCCACCCCCCTGGTATTGCTCAAGCCGCCGAATTCGCCCTCGGACCACCGAGGCATTCGGAATGATGATCTTCCCTTTGCGGCGCACGTCACCGCTGACTCTGCCCTCAATCAGGGTCCCAACGGCATCCTTCTCTGTAATGGGTGTTGTGAGCTGCACAGTAATTCGCAATAGGGCAGGAAGGGATTCGTCGGCGTTGGGCTGGTCAGCAAGGACTCTAGGTCCACCCGGCGCCAACGAGTTGATAGGATCATCCTGGAGTTCTGGCTCGAAGCGGATGGCGTTTTGCACATCAAGGCACCAACCAGGCTCCAGCCCCGCCGTGAAAGGAAATGAAAGGTGTTTCGAAGAAAAATAAGACTGCAGATTTCAGGCTAATTGACTGAGGTGAAGGGAGTTGTTCGCCGGAGGGCTGCCCGAATCGGGCGAGGGCATTTCATCTGGCGATTGCGTCAGGTCCTGGCAGCAATTCTGGAATACCATCGCGATGTTGTTCTGTTAAGTTAAGGGGTTCCCTGATCAATCAAGCCGGCGCTCACCGGCAAGGATCGTTTCATTGTCCCACGGTAGGCATAGGCCGAGTGCAAAAGCATGTTCAACAGAGCGTTTTGAGGTGTCGATCACGTGACGTTTAAAGATTTTAAACTTGGAGTATCAGCCTTTCGGCTGGCAAATGTCGAGCGCCGTCACCCGTCGATCGGCGAGCGCGCGGGTCGACTCATATACGTCATCGAGCGACGACGTTCGGGAACTCGCACTCGGTTTTCAGCCATTACCGGCGTGCTTGTCTGGGGCAGCCTCCCGCACCGTCACTTTGATCGTCGTCACTCTTAACAGCACGTCTACCTGTTACGCTGATCCGGGATCCTCCACACACCGCTTTGCGCATCGACTCTCGCTCCCCAGGGCCGTACGGAGTCAGTTATCGGTACCAGCGGCCGTCACGATCGCGATCCCGGTACCGTCCGTGGTGTTCCCATCGTTCGTCATCATCGCGGTCCCGATGCCGCTTACGGTGTCCCCAGTACCCGGGATAATACCGGTGTTCGTAGTAGCGAGGCGCCACCCAATAGCCGCCGGCATACGGCGGCAGTGCCCAGTAACCGGCGTGCCAGGAGTAGCGCGAGCCGCCCGGGTACCAGTAGCCCGTAATCCACGTATATCCTGGGCCGGGGCAAGGTGGCGCGTAAGCGACCACCGGCGGAGGGGGCGCGGCGTAGTAGTAGCCCGGCGTACCGATGCCGACGCCAATCGAAATATGGGTCTCGGCGAAAAGAGAACCTCCGGCGAGCATCACCATCACGAACAATTTCGTTTTCATATCTTCCTCCTTCGACGGCCTCCCTAGTTGCACGAGGGCTGCCACACTCCATGTAATTGAAAGATCTGGATGCAGCGGAGGTTTGCGCTGGCTCTGGTCCGCCGCTGGTGGTGTATTTCGGCCACCGCCTCGAACGGTCCCTTCCGGGCTACTTTCTTTCGTTAACTCATGGCCGCGCGTCTGACTTCCTCGCCAGCCGAAATCCTTCGTCTTATCTTCTCTCAGGATCTGACGTCCGAGCGGCGTGGTCACGTTTGAAACAAACGCTCCGTTCCGGGATACGTGACTCGTTTACCTTCAATTTTCGCGAAGGAGGTGAGCGTATGCGGCTGGCGGCGCGTAGTGCTCATGATATGCTCGACATGAATGCCGCGCGCGGAAAGCGAATCGGCGACGAGCGATCGATGGCAACGCCACGGCACGGCCTCGGCGCACATGATGGCGGTCTGCTGTTTTCGCGCGGTCTCCATAAGCTCCTCGACAGCCTCACTAAACTCCGGCGTCTGCATGTAATCGGCGTAGCCGCGAAAGCTTGTGTTGCGCCAGCCGGTATTCAGCGAGTCCGGTCTTGCATGGCGCAAGCCACCGAGGGCTCCCAGATGCGAGTAGTCGATGCCGACGGGCTTCAGAGATTCTGGCAGCATGTCGCGATTGAACTGCGGGTTAGTTCGGGAGCGTGGAACCGTGCGGATGTCGACCAGCCGCTCGACGCCGTGCGCTTTGAGCAGCGCGATGAAATCTTCAATGGGCCTGGTGGAGTGACCGATGGTGAGGATGAGCGGAACTTTGAGCATTTCGAGACAGACACAAAGCGCTGGTCACACCCAATCTAGTGCGATCGGGCCGAATGGAGAGCTTCCTCGAATTGGGCGTCATACCTGGCCAGGTCCTCCGGCGACACCGTCACCAGGTCTTTTTCGAGGTCCTCAGCCGTTTCGATCAGGTGTTTCAGATGCGAGGCTGCCAACCGTGAGCACCAGGCGTCTGTCAGAGGCCGGCCGGCTTTGCGGCTCAACTCGAGCAGGTCAACATGCGGCATGGCGATGGTTTTCTCCATCCGCGTGCCGTCATCGCGCAACTCGAATTTTACGTCGACGGTATCGCTATGCCGCAGCGAGATGGCAGTCTGGAGCCACTTGAAATAAACCTTCCATGTCCGACCAAACGGATCAGGACCGGCCTCGAACTGGCGAAAATTCTCCATCACATGTATGGTAACTCGTAAGAACAGGGATTTGAGAACTCAAGGAGAATCGCTTTGTCAGAATTCGCCAAAGAGCTTGAAGTGGCTCGCGCGGCCGCGTGCCGTGCGGGTGAGATCGCGCTGCGCTACCGCGAAGAGGAAATTGGTTTCGACTCGAAGTCCGACGACTCCCCGGTGACCGCGGCAGACCGCGAATGCGAGCGGGTGATCGCGCAGGCGCTCGAAGAGGCCTTCCCGGAGGATGGTTTGCTGGGCGAGGAAGGGGCGGCCAAGAAATCACGCAGCGGCCGGCGCTGGATTATCGACCCCATTGACGGCACCCGCGATTACATTCGTGGAATCCCGGTGTGGGCGAATTTGATCGGGTTGGAGCAGGACGGTGAGGTGGTCGCCGGCGTGGCTCATTTCCCGGGCCGCGGCGAGACCTATTTCGCCTCCCGCGGAACAGGCGCCTATGTCAATGACCGCCGCTTGCGGATATCGAATATCGCCAGCATTTCGCAGGCGTCACTGTGCCTGACCGGTTTGAACTCCTTCTACAAGTATTCCTTCTCGGGCGAGCTGTTGCATTGGATCAAGCCGTTTTGGTCCGTGCGCTGTTTCGGCGGCAGCATCGATGCCATGCTGGTGGCGCGCGGCGAGGCCGAAGTCTGGATCGAATCCATTGTGAAACCGTGGGACCTGGCGGCACTCAAAATCATTTCCGAGGAGGCGGGCGCCGAGTTCTTCGATTTTTCCGGACAACTAACCATCAGCGGCGGCAATGCTGTGGCTTGCGTTCCCACCCTGGCTGCGGAAGTGCTCCGGTTTTTGAGCCGATAGCGGATGCGAGTAGCCGAACTGACCGGTGTGCGCCGATTTCAGGTTGCGGAGCACGAACTCTCCGAGCCTGGCCCGGCTGAGGTGCAGGTGCGCGTGGCAGCGGTCGGCGTGTGCGGCTCAGACCTTCATTCGTATTCGGAAGGGGCAGTCGGCGATACGCCGTGCATCTATCCCATGGTCTTGGGACATGAGCCGGCGGGCGTTGTGGTGAAGACGGGATCGGCCGTCTCGGGGTGGGCGCCGGGGGATCGCGCCGCATGCGAGCCGTCGCTTTTTTGTTACCACTGCGAGTTTTGCCTCTCAGGCCATCACAACGTTTGTGCGAACTTGCGCTTCATGAGCCAGCCGGAAGATCCGGGATTTTTTCGGGAGTACGTCAATTTGCCGGCGGGTAACCTGTTGGCAATTCCCACAGAGATGAGCCTTGGCGAGGCTACATTAATCGAGCCGCTGGCGGTGATATTGCACTCGATGAATTTTGTTCAGATGAAGCCGGGCGAAACCGTGGCAGTGTTCGGCGCGGGACCGATCGGTTTATTAACCGTGATCGTCCTGAAGCTCGCCGGCGCGGCGCGCGTCTGGTCCATTGACCCCGTGGCTCATCGGCTCGAACTGGCGCGTGCGGTGGGCGCCGACGCAGTCATCGATTCCCATGAAGCGGATGCAGTCCGTCAGATCCTGCGCGAGACAGGAAATCGTGGCGTCGATGTTTCGGTCGATTGCGGTGGAAAGTACGACAGTATCAACCAATGCATTCGTGTGACGCGTAATGCGGGCCGCGTCGTGGTCACTGCGATTCCCTCCGAGGTCCGCGTGCCAGTAGAGTTTCACATTTGGCGCCGCAAAGAGTTGGCGCTTTACAACGTGCGACGCTCGAACCACGAATCCAATGCTGCGACCGGTATTTTGCGCGATCACGCGAAGCTCTTCGGACCCATCATTACGCACCGGCGGCCGCTCGACCAGATCAGCCAGGCGTTCGCACAACTCGAGCACTACGAAGACGGAGTGGGAAAACTACTGATCACGCTCGATTAGGATGAGCGTAGTGCGGACGCTTGAGAAAGTTACTAGCCCGTGCGCGCCGGCTGTCGCGGGGCTGGCGCACCGCGAAGCAAACCTTCGGTGCTCAGATCTTCGTCGATTTCCGGCCAATGAATTCCGTAGCCACCACCGCTGATCTGCCAGTGCTTCCGTTGGGCTTCGGTCGCGTCCAGCAACTTCGGATACCAGACCAGGGGCACGGTGATGGTCCTGCCATCCATAAGACCGACGCTCAGACTCTCGTCCGTAAAACTGACGGAAGAAACTCGTTCATCAGCCGCGAGCGCCAAAATACCCATCCCACGCATCCAAGAGTTCTTGATTGTGTTCTACTAACAACGATTGTACCCTGCGTAATTCGACCGCGCTGAAGCCCAGGTTCCGGGCCAGAGTGACCGGTCCCAACCAGAATTTAGCCGACAGGGCATCCCGGTCCACGTGAATGTGAGGTGGCTCGCTCGTTTCGTGGCTGTAGAAATAGAATCGGTATGGACCCAGCCGTAATACCGTAGGCATCTCCTTTAACCCTAACCACCGAGGGTCGTGCCAACATCCCGACGCCCTACTCGTTCTTGATGTGTTCTTGCTTTTGACAAGTGCTCGTCTACTTCTCACTATCCATGAAGTAGTACCCGATCATATGGCACGCGATCATGTGGCCGTCTTCAATGCGGCCCATGTGCGGTGCGGCAACCTGAATGTTGAGCTGCGCCATTGGTCCCAGTTTGCCGCCATCGCGGCCGGTGAGCGCAATGGTTCGGCAGTCGATGGAGTTGGCGTATTCGATGGCGCGGATCACGTTCGGCGAGTTGCCTGATCCGCTGAGCGCCATCACCAGATCGCCCGGTTGTGCAAAATTGCGGAGTTGTTCCACGAAAACGCAATCGTAGCTGACATCGTTGGCGTAAGCCGTCAGGGTGGGCAACTGGTCGGTCAAAGCCATGATGCGGAAACGATGGTTGCGGTTATAGCTCGCCCCTTTGACCATGTCGCAGGCAAAATGCGAAGCCGTGGAAGCGCTGCCGCCGTTGCCGCATACGAAGATGTGGCGGCCTTGAGCGCGCGCTTCTTTGAACCATTCGATGGCCTGGCTCACCTTTTCGAGATCGATGGTCTCGATGGCCTTCAGAATTTCTGTTTTATAGTGGGCGGGAAAGTCAGTCATCTGTTTTTAATGTACGCGCCAGTGCCAGCGCACCATACAGCACGCTGTCGTCGCCTAGCGCAGCAGGAACAACATCCACGCGCGCGCCAGACCAGTCCGTGATCTGCCGATCGAGTTCCGCACGAAGCGGCACGAACAATTCGTCGCCGGCGTTGCTGATTCCACCGCCGATCACGATGCGCGACGGGTTCAATAACATGATACAGGCCTTGAGCCCTAGCGCGAGATCCACCACGTAGCGTGCTATAAAACCTGGATCGCGGAGCAGTTCCTTGGCGGGCTTGCCGTAATCTCGCTCGAGCCACAGGCCGCAACACATGCGCTCAAAGCAACCACGCGCTTTGCAGAGGCACTCGGGACCATCCGGCCGGATTGAGAGATGTCCGATCTCGCCGGCCCAGCCATCGACGCCGCGCCAGATCTTGCCGTCAGCGTAGATGCCGCCGCCAATGCCGGTCGAGAGCGTCATGTAGAAGAGCGGCGAGTGTCCCTTGCCGGCGCCGAATGTCGCTTCGGCCAGCGCACCCGCGTTAGCATCGTTGTCCATCATGGCGGGCACAGCCAGCTCCCGCGAGAGGAACTCCGTGAGGCGAAAATTGTTCCAGCCGCCAATGTGCGTCGAAAAGGCCACGCACTGCTCGCCAAAATCCACCGGCCCCCCGAACCCGATGCCACAACGTTCAAACGGCGCTTCGACTTGCCACTGCCGGGCGATCGAGACGACCTGCCCGAGCATCCAATCGCGTGCGCCTTCGCGATTCGTCGGGCGCGATTCGCGTTTGATCATGCGCTCGCCTTGGAAAAGCGCGACCGCGAGCTTGGTCCCTCCGATATCCACCGCCAGCGTATTCACGCGCGCGCGGCCTCCAGCACTTCGGCCGGCGAAGCTGTGCCGGTGCCCTTCTTCATGATCGTGATGGATGCGGCCAGATTACCGAATCGTGCGGCTTCAACCGGAGATCGTGTCACCGCCAGCACCATGGCCGCAGCGGCCGAAAAACTGTCGCCCGCGCCACAGATGTCGACCGGGTGCTCGATGGGGGTGACCGGCACCCGAATTTCATCGCCCGGGAGCACCACGAGCGCTCCACCAGGTCCATCGGTCACGATCATCAATTTCGAGCGGCAACATTCAAGTAAAGCTTGATGGCTGGCCGCACCGATCCGCTGGCATGCAAATTCCGCTTCCTGCCGGTTGGGTTTGAGGATCACGTTGCGGAATAACTCGATGCGTGCGCGTGAATCCACCCAGAAGATTTTGTCGGGATAATTCGGCGCAAGATCGGCCAGAAGTTCTCGCACAGCGGTTGTGATAACACCTCCGGCGCTGGTCTCGGCTTGGTCCGCAATCAGGATGACGTCAAAGTTGTCGACGGTCAGCGGTAACTGGTCCAGAATCAATCGTTCGATGGTCGGATTTAAAGGCTGGGTTGAGATGAAATCCAGGCGCGGGAGATCCTCCTCGCCGGTCCTGGCGTTGATCAATTTGGTGTAGGTGAAGGTCTGCATACCGGCCGCACGGACCAGCAAATCCGACGAGATGCCGCGCTGTCGAAGAGCGTGGACCAACTCATAGCCGAAACCGTCATCGCCGACTACGCCCATCACCGCCACTTTGCCCGCACCCAGCGCGACAAGATTGTTCGCCACTGTGCCGCCGGCGCCGGGCGTGGTCTCCGTGAGCACCACCCCAATGCGCGGGATGCCGGTTTCGCGGGATGGCTCGGACGTATCGGGTTCATAAGTGCACCAGCGATCGAGGCAGATGTCGCCGATTACGAGCACGGACATCTTGGGGAACGCCGCAAGAATGTCGGCTGCCGTCATGTCTGGTTGAGTATCGCCCGCCGCAGCGCAGGCAAGGTTGCACGATGATCGCCGCAAAAATAGAAGCTCGCGCCGCCATCAGCCACGGTACGAACCAGGATCGTCTTTTGCGGGCGGAAATAGTAGCCGGGATCGGATTTCGGAAGCTCGTGGTGAATATCGCCTTGGATGGGCACGAGGTCAAAAACAGCGGTGGCGAATTGCCGGACTTCCCCACCCTGCTGCTGCGCCACATTGCGCGCCATGGCCAGAGCTTTGAGGTAAACTTCGGGCGCCATGATGGCTGAGCCGAAACTTGCCAGAACGCCGCCTTCGAGCCGCTCCACTGCGCGCGTGAAGATTAGAAAATCGCGATAGCTCGTAGCGCCGGAAGCCGCTCCGTCGCAGTTTGGATGTTCGGCCAGAATGTCGTAGCCGATGCCTACATGAACAGTCACGGGAATGGATTGCCGGTACGAGGCCGCAAGAACACTCAAATCTTTGTGCGGATAACTGCTCGATTCGATCCTGCGCCCGGCGTTCTCACCTAAGCCGAGATCTTGAGCCGCGGCCTCGGTCACCCAATCGTTCAGCTCGCCGGTCTCCCGCCAAAGGCCGAATTCGCCGGTGCGGATGTAGCGAGCCACGCTTTCGGTGGTCGCACCGATGCGCGCGAGTTCGTAATCGTGGATCACACCTGCGCCGTTCATCGCAATGTGGTCGATGAAACCGCGCTCGACGAGGTCGATGATGTGCCGGTTGACGCCCGCGCGCAGCACATGCGCTCCCATCATCAGAATGCGGGCTGCGCCATGGCGTTTGGCTTCGATGAATCGCCGCGCAACTTCCCCCAGGTCCTGATGCTCGAATGGCGGAGTGGAATCGTCGAGCTTTAGCCAGCGATCGAGATGTAAATCGTGAATACGTTCGCCAAGCGGTTTGACCTTCAGGCGGGAGCGATCGAAAACTTCGTACTTACTGGCCATTTTGGAAAAGTGCCGCCATCAGCTCGCCATGATTGAGAAAGTTCGGAATGATGAAGTCAGCGCCCACACTCGCCAGCCGCGTGCGCTTCCATTCGTCAACGGTACGGCATTCGGGCTCAGCCGTGGCCACGCCCACGGCTACGCCGCCCACTTCTTTGACGTTTTCAATTTCGACATAGCCGTCGCCGAAGCCCAGAAACTGATCCCCTTTGCACTCTGCCTTGGCGATGACCTGCTGGATGAGAATTTTCTTGGAAAAACTCTTGTAATCGTCGAGCGCACCAAAGACGCCGCCGTCGAAATACCGGTCAACATCCAGCAAACGGGCCTCTTTGCGCATGTAGATCTGATCGGTACCGCTCGCCAGATACATCTTCAGCCCGCGTGCCTTGAGCGACTCGAGCAACTTTCGAGCGCCGGGCACCAGATATTTTTCGGGAGGCGCCTGTCCACTTTCGAGCTCGTCCAGGCGATGGCGAATCTTGACATGCAGCAGATCGAGATACATTTTCTTATACTCGAGCGGATCAAGTGGTGTACCGCCGCGCGCTTCGACGTGCTCCGCCAGCTCAACCATCTGGTACATGGTCTGCTTGCCCGTGAGCCGGCCGACAAATTCTTCGACGATGCCGCGCAGTTCCTCCTCGGATTCCCCGCTCTTCAGATCCGCGAGGATCCCGACCATCATGGGTACCATCACGTCCATCCAGCCGGAGCGAATCACCGAGATGGTGCCATCGAAATCAAAGAGGACTAGGCGGGCATTTTTCGCCGAAACGCCCGGCCGAAGCTGTTCGATCATTGGTTCAATTGTGCCATGGAGTTCGACACAGTTCCTTATTTCAGACTGAAGCACGCGAGCGTGCGTTCATTTCGCACGTAGAGTTTTCCATCAGCCAGGGCTGGATAGGCGCGTACGGTGGCTGGCACTAACGGGGCACGGGCCAGAATGCGGAACGCTTTGGGGGAAGCTTCGGCGATCACTGTCTCGCCGGACTCACGCACCAACAGCAGGCGGTCGCCCGTCAGCGTGACCGTTCCAGCGCCGAAACCGTCCTCGTTCCACTGCACTTTTCCAGACTTGAGTTCAACGCACCGCAGGCTTTGTCCGTACTCCTGCCGGCCGTGATAGCCGTAGAGATAACCATCGCGGTACACGCTGGTCGCGTAGTGGTTCGAAAGCGCGTCATCCGACGACCACAATTGTTTCGCCTTTGTGCCGTTGATTTCGAGCAAGGTAGCGCCCGTTCCGTAGCTGGCCGAGAGGAACACCAGGTTTCCAATCACAATTGGCGCGGCTGCATTCACCGAAGCCTGGCTGCGCGAGCGCCACGGAAACTGAAAGCGCACATGGCCCGTGGCAGGGTCGACGTCCACCAGGCCAGCCCGCGTAAGAAACAGTGCATGCCGCAGGCCGGCAATGGTGACCGCGATCGGCACGGAGTACCCGGCCTCATCGTCAGTGGCGGTCCAGAGCATTTTACCTGTTTGGGCGTCAAAGGCCGCGATACCGGCTCCGTGGCGGCCACCCAGGTTCAGCAGAACGCGTTCGCCCTCGACCAGCGGCGAGCACACCTGACCAAAGAATCCTTTATCCGCTCCAAACTTCTGGCGGGTGTCAACGGTCCAAAGCCGCTTGCCGGTAGCGAAGTCCAGGCATTGGAGCACACCTTCGGCGCCGAATGTGTAAACTTTTCCGAGCGCGATTGCCGGCGTGCCCCGCGGTCCTTCATCGAATCCGAAGTCATCGCGGTAGTTGGTGGGATATTCCGCCGACCAGGCGGGCCGGCCCGAGCTTGCGTCAAGGCAATCCACCACGGCCCGGTTCTCCAGACGATGAAAAATGATGAGACGGCCACCAGCCACCACGGGCGCGCTGAAACCCTGGCCGACATCTTTCTTCCAAATCTGCGTTGGCTTCCACCCGGGGGCCGGACCATTTTTCGTCCACTCGACGCCAACGCCCGAATAGACGCCGTTCCTGGCAGGACCCAGAAACTGGGGCCAGTCCTCACCTCGCGCCGTGTAGCACGTCAAAATCAGGAATGTCAGGATGAAACGCACTTCGCGTCCGCTATAGTAATAGAATTCGTTTTCACGTGATGCGTCCAGTCAGTCTCGCATGTTTGGCCTTGCTCGCGCTGGCTCCTGCCGGAATGGCGCAGTCTGTCCGCGGTTCGATAGGCGGTGCTGTCACAGATGCCAGTCGAAAGCCTGTGGCGCGCGCTGCGGTCACGATCACCGATGACGCGACGAGCAAACAGCGCCACATTCTAAGCGATGCGCAGGGCGAATTCCTGGTCACGCTGCTGGCCCCGGGCCTTTATCGCCTGGAGGTGGAGTCCGCCGGTTATCGCAAGCACTTGCAGGCGCTGACACTCGAACTCAACCAGGATCTGCGCGTGGATGTTGCGCTGCTGCCGGGCAGCCGCACCGACCAGATTGTGGTCACCGCAACCCGCAGCATGCTGCGTACGGAATCCGCCGCGTTAGGCGCGGCAATCGATAATCGCAACATCGTGGGACTGCCGCTCGATGGCCGCAATTTTCTAGAACTCGCCCTGCTCATCCCGGGTACCGCTCCGGCTGCTCCGGGGTCCGCCGGTTCTGTTCGTGGAGACGTCGCGCTGAACGTGAACGGTGCGCGCGAAGATTCGAACAATTTCCTGCTCGATGGCATTTATAACGGCGACCCGAAGCTGAATACGTTCGGCGTGATCCCGCCCGTGGACGCCATCCAGGAATTCGAGCTCGAGACCAGTACTTACGATGCCTCTTTCGGCCGCAACGCCGGCGGCCAGGTGAGCGTAGTGCTGAAGTCAGGAACCAACGCCTTGCACGGCAGCGCATGGGAATTTTTCCGTAACGGCGCCCTCGACGCACGCAACTTCTTCGCTCAGACTGGCGTTGCGAAGCCCGAGTATCAGCGCAACCAGTTCGGAGGATCGCTTGGCGGTCCCATCCGAAAGAATCGAACGTTCTTGTTTGGCGATTACGAAGGCCTCCGGCGTCATGAAGGCATCACGCGCGTCAGCAACGTGCCCACGCTTGCCGAACGCACCGGCGATTTTTCCGCAAGCGCCCGCCCGCTGATCAATCCATTTACGGGTGAGCCGTTTCCTGGGAACAAGATTCCAAGTGTTTTCCTGCACCCGGTGGGAGTGGCGATTGCCGCTCTTTATCCCGAGCCGAACCGCTCCACGCCAGGCCAGAACTTCGTCTCGTCGCCGGTTGAGCGGGATCACGACGATCATTTCGATTTGCATCTCGATCATTCGCTCGCGCGGTCTTCCGACTTGTCGGTGCGCTACAGTTTCGGAGATCGCAGTTTCTTCGAGCCGTTTTCCGGCCCCACGTTCGCAATGGTTCCAGGTTACGGCACCAACGTACCACGGCGCGCTCAGAACGCGATGCTCAGCGAGACTCATGTTTTTTCGCCGGACCTGATCAACGAATTCCGCGCCGGATACAACCGCGTCGCCTCCGGCTCGTTCCAGCAGAACCTGGGCCGAAGCATCAACCACGCCGTCGGACTTCCGGACCTCTCGTCCAATCCGCGTGATTTCGGTTTGAGCTTCATTGCGGTGACCGGTTATTCTCCCCTGGGTGATGAGTTCAACAATCCGCAGTACAGCGCTTCGAACATTTTGCAGTTTGTGGATCAGGTGACTTACAACCGCGGACGGCACTTGATTAAATTCGGCGCCGATGTCCGCGACCTCCGGCAGAATGCTTACCGCGACGTCCAATCGCGGGGATTTCTAGATTTTCTGGGCCTCAGCGGCAATTCGCTGGCCGAGCTGTTGCTGGGCCTCCCGACCGTGACTGGCGGCGCACACCTGGATAATCCGCAGCACCTGCGCACACACAGCCGATACTTTTTCGGGCAAGACTCGTTCCGAATTCGGCCGAATCTGACGTTGATGCTGGGGTTACGCTACGAATACAACGCGCCGCCCGTCGATGCGGAAGATCGCGCGAATACTTACGACTCCGCAACCGGCACTCTCATGCGCGTGGGAACAAACGGCATTCCTCGCAGTGGTTATTCTCCGGACCGGAACAACTGGGCTCCGCGAGTGGGCATCGCCTGGTCGCCCGGAAGCGGCAGACGTGTGTTTCGGGCGGGCTACGGACTGTATTACGACCTGTCAGCATTGGCCACAGGCGAGGGCCTCTATTTCAATGCGCCGTACTTCGATTTCAAGCTCTACTTTCCATTACCAGGGCTGCCGCTGCTGCTGAACGATCCGTTTCCTGCGCAGTTTCCGTTTCCTTCGCCATCCTCGGCGCTTGCGTTTCAGCGCTCTCTCCGTTCGCCCTATATTCAACAGTGGAATTTCAACATCCAGCAGCAGCTTGGAAAGAGCAGTGTTGCCGAGATCGCTTATGTGGGCTCCAAAGGAACGAAACTTCTTACAGCGCGCGATATCAATCAACCACATGCCAGCCCGCAGCAGCCTAACCCGCGGCAGAATCGGCAATTCGCCGACATCAACTTGCTCGAATCGCGCGGTAATTCCATTTATCACAGCCTGCAGGGCCGTTTCCAGCAACGGTTGAGCGCTGGGTTGTCGGTGCTGGCGTCTTATACCTGGTCGAAATCCATTGACGATGCCTCAAACTTCTTTTCGAGCGCCGGCGATCCGAATTTCCCGCAGGACAGTCACAACGTGCGCGCCGAGCGCGGCCGCTCGAATTTCGATCTGCGCCATCGGCTTTCGTTGAGTTACGCTTACGATGTGCCGGCGCCAAAGTTCGATAGCCATTGGGCTCGAGCCCTGCTCGGCGGGTGGCAGACGTATGGCATTCTCACGTTTCAGACCGGCCGGCCGTTCACGGTGGCGCTGCTACCGGACTTCGACAACAGCAATACCGGGCGCTCGATACTCGGGTTCGGCGCTAACGATCGACCGAACGTCACCGGCGATCCTCACCTGTCGCATGCCTCGCCCGACCTGTGGTTCAACACGAATGCGTTTCAACTCCCACCGTTCGGCAGCTTCGGTAACTCAGGCCGCAATATTCTGGATGGCCCGTCCTACCAGACAGTCAATGTCTCTGTGGTTAAGAACATCGCTCTGCGCGAGCGCGCCACATTGCAATTCCGAACCGAGGCATTTAATTTCCTCAACCGGCCGAATTTCGATTTGCCGGATATTTTTCTCGGCTCGCCTACATTTGGACATATCCTGTCGGCACAGAACCCACGGCACATTCAATTCGGTTTGAAGCTCTTGTTTTGATCCTGATTTGAGTTTGTAATTTGCGTCCCCGTTGGGCGTGACAGGACGAGCTGGGGAGCCCCACTCTGCATTCCTGGCGGCATTTCGTGACTTTCATGGCTCACGTGCGGCCGTTCTCCGGATGCAGGAGCATTTTGGCGGAACGAACCCAATTGGCGGTGTAAGTGGTTGAGTTGCCACGAGGGATGCGGGTTCGGAAAACGGTGTTTCAGTTTCAGGGGCCTGCCCGGCGGGCCGGGTTGTCTCGGAAGCCGCCCGTGCCGGCCTGGAGGTCTGAAGGGCTTTGAGGGCACCCTCGGTTCGGCTCTTTCGGCGACGCAACTTCGCCACTGCCGTGCTATATTTACATTCGTACTCGGCATGGTTCTCAACGGAACTACTACCGTGCTCCTTCCCCAGTTCCTGCAGTCGCTTCTGGGGTATGACGCAACAAAGGCGGGTGAAGCGCTGGCTGGAGGAGGGTTCATCATGTTGGTCATGATGCCTCTTGCGGGTTTTCTTGCGTCAAGGGTCGATCCGCGCATGATGATGGCCTTCGGTTTCGCGACCACCTCCGCGGCCCTCTATTACATGGCCACGCATCTTAACCCGGGGATGGATTTCGCTACCGCGGCCACGATGCGGACATTCCAAACTGCCGGCCTTGCATTCATCTTCCTGCCCTCGGATACGCTGGCCTACGTAGGCATACCCAGAGAGCAGAACAACCAGGTCTCATGAATGCCTTTGTCCGCAATATCGGCGGCAGCATCGGCATCGCTCTTCTCACACCATGCTCACGCGCGCGAGTCAGCAGAATCAGAACACGCTGGTCCGCCATACTCACGCCGGCAATCCATCATTCGACAATCTTGTTAGCGGCATCAGTCAGGCTTTGCAGAACGCAGGCCTCGAAGCAACGGTGGCCATGCAACAGGCGTACGGCCGCATCATGGCAATGCTGCAACTACAGGCGACAACGCTGGCCTACGTATACGTAAAGGTCATCACGCTCATGGCGATCATCGTTGCCTGTCTTATTCCTTTGCCAATGATTATGCGCCGGCCGCCCCGAGGCAAACAAAGTGTCGAAGTTGCTATGCATTAGTCCCTCGCGGCGGCTAACTATGCAAGAGTGGATTTCCGGATTCCGCTCCCTGCCGGTCACGGTTCAGAGGCTCAGCTTGCCTGATGCAAATTAATTAACAACAGCGCACGTTTAGGCGACCACATCGGCGCAATGGGACGATAATCGAAACATGCAGAGACGCGAATTCCTGAGCGGAACGTTCCAGACCGCTGGAGCTACCGGCCTACTGACAACGCCGGCTGGGCGGGCGTTGGGCGCGAATGATCGAGTAATCGTGGGTCTCATTGGCTGTGGGGGCCGGGGGCGCTATGTGGCCGGATTGATGCGCGAGGCGCCTGGAGTCGAGTTCGCCGCCGCAGCCGACGTCTATCTGCCGAATGCGGAGCGCGCCCGCGAGTGGGCCGGACCGAAAGCCGCGGCCTATCAGGATTTCCGGCGGCTTCTGGAGCGCAAGGATATCGATGCCGTGTTGGTTGCCACGCCGGACCACTGGCACGCCACCGCAACAGTGCTCGCCTGCCAGGCCGGAAAGGATGGGTACGTCGAGAAACCTTTAGCGCACAACGTGCGTGAAGGCCGTGCCATGGTGAACGCCGCGCGGCGCTACAACCGGGTCGTGCAGGCCGGCACACAGCATCGCTCCTCCGCTCATTTCCGTGAAGTGGAGCAGATCATCCAGAGCGGCGCGCTCGGCAAGGTGAACTGGGTTCGGGTCTGGAATTACGCAAATATGTATCCGGCCGGGATCGGGCACGAGCCCGATTCGTCACCGCCCGCCGGACTCGACTGGGATTTCTACCTTGGCCCCGCTCCTTCCGTGCCGTTCAATCGCAAACGCTTTCTGGTGACTTATCGCTGGTTCTGGGATTACTCCGGCGGCTACATCACCGATTTCGGAACGCATCGTCTGGATACCGTGCAGCAGGTGATGCACGTGACCGCGCCGCATACCGTTGCCGCCAGTGGCGGGCGCTTCAGCCTCCGCGACGCCGGTGAAATTCCGGACGTGCTGCAGGTGACATACGAGTATCCCGGTTTCGTGTTGAGCTACGAGACCTGCCTGCTGAACGGACACGGCGTGGGCGGGCGCACGCCGGGCATGAAGTACTACAACGCGCGGGGAACGGAGGACCGCCCCAACGGTATGGCTTTTTACGGCACCAACGGGGCGCTATTCGCCGACCGAATTGGTTACGAGATCTATCCTGAGTCGCAGCGCGCAGGCTCTACGGAATCGCCGCTCGAGCGCAAACACATGAATACCGCCGATGCCACACAACTGCATGCCGCGAACTTCATCGAGTGCGTGCGCTCGCGCAACAAACCCGCGGCAGAGGTAGAGATTGGACATCGATCCACGACCGTCGCACACTTGGGTAATATCGCTTTCAAAACCGGCAAGAAGCTCCACTGGCATGCCGAAACCGAAGAATTCGTGGATGATGGAGGAGCTTCGAAGCTGCTGTACCGGGAACCGCGGAAGCCCTGGAATTTGATCAGCGCGTGACGCGCTCTCCTCCTCAGTCCAAATGCGCATCTGTGATCTCGTGATCCGGATTCCTGGAGAAATCATGCGCACTCGTGTCGTACTCATGGCCGTTGGCAGCCCACTGGCAGTCTCTCCCTGCGCTTTCGCGGCTGACCCCTTCGTTAATCTGGCTCGCGAATTCTGGCAGTGGCGCGCCGGCCTGCACCCCGCAGGCGACGCCGGAGTGGTCCAAGGATTCGGTTGCCCGTCAGCGCGAGCAACTCACGGCCTTTGAACAGCGCTGGAGAGGTCTCGACCCGAGTGGCTGGTCCGTGCCGCGCCAGGTGGATTACCGGCTGCTGGGATCGGCGCTAGCGCGTGTGCGCTGGGAACTGGATATTACGCGCAATTGGCGGCGAAACCCGACTTTTTATATCGACCAGACTCTGGCCGCGGTCTATGACCGCATGTTGCAGCCGCCGCCGTTCGATCCAGCCCGTAGCAATGCTATCGTGCGGCGCATGAATGCCATTCCGGGGATTCTGGAAGACGCCAAACGCAATCTTGATCTCGCCGCGCGGCCCTTGGGGCAACTGGCGATCGCGCACCTGAAGGACATCCGCCCGAAATTGCTCAAAGCCGTCGCCGAATTGAAACCGCTGCTCGATTCGACCGCGTCTGCTGACATTGACGGCGTAACCGCAAAAGCCATCTCAGCACTCGAATCCTATCGCGCGTGGCTCGACGCGAAGCTCGAGTCGATGACCACGGACACCGCTGTGGGGCTCGAGGCCTATCAGTTTTTTTTGAAGAATGTGGCGTTGATGCCGTACACACCCGAACAGCTTCTCGACATGGGCCGGCAAGAGTGGGAGCGCACGGTTGCGTTTGAGAGTTACGAGCGGCAGCGCAATAAGGGCAAGCCGGAACTGCGCCTGCCGGCCACGGAAGCCGAGCAGATCGAGCGGCAGAAACGCGACGAAGCGGCGACCCGGAAATATCTGGACGATAAAGGCTTTCTCACGTTTCCGAAATGGCTGCACCATTACTGGAATCTGCCATTGCCTGCGTATCTGGCGGCGTTACCCGAACTCGGCGTGACCGACGATCTAACGGGACCCACGCGCTTGAGCGACAACGCCACCAGTTATGTGCGGCCGCCCTCCCCACAGCTCGGTTATTTTGCGCTGGCCGCGGCGCGCGATCCGCGGGTGATGATCATGCATGAGGGCGTGCACTATTATCAGCTCGCGTTATCGTGGGCCAACGAAGACTTCATCCGGCGGTATTACTATGACTCAGGCGCGAACGAGGGAATCGGTTTCTACGCTGAAGAAATGGCTCTGCAGGCCGGGCTCTTCGACGACAGCCCGCGATCCCGGGAGATCATCTACAGTTTCATGCGTCTGCGCGCGCTGCGTGTGGAAGCGGATGTGAAACTGGCTCTGGGCGAGTTCAGCATCGAGCAGGCCGCGAATTACCTCCAGAAAACAGTGCCCATGGATGAAGGAACTGCGCGCTGGGAGGCCGCCTTTTTCGCGTCAGCACCCGGCCAGGCGATTTCGTATCAGATTGGCAAGCTGCAGATCATACAATTTCTGGCCGATGCGCGCCGCATTCAAGGTGATGCATTCAACCTGAAAGCCTTTCATGATTTTCTCTTGAAAAACGGCAACGTACCCATCGCGCTGCAACGCTGGGAATACCTGGGGACAAAACCAGAAGGATTGTAGCGGATCAGCAGTACGAAAGGCGAGGACCTCGTCACCAGTTAGAACCCTGCGCCGAGTCAAAGTTGCGGCTACAGCGTAATTCCGCCATCGACTGACAGCACTTGCCCCGTAACGTAGTTGTCGGGCTCGAGTAAGAACCGCACGGCGCGCGCCATGTCCTGAGCGTGCCCGAAGCGATGGATGACTTTCTCCTGCAAGTAGCGGTCGTACTTGCCGCTCGAGATACTGGCCTCAGCCATGCCGGCAGCTATCACTCCCGGGCTCACTACATTTACCCGAATGTTCGCAGGTCCGCGGCATTCCCTGGCCAGAATACGTGCGGCCTGCACCAGTGCCGCTTTCTGAGAAGCGTATGTCGTGGATCCCGGAAAAAGCGCTACAGCTTGCATGGTACCCATAAGGACAATCGAGCCTGGCGTGCCTGAGGCCCTCATGCGCTCGGAGGCTTCGCGGGCGAGCAAAATCGGACCCAAGTAATTGGCTTCGTGCGAGCGCAGCATTATCGTCTGCAGATCGGCACCGGCCACGGCTCGCGCCGGATCGCCCGCGAAGACCACCAGACCGTACAACTTCGGAGCCGCCGCGAGAATGCGTTCGCGGTCCGCCGGCACGGCCAGATCAGCCTGTACGAGTTCCACCTGATTGCGCCAGAGCTCCGCGCGCTCGCGGTTCGACCGGTAGCTGACCACCAGACGTGCGCCCTCCGCGGCTAGTAATTCAAGCGTGGGGGAACCCAGTCCTCCTGTCCCGCCGGCCAGCACGATTTCCCTGCCCCGCAGTGTGTCAGGCACTGGCGGATTCCGTTTGCCCAGCGCCGGCGAAAACTCCGGTGTATCCACAGGCCACCGCCACCAGAAACATTGTCAACACTTCGCTGTCGCCCAGGTTGTACTCGAAAAATCCTGACGCCATAGCCGCAACCACAACCGCCACGGCGCCTCGCAAAATATATCGCCGATCGCTTCGCCCGGCTGGCAGGCTATAGAGTGCGCGTGTGAAATCCACCAGAATCTTGATCAACATCCACATCAGTGCCAATAGAGTGGGGATGCCGCGCTCCGCTGCGTACTCCAGATAGATGTTGTGCAGATGAATGTACGAGCCGATGGGTAAGGGGCGCGGAATATCGGCTGGAACATAGTTATTGAACTGGATGCGAGGTTCTTCGGGCCCCAAACCCAGCCACGGATGTGCTTCGATCATGCGCAGGCCTGTCCGCCAGGTCACCACGCGGAATCGATTCGAGTCCACGCCTTGGTGAGGCCGAAAAAGAGAGACGAAGCGTTCTCGCACTGAACTGGGACCTAGCAATACCAACGCTGCTAATGCCAGAGGCAAGGCCAACACTACCGGCCGCTTCCAGAACCAGATCAAATACAGTCCCCCAACCAACGTACCGAGCCAGATGCTGCGGGTTTGCCCCAGCACCAGCGCCGCCATAAGCAGCATCCCACACACCAGCCACGGCCAGAGTTCTTTCGAGCGGCGCGCGGGACCGAAGAACAGGTATGCGCCAACCATCAGCAATACGAACATTTCCTCGCCGCCAAACGTCATCCAGTGGCTCATGGCGCCGGTAATTCTGTCCCCTGTGTAATATTCGTAGAATTTCATACCGAGAGCGTGGGCTTCGTGGAGTTTGCGCGCGAATTGCACCAGTCCCCAGGCCGCGGTCGCAGCGCCGGCAATAGCCCAGCAATAAAACAGGCGGCGAACGGTTACTAGGTCGCGAAGGGTTGAATACACCACCAGCAGCGTCAGGAACACGAGAAATTTACGAATCTGCGGAAGTCCGGCCGCGGGATCGCCGGAAAAAATGAGTGACACCACGGTTCCCAGCAGAAAAACCGACAACGGCAGCCAGATTGGGGGTAACCGGAGTTTGGCTCCGGAAAACAGCAACGCAGCCACAGCCAGGGCCAGCAACGTTTGAGAAGCCGCGATGGAGAACAGTATTGCAACCGCTGAACCAAACGTGCAATACAGTGCGGCCCGCAACAGGAACGGCTGGGTTGAGGTCATGGATGGCTGGGAGAACGCGGCAAAGTCCTTAGTATGCCAGAATACTTTAAGGTGTTGCGGGAGATCGTATCCGTCCGAACCCTGGAAAAGGTGACGATCAGCATCACCACAGTGTACGATGGGTTTGTTTGATGAAGGCCCTATTCGAAGTGCTTCAGCCGGGTGACCCGGATTTCGAACTCGCCGGAACAATCGATCCGCACAGGCTGCCAAAACATATCGCGATCATTATGGATGGCAACGGGCGATGGGCCAATCGCCGCAGCCTTCCACGCGTGGCAGGTCACCGCGCTGGCGTGGGCCCGGTTCGCAGCACGGTCGAAACATGCGCCCGCCTGGGCATCGATGTCCTGACGCTGTACGCTTTTTCGGTTGAGAACTGGAAACGTCCACGCGCGGAAATCGAAACGTTGTGGCGCTTACTTCGATTCTATCTGGGAAAAGAATTGCCGGAACTGCAGAAGAACGCTATCCGGTTGCAGGCCATTGGCAGGCTGGAGGCGCTTCCTCCGAAAGTGCGTGCTGAACTCGAAGCGGTCATCGAAGCCACCTCGCATAATCGAGGATTGCGCGTGAATCTGGCCATTAATTATGGCGGCCGCATGGAAATCGTGGACGCCGTGAATGGCATTATCGAGCGGGCGCGCCTGGAAGGCCGGCTGGATGCCTTGCGTGTCGATGAGGAATCGATTGCCGCACAGCTGTACACCGCCACATCGCCTGATCCGGATTTACTGATCCGCACGTCGGGCGAAATGCGCATCAGCAACTTTCTTTTGTGGCAAATTGCCTACTCCGAGCTGTATGTAACCGAAACACTCTGGCCGGACTTCAACCCTACGGAGTTGCTGAAAGCCATTCTCGAATATCAGAAACGCGATCGCCGCTACGGAGGGTTGAGCAGAGAAGGGCTCAACGGCGCCCGTCCGGACCGCGAGGAAAACCTGATCGAAGCTATCGTTTCCTCTCGATGAAGCGCGTTCTGACGGCGTTAGTTCTCATACCGTTCATTCTCTACGTAGTCTATTTTGGTCCCTTTTGGCTGCTGTTCGGAGTCACAACCCTGTTCGCTCTGATCTGCTACTCCGAATATTCCGCGATTGCCGCCGGCTATGGCGTGGGAAAACTCGGTCCGGTGGGCTATGCCGCGGGCATTCTGGTCCTGCTCGCGAGACCCCAAGATGGATATCTCGTCTTCACTCTGCTCACACTCATTGGCTTGGCTCTGGCGCTACGTCAGCCGGACCCGTCCAAAGCCTTGCCTTACGCCGCCGCTCTGGCGTTTGGTATTGTCTACATCTTCGGGTCGTGGAAGTTTGCCATTCTCCTGCGCACCGAAAGCGCGCACTGGCTGGGTTTCGGCCTAATCCTGAACTGGATTGGAGACACATGCGCGTACTTCGTGGGGCGCCGCATCGGGAAACACAAGATGGCGCCCGTCGTCAGTCCCAACAAAAGCTGGGAGGGAGCGATGGCTTCGCTCGTGGGTTCTTTGATTTTCGGCGTGATCTACCTCAATCGAGCCGTGCCGGCAGTCTTGCCTCTCCAGGCTGGAATCATCTCGGTTGCGGCCAACGTGGCGGGACAGATCGGTGATTTTGCCGAATCGGTTCTTAAACGCGGCGCCGGATTGAAAGACTCGAGCACGCTTCTCCCGGGTCATGGCGGATTACTCGACCGCGTGGACAGCACGCTGTTCGCGCTGCCGGTGGTTTACCTGAACCTTTACCTCACTTCCCCGCACTAGCTGATAACAGAGCCTCCGCTCCCTGGGCGGTCGCGGTTCAGGCCGCTGGCGCTCGTGCCAATCGCACCCTGTGGGCACGCATGCGGCTTTAGCGTGAGACTACCTGCGGCTTCGGAAATGACGCCACTTCCTCGATCCACTCCAGAACCACATGATCCAACCAGAACCGCGGTCGCACGCGCGATAGAAATCCGAGATGTCCGCCGTGCTCCGTAGCCAGGAACCGGATCCAGGGATTTTGCCGCAGCACGGGTTCATCGTAAATTTCGAACGGAACAAAAATATCGTCCTTGGCCTGAATGAAGAGCGTCGGGATGCGAATGTGCTGCAGGAACCGGCGTGAGGATTGAGTTTCGTAATAGTGCTCGGCACCCTGAAATCCGAAGTGACGCGCTGTGAACCGGTCGTCAAATTCAAACAGAGACCGCGCCGGCTTGAGCTGCTCCTCGGTGAAATGTCCCGTGGCCACGACCCTCCGCCGCATGCGTCTAACGAAACGGCGTTCGTAAATCCAATTGGAACGCGCGCCCAGGCGCCGAGCGCCGGCGGCGAGATCAATGGGAGTCGAGACCGCGCAGACGCTGGCCGTCAGAGACTGGGCCTCGACCCCCAGTTCCCCCGCGAGTTTGAGCACTACGTTGCCGCCCAATGAGTAACCGACCAGGTGAACGGGTGCGCGGCCCTGCTGCCGAAAGCGCTGGAGCACCGAACGCAGATCGCCGGTCATTCCGGCATGGTAGAGCGTGTTGGACAGGTGTTCGGTGCCGCCGCAGCTCCGCATGTGAAACCGGTTCACGACATATCCGGCCTCGAGCGCGGCCTGCGCCATGGTCAGCATGTAACCTGATGCGCCCGATCCTTCAAGCCCGTGCACCAGAACCAGCTCGCCAAGGGGCTCACCCTCAGGCCGCTGCGTGAGAACCAGCACCTGTACCTGGGGCTCGGTTTGATAAAGACGCTCCTCCACCGGGTAGCGCCTTGTGTCCAGTTTGCGCTTCCAATAATTGCCCAGAACGGTGAGTATGTGAGGATTCGATACCAGCGGGCGATACGGTCTCAAGTCTCAATCTTACCCGCTCCTCGATTCAGGCGCGGCTGCCGTTTTACCATGACCACATGCTCAAACCTCTGCTGGCTGTCTTGTTCGCTACCGTCATGCTGCACTCGCAGGACCTGAAAGGTGTGATCGATATCCACGCGCACTCAGATCCAGACGACCGGCCGCGTTCGATCGATTCCATCGACTTGGCCAAGCTTGCCCGTGAGCACGGGATGCGCGGGCTGGTACTCAAGAATCACTATGAGCCCACCGAATCGGTTGCCTACCTGGTCCGCAAAGTTGTCCCCGGGATCGAACTTTTCGGCGGTATCGCCTTGAACCGCACCGTGGGAGGCATCAATCCTGCCGCGGTCGAGCGCATGACGCGCGTGAAAGGCGGTTGGGGGCGCGTGGTCTGGATGCCCACCTTCGATGCCGAAAACCAGGTGCGCTTCTCAAAAGAAACCAGGCCGTTTGTGTCCGTCTCCCGGAATGGCAAACTGCTGCCTGAGGTCCACGAAGTACTGCAGCTCATCGCCCAGAACAAACTCGTGCTGGCTACGGGACACTCGTCGCCGGCGGAGGATCTGCTGTTGATCCGCGACGCAAAACGTGCGGGCGTGGATCACATTGTTGTGACGCATGCCATGCTGCCGCCCGTTGGCATGGACCTGGACCAGATGCGTGAGGCTGCGCGCCTGGGCGCTTATCTCGAATTTGTGTATAACGCGCTGATCGGTCCGAACAAGGTTTTCGATGCGCCGGAGTACGCACGGGCAATACGCGCCGTCGGGCCGGAGTACTGCATTTTGTCGAGTGATCTGGGCCAGGCCGGCAATCCGCTGCACACGGATGGGTTGGTTGCGTTCTTCGCGGCCCTACGCAGCCAGGGCCTTAGCGAAAGTGAAATTGACCAGATGTCCAAAATTAATCCGGCGAAATTGTTAGGCTTGAAAGCTCAATAACCGCGAGTCTTCCGCAGAAGACCCGGCATCGAAAGGCTTTTATGGAAAAAAGGGCGGCAACGGATTACGAGATTGACCCGCTGCTCGCGCGGCGCTGGAGTCCACGAGCATTTTCTGAGCGCACGGTGGAACAGACAGTTCTCTGCAGTTTGTTCGAAGCGGCTCGCTGGGCGCCTTCCTGCTTCAACGAGCAACCGTGGAGTTTCTTGCTCGCGGGCAAGGAAAATACATCCGAATTTGACCGGTTGGCGAGCTGCCTGAGCCCCGGTAATCATTGGGCTCGACAGGCGCCGGTTCTGGCACTGTCGGTCGCTGCGCTCGACTTCGCGGGAAATTCCAAGCCGAACCGCCACGCGTACCACGATGTGGGCTTGGCCGTCGAGAATCTGGTGATCCAGGCAACCGCCATGGGCCTGGCAAGTCACCAGATGGCCGGGTTCGATGTGGAGAAAGCCCGGGAATTGTTCCAAATTCCGGCCCGCCACGACCCGGTGGCGATGATCGCGCTCGGCTATCCCGGCGACTCGGACAGCTTACCTGAAGATCTCCGCAAGCGTGAACTGGCGCAGCGGGCACGCAAACCCATCCGCCGGTTCCTGTATACCGGCCACTGGGGAGAGGGCGCGTCGATCATTTCATAATCACACTGGTCACTTTCCACGGGTGATATCATGTGAAACCACTAGACAGTAACTGAAGAGGGCTACGCATGTGGATTCGGAAAGTCGAGCGAGACCGGAAAAAGGGCGTCGATTCGCCCATGCCAACGCAGATTGTGTCGAACGAGGAGTTCATTCCGCGTCCGCAAAACGAAAAGCAAAAGCAGGTTGAACATCTGATCGGCGAGATGGGGGAAGAAAAATCGAAGAAACTCGGCATGGAGCGCCGCGCCTTCATGGCCAGCACCATGGGACTGGCGACCTGTTTCCTGGCGTCCAATAAAGTCTGGGGCGAGGTGTGGGAAGTCGATGAGCAAGAAACCACGGAGCCTCAGGCTTACGCCGAAAAATGGCCCAAGGGCGAGTACTTCGTGCTGGACGTGCAGAGCCATTTCACCAACAACGTGGTGCTCCCCTTCCGCAATGATCCTTTCATCCAGGGCATGGGTTTCAATCTGAAGAACGACGTCGAGGCCTACAGCTTCCACCAGTTCGTCAAGGAGATCTTTTTCGACAGCGAAACCGACATGATCGTGATCTCGGGCGTTCCCGGCCGTGAGAACCAGCGTGACGCACAGGGCAAGCCGCTCGAGGGCGCCGCTCGCAGCGGCAAGAACGATATTCTGCCGAGCTGGCTGATGTCACAGCGCAAGAACGAACTGAACCACCTCGCAGACTCGAAGCGCGCGCTTTGCCAGGGAAATCTGGCGCCGAATCATTACTGGAATCGCACCACGAATTCGATGGATAAAGAGGCCACCCTCGAGCAGATGGATCGTGAGCTGAAGCTCTATGGCATCGATTCCTGGAAATGGTATTGCCACTCAGATCCCGGGCGCTCCGGTGGCGGTTTCCAGCTCGACGACGACAATGCCGCCTGGTTTTACGAACAATCACGAAAACGTGGCATGAAAATTTTCAGCGTGCACAAAGGCTATTCCTACCAATCCCGGACGCTCGGGCATCTCGCTAATCCCAAGGATGTCGAAAAGGCTGCTCTTCAAAATCCCGATCTCAAATTCATCATCTACCATTCGGCCATACAGCACGGCCCGCAGGAACCCCAGTTCAAAGATCCGAAATATTTCGATCCGACCACGGGCGACTTCGCCTGGCACGACGTATTGATGAAAATCAAGCAGCGCAATCCGCAGATCAATAACGTGTACCCGGAGCTGGGCAGCTTTTTTGGTGCGCTGGCCATTGCAAATCCGGTGATGTGCATGCACGGCCTCGGCAAGAACATCAAATACTATGGCGCCGATCATGTGATCTGGGGGACCGATTGCCTGTGGTGGGGTTCGCCGCAATGGGTGATCGATGCATTCAAGCGTTTCCAAATTTCGGACGAAATCGGCGAAAAGTTCGGCTACAAGAAGGTCACAAAACAGGACAAGGCCAAGATACTCGGCTTGAATGCCGCCCGCATTTATGGAATCGATTTGAAGGCCAAGCGCAACGCGCTGCCCTCGGATACTTTCTCGCGCGTCAAAGCCGCGTATCTGCATGACGGCGGCCAGCGCGACAACGCGGCGTACGGCTGGGTGCGGGCGGACGACTGACGAGGGCCGCTACGTCCTTAGCGTACAAAATCGCTCGGGCTGCGCTGGTCGCCGTCACGGCAGCCATTTCTGCGTTCGGGCAACAGTATCCGCCGGCTCACTTCCACCATATCCACCTGAACTCGACGGATCCGGTCGCGGCCATCGACTTCTACACCAGCAAGTTCGATTGCGAGAAGGCGAAATTTGCGCGCGTGGGAGGGCATCTGGGCGCAAAAGGCGTGGATCTTGTTCAATAAAGTTGCGACCCCGCCGCCCGCGGAGATCACTTCTACGATCTGGCATTTCGGCTGGGGTGCTGAGGATATGCAGTCGGCGTACCGGAAACAACTCGCCTCCGGCACGAAATTCGACACTCCGATCACCGACATCAGCGATCTCGCCAATTCGCCAGGCTTCTACTACGCCTACGTGGATGGTCCGGACAATGCGCTGATCGAGTTGAACACCGCAGCGCACCATCGTCTCGGCCATCTGCACCTCCTCAGCGCCGATCCCATCACCGCCGGCGAGTGGTACGTGAAGTATTTCGGCGTTACGCGTCGCGGCAGCGGCCCGCCATACAACACGGACGCCAGCTACTACAAGGGCTACCAGGTCGGCCCCAACATGTCGCTCATGTTGGATAACATCAACATCATCATTTTTCCGGTGGAGTTTGCGTACAAAGCGCATCCCGCGGAATGGAAGAGCCGCACTGCCTTCGATCCAACCGAAGGCCGTGTCGTGGATCACATCGGCTTCAGCTTCGAGGATCTGCCCGCTGCTTTGGAACGCTTGCGCAAAGACGGCGTGAAAGTCACTCAGAAGATCAAGAGCGCATTCAATGGAAAGGTGAAATTCGCCTTTATCGAAGGACCCGACCGCATCCGCATTCAGCTGGTCGAAGGGCAGGCGCGCAAAGAATAGAATCCGTGCGGCATCGACATCTCATTTCTTGGTTCCTTCCTTTCGTTTATTCCCTCGCCTGCGCCGGCCAAAAATCTGTTGATCCCGCCGCCTGGGGTTCAAACCACGTTGGACAACCCATTCCGGAGTACGTGCATGGAGACGAATGCCTCTTTTGCCATCGCTTCAGTGTCGGCCCGGGCTGGCAGAAAAATGCGCATGGCATCACCGTGCGTCAGGCCGAAGACGCGCCCGAACTTGCGTCGCTCGTGAAATCCCAGCCGGCGCTCGCCCCGGTCGCGCAACAGATCGATTACTTCCTGGGCAGCCGTCACCACGTGCGTTTTTTGCACAAGCATGGCTACGGCAAATTCGAGCTGCTCAACACGCGCGCGGGGCTCATTAATCTGCAGCGGGTGATCTCGGCCACGCTGACCGGAAGAGATCTAGGGCCCGGCGGCAAGCCCCAGGCCTGGGTGAATCTGGAAAAACCGGCGTGGGATCTGGGCAAGTTCGCGGACCGCTGCGCCGGGTGTCACACCACCGCGGTCGATCCGAAAACGCGCGAATTCACGGCCTTTGGCCTGGATTGTTACGTGTGCCACGGTGACGTCTCGCTCGATCACACGCACGACACCAGCACCATCTGGCTCTCGAAGAAGCACCAGAATGACGCGCTCTCGGTCACCTCCATTTGCGCGCAATGCCATCTGCGCGCGGGCCATTCGAAAGCCACGGGGCTAGCGTACGCCGACAATTTTGTCGCCGGCGACAATCTGTTTCAGGACTATCAAGTGGATTTCTCGAGAGCCGATGACCCGGCTCTTAATCCCGGCGACCGGCATGTGTTCGAGAACGTGCGCGACGTGGTGCTCAACGGCGGTAAGACCACCTGCCTGAGCTGCCATCGCGTGCATGACCAATCCACTTCAAGGCATCGGCTTGTGCTCACTGGCCCCATCTGTCTCAACTGCCACCACGCCACGGGGCCCAAGAAGACCGTGAAGCCGTATATCGCACACAGCGAAATCTGCGAATATTGATCACAGAAGCGCGCATGAAGAGGTTTGCACCGGCTCTACTGATCGCCCTGGCGCTACACGCTCAAGTGTACTCGCCGCGGGTTTTGGTGAAAGACCAGATCGACTCGTCCGATCTGTCTGGTTTGGTGCGCGGCATCTACGCGCAGGCGCATGCCTCAACGCCCCGTGAAAAGGCCGAGGCCGTCTGGCGGTTCTTCCTGACCGACGGCCGCTTCGTAAAGCCCGGTTTCTGGTATCACATTGCCGGCTGGGCTTACGAAGAGCCGCAGGGCGAGGTGCTCGATCCGGTGAAGCTGCTTAATAGCTACGGCTTCGGTCTGTGCTATCACATCGCTCCGCTGCTTGAGGCCACGTGGAAAGCGGGAGGCTTTGAAGATGCGCGCGTGTGGTTTCTCACGGGCCATACGGTCGCGGAAGTTTTCTATGACGGCGCTTACCATTACTTCGACTCGGACATGATGGGATATAACGCGATCGGCACGGGCGATCCGCGCCGGCTGCCGGTGGCTTCCGTGCACCAGATCGAGCAGAACGGGCAGATCATTCTCTCGAAGCTCACGGGTCCGCGCGATGTGGATCGAAAAAGCGTTGAGTATCCCTGGTATCCCGCGGATGTCCGGGAAGCCGCGATCGACGGTCTCGCCGAATTGTTCACCACAACAGACGATAATCGGCTCTTCCCATTTACCCGGTACTCGGAAGGCCACAGCATGGAATTCACGCTGCGGCCCGGCGAACGGATGATCCGCTATTTCCGGCCAGAAGAGGCTGCACTTTTTTATCTGCCCTACAAAAACACGGATAAAGGCTGGGAGGAATTTCCACAGGAGATCGATCAATATCAGATTCGCACCAAAGACGGCCCGCGCTGTCAAAAGGATGGCCGCTATTGGTCGACTGGGCGGATCGAGTATACTCCCCTGCTCTCTGATCCGCACGCGTATTATTCGAAGGCCGCGGGCGAAGCCGTCTTCGAAGTTCTCAGCCCCTACGTGATGATCGACGGCAAGTTTTCGGTGGAACTGGATCGAGAGGGCAGCGTTGCGTTCGAGACATCCACTGACGGCGGAAAGAGTTGGACCACCGCGGGGCAGATAACCGGGAAGCATCTGACAGCTTCGCCGCACGTTGATTCGCATTCCGCGCATGGCGTCCTCACCTCGATCAGCGGGCATTACGGATATCTGCTGAAAGTGCTGACGCCGGATGGCGCGCAGATCAACCGGCTGAACATCACAGCGCGATTCCAGGTAAACCCGCGCACGCTGCCCGCGCTGGCGGCCGGGTCGAACGAGTTAGTTTATAGTGCCGGTGCCGCGGAGCAATGGCGGTCCGTTCCGGTTGCGCCGGAGCGCATCCGGTCAGCCAGCGCGCCATCAACCAGGCGGCAGCAGTTCGCCCAACGCGCGGACAACATCCGTTACGTGGCCGAACAATCACAGGGATTTCTCGCGGCTGTGGACACCAACCCGGGTTACCTAGTCTTCGAGATCGGCACCCGGAATGGCGCACCCATCAGCGGTTTTGACGCAGGCGGCCGCTTTCTTGATATTCGCAATGGTGAAGCGCCCGACAAACTCACCGCCGAGGTTCGGCGAACGGCGTATCGCTCTGAGGTGCCGCCCGAACATCGAAAGGCCTGGCTTGAATGGGCGCTCAATCCCGAAGGTCCGTACACTGTGCTGTGGCATTACGATCCGGACCTCAAGTGGAAGGACCGGGCACCTATCGACCGGACGCTCCGCTGGCCCGAAGTCTTCCGCCAGGTGCGTTCACTGCCGCGGGGCACGCGTCAAGCTTACGTGCGCTACCGCCTCGAAGGAATAGCACTCGATAGTCTGCGGCTGGCCGTCATTTCACCACAGGAGATCAAATCGCCCATCGTCGAAGTAACGCACCTTTGGCATGAAGGCGCTCAAGCGCGATCGCACGTGGAGCGTATTAGTGAGCCTTGGCGCGAACACCAGTACCTTGTGCGGACCGGCAAAGCCGCAGCCGTGAAGAACGATGCCCTGATCTTCTACTGCCCGCCGAACAGGACGCGATAGCAGGGTTCGTAGATGGGCCTTGTTCACATCCCAGATGCCACAGCCGGCGTTTTGTTATCCTGAACTTCCGTGCATTTCGCTTCTTGTATCGTCGTACTGACGTTACCGGTGATCCTAAGTTCAGCCGCCACGCTGCCGCCCAACCGGTGGGTGGAAATTCGCAAAGATGCAGCCGGCGCGCGTCCCGGCAGCGCGATCCGCTACGTTCCGGAATCACACGCATTTTTTCTCTGGGGATTCATGAACGACGCTCCGGAACTGTTGCAAGAGCAACCGCTCATGCAGATTCCTGAATACGATATGGTCACGTTCGATCCGGATGAGGGCCGCTGGCGGAATCATTTCCCCGTCGAATGGGAGGAGCAATGGAGCAAACGCCTGCCGCTGGCATACATCCCGCGAACTTACTCCGGCATTACCAGCGGCAGCGAGCGCACCGTGCTGCGCGGTCCCACCAACGAGAAAGAAGGCGCGCCGCGGCCGGATCTCAATATTGTCTTCGACCAGGTGGTGTACTTTCCGCCCATTCAATCGCTTGTCTACTTCACCGGCGGGCTGACCGCGGCCTACGACCCGAAGCTGCGGCGCTGGCGCGATCTCACGCCGAGGCACTCGCCACCGCCGGTGCTGGGAGGATCTCTGGCGTACGATCCAGTGCATGAAACCATTGTGCTCTCGGGCGGCGGTCACGTAGCCGAGCCCGCGCCTGATGGCAAAGTTGCCGGTTACACGGGCACCTGGGTCTATGATCCGAAGTCCAACGATTGGCGCGAACTGACATCCGGCGTCAAACCCCCGCCGCGCATGAACACCCGCATGATCACCGACACCCGCAATCAGATGCTGGTGCTTTTCGGTGGCGATGGGCAAAGCCACTATCTTGCCGACACGTGGCTGTTCGATCTCAAGTCACTCACGTGGCGTGAATCCCGCGCACCGGGTCCGGAGGCTCGCGCCGGCCACTTCACGGTTTATGATCCCGAAACCGGATGGATGATCATCGGCGGCGGATACAATCGGCGCGATCTCACAGATATGTGGGCCTACGACGCCCGCGAAGACCGCTGGCGCCAGCTCGCCGGCACGGTTTCCGCAGGATTCTATCTCTCGGCTGATACCGCTCCGGAAAAACGGTTGATTGTGCTGGCCACTGCCACGCGCAAACCGGACGATCGTATGTCCTGCAATATTTTGTTCCCGGTGCGCACTACTTACGCCTACCAAATTGAAGCGCAAAATATTGTGCAAGCGGTTGATCCGCAGCCGCACCTTGCCATGGCCAAACGCCCGGCCGAAGAGGCAACTATCGGGACGCCGCCAGATGACGCGCGACGGCGTACTCAAGCTGACCGGCTGGAGAATCTTCCGGCGAATCGCTGGGTGCTGCTCCCGCATCCAGGCCGGGCCGCTCCCACGCGCACCTGGGGCAGCGCGACGTTCGATACGGATCGTGAACGCATCCTCTACTGGGGCGGCGGTCATTGCGGCTATGGCGGCAGCGATGTCGACGCATACGACGTTAATGAGCACACATGGCGCTCGAGTGATCTCGCGCCGGAGTATCCAGAGCGCCTCTGGAATCACGGCGTGCGCGAAGCGGGCGTTACCTTCGGCGGCAGACCATGGATGGAGCACGGGCGGCGCATCTACGCTTACGATCCCGTCAGCCACAAAATGATCGTCGTGCGGCGTTTGCGGCTCACCGCGGGTTACGAGCCTGGGATTTGCGGCCAGTCGCCCAAGACAGGCGCGGCACCTGATGCGCTGGTGCAGCCGCAGTCTTCACATGTTCGGTTCCTTACCTGGATGTTTGACCCGGATACTGCAAAATGGCGACTCGCGGGCGAGGCTCCGCAAGGTGTCGATACTCTGGCGTCGACGCCGCAAGGCGTGGTGGGAATCAACGTGGATTGGCCCGCTCGCTTGAATGACGCCGGCTATCAATGGCCGTGGAGTCCCGCGAGTCCCCATCAAGACACGGCAATCTATCTGTATCGCGCGGCGCAAAATCGCTGGGAGCGGCTCAACAGCAAAGCCGATCCGTCGCCCCAGAATCTTTACGAGACCACCAGCCTGGCGTATGACACCAAACGCGATCAGGTGATTCTGCACGGGGGCGGCTTGAAGCGCGACGAACTCTGGACCTTTGACTTCGCTACTCGCCGCTGGCGGAACATGCAGGCGAAAGTTGCATCACCGGATGGTCTGCCGCCCGCCGCCACACGGGAGGCCGTCTATCTTCCGCGCCAGGAAATTTTCCTGACTTCTGGCGATGGCGCCTGGTTCTGGAGACCGGGTGAGAACACCTGGCATCGTGTCGAGATTCCTTTTGAAGGCACTCCATCCCAGGTGGGTCAGAACCGCGCCATGGTCTACGACGCGAAGCGAGACCTGGTGCTATTGGTGGTCGGGGAGCGCGGCGACAACGGCCTCGCTCAGGTGTACGGGTTGCGCTATAGGGAGAAGTGAAATGAGCAGACGGGAGAGAGGCTGTCTACTCCGCACCGTAGTTGATCTCAAGCTTACGCACTTTTCGTGCCGCGAGATACAGACCTGCGAGCGTCACCAGCAGTAATCCCGGCACGGCCAGATACGGCGGAGTGGCATTGGCATTGATGGCCAGAAACGCCCATTTGCTCCGCAGCGGCGCTTCGAGCGGGCACAGCGACTGCAGATAGAAAATCACGCTGATTTTCTTGAGCGCAGCCGGCAGAAACGGATTGAGACCCTCCCAGACGAGCACGATCGCAGCCGGGATCATTGGGTTGTTAAACAAGAAGCTCATCAACAGAAACACGCCCCCGTAGCCGATACACGCGAGAGCTGTGATTCCGAGATACGCCGCCACATGCTCCAATCCTCCGCCCTCGAGCAGATACTGCCGGACCACTTGTGGGTGAATGTGCCAATAGAGACCCGCGAGAGAAAGCGCGGCACTCGTGCCGAAAATAACCACGGTCGTGACGACGCCCGACAAATATTTTCCCGCCAGCAGCACTTCGCGCCGCACCGGCGTCAGAAGGTAATAGTGCAGGCTCTTCTCGAGCATCTCGCCTCGAAACAGGTTCATGAAAACGCCCACGCAGCCGAAAAAGACCGCCAGCCGCAGGAAGAAGAACTGGAACACAGTGGCAAAGATGAGATTGTCCTGGCCCAGATCGCACACGCGGCCGTGCCGTAGACGTTCGAATGAATGCCCGGCGAACAGCAGGACCGGCGCTAACGCCAGCAGGTAGATCCAAAGACCGCGCCTCGCAAGGAAATTTTTCTTGATCTCGAGCCGCATGATGGCCATCACCTGCTCGCGCCAGAGGTTCCCGGAATCAGAGTTCATATCGATCCTCCGTCCGGTCCGATCAAGTACTGATACACCGAATGCACGTCGTCATCGGCCGGAGCGACCGATTCCAGATCCACACCGTCCAGCACCAGCCTGTTGAGCGCCAAGTAAAACTCGTCGGGATCGCGCGTGCGCACAAGCAATCCTTTACCATCGGCATGCACTCGCGCTTCAACCACGCTCGATTGTTCGAAGATACGCGAGGCCAGACGTCCCGGCCGCTCGCAGCGAATCAGAATTTGCATGGGGTGCTCTTCTACTTCGGTGCGTACACCGTGAATCTGGCCCTCGGCGACAACGTAGCCGCTGGACAGAAGAATTACTTGATCGGAAATCGCGTCCACTTCGTGCAGGATGTGGCTGGAGATGATGACGTGCACGCCTTCCTCGGCGAGTGAGCGGAATAACGCGATGGTTTCGGCGCGGACCAAAGGGTCGAGGCCGTTTAGCGGTTCATCCAGCACCAGCACCAGCGGCCAGTGCGAAATCGCCTGCGCCAGTTTGATCCGCTGCCGCATACCTTTGCTGTACCCTGCGACTTTGCGGTCCGCGGCGTCGGTCAGTCTCACACGCTCGAGCGCATGCTGCGTCAGATCGCGCGCCTCGCTGTCTGTTTTTCCGTGCAGACGCAAATACGAGTGCACGAACTGGTAACCGGTGATTCCGCGCGGGAACGAATCGTATTGCGTGCAGTAGCCCAAAAAACGGAACAGCGCCTCGGGTTGATCCGGCGGAACGCCCAGCACCCGGATGGTGCCCTGCGTAGGACACAGTAGCCCTGTCATCAAATTCATGAGCGTGGTCTTGCCGGAGCCGTTCGGTCCCACAAGGCTCGTGATCCCAGGCGGAATCGTGAGATTTACACGATTCACGCCAAGAACTTCGCCATAGAACTTCGAGACGTTCTCGAACGTGATCTGCCGGTCCTTGTTGCTCACCGCACCACCTCAACCGCGCGAACCTTGCGTCCTAATAGCGCCAGGCACGCCCAACAAATCAGGCCGAGCACGATCCAGGCAGAAGCCGCCGTGATGTCCGATCCCTCCTCCAGGCGGAACAATTGGCGCCAGATTGTTTCGAGCAAGTACATCAGATTGATTAACTTGCCCCAGTGGACATCAAGCACTGCATTAATTGCCTCGCCAAACCCGGCCGCCACGAAGAAAACCGCCAGCAGCAGAGCGCCGGCAGCGATCCGCCATTTGATCCAGGCGGAGAGCGCTAGTGCCAGCAGGGCAATGATGAGGATCCAGATCACGGCACCGACGAAGATGGCCCACGCGATCCACGCATTGTCGATGGACCAGGTCCACCCCATCAGACTCGAATGAACGAGGAACAGGATGAGGCCCGGAACCCATGTGATGAGAGACAACAGCATGATCAGAACCGCCATCTTGCCCACTACGTATTCCGCACGTGAAAACGGTCGTGACAAATAGAGCGGCAGCGCCCGGTTCGTCAAGTCGCTCGAGACCAGACTCGGCCCGACGAAAGCCGTCAGGATGAAAGCCAGTCCTGCCTGGAAATTCAGGAAATTGAGAAAAAACTTGCCGTCGATGGTAATGGGAGAGCCGACGCGATTGGCTTGCACCAATTGCGCCAGAGACGCGAAATTATCCGCCACGTAGATGAGTGACAGGAAAATCATCGGCGGCACGAAGCACAGAACAAAAAATGCCGTCATGATCTTCGACTGAAATAAACCGCGGTACGCGTAGCGTGGAATGATGGCGAAGCGTGACCACTCGGAGGTTTGCGGCCCGTCGTAGCCGTGGTAGCTGCGCTTATAGACGGCCATTAGCGGCTCCTTGTCTCGCGGTCGGCGCGGCTCCAGCCAGATCGCTGTCCATGGCTTTGAGGAAAATATCTTCCAGGCTGTCGCGCCTGTAGTTCAACCGGCGGATCTGCACGTTCTGCTCTGCCGCCACGCGATACAGATCTCGCAGCTCGATGCCTTCGGAAAGAATCATCTTCAGCCGATTGTGCCCCGTCGCGGCGCAGGCGCAACCCAGGCTCTCGATCGCGGAGGCAAACGTTCCGTTGGCTCCAAGGACCTCCATCTCGATGAACTTGCGGTTGGCGCGGCGCTCTTCCTCGAGATTCGAATAATGGACAATCTTGCCCTGCTTCAGGATGAGGACCTCTTCGCAGGTCTCCTCTACATCGCGCAGCAGATGGGAGGACAAGATGATATGCATCCCGCCCGACTCGCGCATTTCACGGATCAGGCGGATCATGCGTTGCCGCGCGGGCGGATCGAGTCCGTTGGTGGGCTCATCGAGGATCAGCAATTTCGGACCGTGCGCGATGGCCTGCGCCAGCTTCGCAAGCTGCTTCATGCCAAGTGAGTACGTGCCGACTTTGCGGTAGCGCGCTTCACCCAAGCCCACGTAAAACAGCGCCTCGTGCGCGCGTTCGAGCGCCGCATCCGCCGGCAGGCCTGAAAGCTCGGCCATCAAGCGCACGTAGCTGACCGCGTTCATGTTGGCGATGAAGGCGTCATTTTCCGGCATGTAGCCGATCATGCTGCGCGCACGGCGAATTTCGGTGCGGATGTCCAGGCCGAAAACTCGAGCGGTGCCCACGGCCGGCGCATGGAAACCGATCAGGGCATTGATCAGCGTCGATTTCCCTGCCCCGTTAGGTCCCAGCAGTCCGATGGTTCGGGCGGAAAGCGCGCACTTGAGATCGTGCAGTATGCGCCTTCCTCCGAGATCTACCGAGAGGCCGTCGAGTTCGACAACCGGCTGCATCGTCTGGTCGATTCTCCTTATTGCCGCGTGCGCCCTATCTTGCCTAGCAAGTTCGGAATCTGGAAGGGCCCGCCGGCTCCGGCCAGCATATCCAGATTGAGTCCGAAGAAACTCCCGGTCGACGCGATCTCGACGCGGTCCGATTGGCCGTAGGCGTAAATCAGGCTGGGACCGGAGTTGGCACGCAACGCGTCCACCGAGCGCTGTTGATCCGGTGTCAGGTTCCCGCTCGAGCGCACGGTATCCATCAGCGGTCCAAGGACCGAACCGATGTTCTGATACAAGATCGCCGAGAAGTTCGAGTACCCGTCTGGAGCCAGCAGCGTCTTGAATCGCTCGGACCGTGTCAGCGTGTCACCGGCTCCGCGCTGGTCAATGGCGCGAGTGAGCAGCGCGCTCGAAGAGGCCGCCACGAGGTAACCATCCACAGAGCTGTAGTGGACTTCGAGCGTCGAGCGTGAAGACCGCACCACATAATATGTTCGCGCACCCACTTGCTGCTGTGACAACTGCAGGCCGGGCGGCGGCACGTTCGGATTTTCGCTCGCGACCTGGTTGGCACGGCTGACAATGGTCTCGATAGTCTTCTGGAGGCGCGCCGAATCATACACCTCTATGGCGAACTTCCAGCTTGGCGGGAGCACCGGTCCGTCGATGGCGAAGGCCACTTCACTTCCCAACGGCGCAGCCAGATCGTCCAGCACGCTCACTCCTAGTTCTGATTCGAGCTTCGCCTGATTGGTGCTGAAATTCGCGTCAACAGCCCGAATGGCGCTGAACAATTCTTCGAGCGCCGCGCGCGGCTGTTTGACGACGAATGCGAGTACCAAGGTGGCGCCTGGCGATACGAAATCGAGCGCGCCCATGGGCGCCGGAGCCGCAAGCCACGAAGCCATCCCGCGCCGCTGCTGGCTGAACGTCACCATGGCGCGATTTTCGGTCTTGCCGCCGACCTCTTTGCGCTCCACCACTAGATGCTGCATATCGGATATGCCTAGCTGGCTCATCATGTTCTTGTGGATCTCGGCTGCCTGCCGCCCTCCATGCCTTTCCTCATTTACGGAATTCGGCAGGATTTGTTCCATATCAGCGCAAATGAGCCAGCCGGCGCCCGCGCGATATTCATCGGCCACACGCCGGTAGAAGGCGGTCTGCGTAAAGGCGCCTGACCCAGGTTGATTGAGACTCGCCGCCAAGGCACGTAGGCCTTGTGGGTCGGGGGAAATGGCCACCATGTCGCCAGTGAGCAGCGCGAACGCGCCTTGATGAGTCCCCGAAACCGGTAGAGCCGCGGCATCCTGCACGATTGTCAAACCCGAGTGCCCCTGGCCCGAGATCTGCGCGACCTGCTGTTCGAGATAGCTGCGGAAATCGGAGCGCGTCACCTGTGCCATAACCAACGGCGTCCCAAAATGGCCGCTGCCGTCATGAGAGACCGTCAGCACCACTTCGTTGCCCAGATAATCGCTCAGGCCGCGAATGGTGTCCAGCACCTGCTTCAGTTTTTCCGGTGAACCATTGGAGTTCCACCAGTCCCGCAGCACCGCGCTTTGGGCCAGACGCTCGTCGAGAACACGCTGTGCTTCGCCCAGCATGCCCCCAATATTGGGGATCGAAACATAGAGAACCGTGCCTGCGGGGACCAGATCGAGCAGCCGCGACGAGTAACGCACGCCCGGCCCGGGTACCTGCTCCAGACGCTTCTGCAGCACAGAGAATTCGCCAAGCAGCGCCAGATGTTGGTTGATGTTCCGGCTCCAGGCGATTTCATCTTTGATCGGCACCGTCTGCATGGAGGCATCGGTTGAGATCTGTTCACCCGGATGCAGCATCTTGGTTTCGCGCTGCCCGTCCACGCGGACCTCGCCTTCGATAACGGCCACCCGCGAGCCTTTAGTTCCGCGGTCCACCGCGAAGGTGGTTCCTTTCACCGACACCAGGCAATCATTCGTCGCCACGAACAGCCGGCCCGTGCGTTGCTTGGCGGCCTGCACGATCACACTGCCGCGAGCCAGTTGAATGGTAGTGCCGCTGCGCTGGCGCGAAAGAGAAAGCTCGGAGCGCTCGCGCATCTCGAGGAGCGAGCCATCCGCCAGCCGCAACATGGCGTCGGACGACCTGCCCGCGCGAATTCGATCGCGCTCTCCGATTTCCGCTCCGGCCGATAACATCGTGCTGCCGGTATCAGACACGCGATAGAGTTCGCCCGTCACGCTCTGGACCATCGCGCGCGGTCCGCCCGGAGCCGGAAGCAGCGTGTCACGCGCTTGCCACCCGCCGATCCCCACTCCTACCACGACCGCCGCTGCAATGGCCCATTTCCATTCCGGAGCAGCAAAGAGATTCCGGCGCGTTTTGGGCTCAAACTCCACAATCTTGCCTGAGCGCGCATGCTCGAGAGCGCTCCGGCACGCAGGGCAGGAGTGCATGTGATCTTCGAACAGCCACAAATGAGCTTCCGGCAGTTTTTTCGTCAGGTAGACCGGAATTAAAGCTTGAAAATCAGCGCAGCCATGGAGGTGAACTGGCCCATCGGCCTTGCCGACGTCGATCGCCTGGGACTGCACGGTACTCGCTGCCTGTCCGACCCGAGCCCACACACGCGCGGCTGCCTGTTTCACATCAGCATCGCTGAGTTGCCCGGCACGAATCTCGGTAATGGCTTGTTCCAGAATCTGATCGTGGTTTTTCTTTTCCGTCCTCATCGTGATTCTCCTAACAGAGATCGGATCTCTTTTTGAAGGCGCGATCGCGTGCGATGCAGCGTAACCGCTACTCCGGCTGTGGAAAGCCCCAGCATGTTTGCGATCTCCGGACTGGCATAGCCTTCGAAGTAATGCAGCGCGAAGATTTCGGCCGCCCGCGGCGCGAGCGTTGAAATGGCACGGCGCAGCAGTGCCTGCCTCTCGCGAGCTTCCTGTTGCCCTTCGGGTCCCCGGAATGCTTCTGCGGCCAAGTGCGATTCATGGGACTCGAGCGGCACGTTTTTCGACTCATTCCGGGCCCGTACCAGATCGAGCGCCGCGTTCACCGCCGCTCGGTGCAGGTACCCCGGAACATTCTCCATGACGGCCAGTTCGGCCGAACGGCGCAGCAGGCGCAAGAAAATGGTCTGCAGCACATCCTCGGCATCTGAAGCGCTGCCCGTAACGCGGTAAGCCGCCCTCAATACCAGGGCGTGATGCGCCTGGAAAATGCTTTCGAGCTGAGACGACCCCCAGGGGCCGCCCGGTGCCGCCGGTGGTGGTGGTGGTGAGGTGCCCATTACAACCTGAAGGCTCTCCATACATCCATATGACTGTCCGCTGGCCAAATTATTACACCCGGGTGACGGAAAATCCGGAACAGAGCCTCGACACGGGTGCCGAGGCGGCACGCAGGGTGCGCGCGCCACGAATGCATGACCGGGCACGCCACGTGGCGCGGACGCCTCCGTGCGATAAAATAGCCCACTGGAGACGAAATGCAGCCTCAGCCAGCCAGACGACAGTTCGTGAAAGCAGCCGCCGCAGCCATCGCCACCGCCCAATTCCCCATCCTCGGCGCCAACGATCGCGTCAATGTCGGCATTGTGGGCCTCGGGGGCCGCGGTACCGACCATATCGAATACTATTCGTCTCTGGATGCCGATGCGCGCATCGCGGCCCTTTGCGATGTCAACCAGACCGCCCGCGAACGAGCCGTGGCAGCAGTCCAAAAGCTGAAGGGCTATCAGCCAAAGGAATACGCCGACATGCGCACCCTGTTCGAGTCCAAAGACGTGGACGCCGTGTCGCTCCCGCTGCCCAATCACTGGCACGCTCTGGCGACCATTTGGGCTTGCCAGGCCGGCAAAGATGTCTATGTCGAAAAGCCAGCATGTCACAACGTATACGAAGGCAGGCAGATGGTGAAGGCGGCGCGCAAATACAACCGCATGGTGCAGGTGGGTTCGCAGAGCCGGTCGCTCGCGCACAAAATCCGCGCAGTGCAATTGTTGCGAGAAGGCGTGATCGGACAGGTTTACCACGCCCGCGGCCTTTGTTTCAGACGGCGCTTCTCCATCGGCCATACGCCGGACCAGCCTGTGCCCGCGGGACTTGATTGGGATAAATTTCTCGGCCCCGCGCAGTGGAAGCCCTACAGCAAGAACAAATTCGCGTACAACTGGCATTGGTTCTGGGACACGGGCAACGGCGACATCGCCAACCAGGGCGTGCATGAGATGGATATTTGCGCCTGGGGCCTGGGCCGCACTGGCTGGCCTGCGCTAGTGTCGTCAACCGGCGGCAAGTTCGCCTGGAAAGACGATCAGGAGACGCCCAACACCGAGCAAGCCACTCTCGATTTCGGCGATGCGCAAATCAGCTTCGATGTGCGCAACCTGCCGACGCCGCCCGAAGGACTTGGCGGCATGCGGGGTTCGAACTATGTCGGCAATATGTTCTTTGGCGACGGCGGCTTCATGGTGGTCGACCACCAGGGCTTTCAGGTCATCAAGAGCACAGCGGCGAACATCAGCGGTGAAGCGGCCCGGGGCGCTGGCGCCGGAGACGCCGAAAAGTACGAGAAGATCATGGACGAGAGAGCGCAGGAGAAAGAACTCGACTCGACAGCGCCGCACATGAAGAATTTTCTGGATGCCATACGCGCGAGAGACCACAAGCTGCTCACCGCTGACGTCGAGATCGGCGTGCGTTCGGCCTCGTTATGCCATCTGGCGAACATCAGTTATCGCGTGGGGCGCGCACTCCGCATGGCGCAATCCACCGGTCACTTCCTGGGCGACGAAGAGGCCAACGCGATGCTGACGCGAAATTACCGGGAGCCGTATATCGTCTCGCAGGACGTGTGAAGCGGCGGCGGATTGTTGGAGAAATAGTGCCGGGAAATTGTCGGGTGACTCCGGTTCGCCGTTGATGGTGCGCGACGCTGACGGCATTGGCTGTTCTAGCTAGGCGGAGTCAGTCCTATCCGGGCCGCCGGCGAACCACTCCGCAAGTTACCCGAGCATATTCCGCCCAGAAGGTCCTCCCAGGTGCAAGATTCGCCGGGGGGGCAACACGTCGCTCCCTCGCCTTCCCTACCTTCCGTGGAGCGAGAGGTGGTGGACACGAATGTTCGACGCCGCTATCAAATATGTGCGCATAGGCCAGTACGAAAATACATCGGACATGACCGGATGGGATTGGGTGGAGCACGACAAAGAGCGCCTGAGCCTCAAGCCCGAGGTCGATGCGTACGTGGATTCGCTGGTGGAGAACGGAGCGGTTATTGAATTGCAACTTTTGTACGGAAATCCGATATATACCTCTCCGGCCGGCGTACTTCCACGCTCTATTTCGCTCACGCCGGCGTCGGTGCATAACCGGGATCTAGGATTGTACTCCATCTTCTGGCCACCGAAGACACCGGAGCAGATTGCGGCATTTCTGCGATATACGAAGTGGATGGTGAATCGCTTCCGGGGCCGCGTCCGGTACTATTCGCTCTGGAACGAGGAAGACGCAAGCTACTGGAATTTGAACCCGAATCCGGAAGAATATGGACGGCTCCTCGGCGAATTTACCAAGGCGGTGCGTCAAACAGACTCGGAAGCCAAGATCGTGTACGGCGGGCAGGCCACCTTGGATACTGAATTCGCGAGTCGCGCTCGATGCGTGCCAGTGCGCCCCGTCCCTTGATGTTTTCGCGTACCACACCTATCTCCGGAGGCTACACTTCCAACGCGCCCTCCGAGACAATGGATGCCGGCGCCTTCGGCCAACATTCGACGATCGACCTGCGCAAAGCGGTCAGCTCGCATGCCGGTATCCGTCCGGATATTCAGTTCTGGGATGACGAATACAACTCGCTGCCTACTTTGCCGAACGACATGAATGAGCTGATTCAAGCCAAGTATGTTCCGCGGGCCATCATTTACAACTGGGCCTTCCCGACCTTCCTTTGGGAATTGATCAACGACACCAGCACGAGTGAAGGCAACAACTTTGGAATCATCCATGGCCTGATGCACCATCCGGAAGACTTTCAGCCGAGGCCCGTCTTTTACACCATCGCACGCACCAACGCCTTGTTCGGAGACACCCGCCGCGATCCTGCGATCGAGGTGACTGTCGTGCACCGAGCGCCGCTCCAATCCGCGACTCAGGCCGCTTTCCATGCGTACGGATTTCGCTCGCACGGAGGCAATAACACCGGGATTCAACACCCTGTGCTGATCGACTTGGATACCGACAGAATCTCGCCCCTCGAGGAATCATCTTCCGGGACTCTCCGGCAGATTCCCGTGCGTGACAGCGTGATGGCGATCGCCGATGAGACTTATTTCGACTGGAACGTGCTGCCCGAGATCCCCGGTCCTCTGCGCGTTGAAGTCCACGCCAATGCCGCCAGGCTTATCTGGGCCGGGTCAGGAAGCGGCTCACATCATCGTCGAGCGACGCACGGCGCCCCGCAAAGAGTGGGTAGAGAACAAGACGTTGGAAGCCACCGCCACCAGTTACGTAGACATTGAGCTGGCGCGCCCGACGAGGGCTGCGTACCGCATCCGCGCGGCAAATGCATCCGGAAAATCGGGTTACTCGAATGTCGTGACGGTGGAGCTCGGCGGAGAGGTTATGAGGGGACGTTAGGGGTAGGCGTGGGGCGCGGGCTTCGTGCTGAACCGATGATGCGGATACCCTTGGAAAGAGAGCGAATTCGGAAGATAGCGTGCGACTGCCTAATTGCAACGAACAACACATAAGCGCGATCTCCGGTGTGCTTTTGTTCGCAAAATGAACCGCGGAACCATACGCATTCGTACAAAACCCACCTAAAGAGCTACTTCCATTTGGTTTGGCGGTTGAAGCAAACTGGAAGCGACTAGGGAAATCCCTAGCTTGGCAGATTGTTGGGGTGAACAGCCCTCAGGAACTTTTCCAGTTCGGCGTCAAGCGTGAGTTGCTTTATTCTGGCCTCTGAATCAAACGACTCCCCTTCACACGCTTCTCAGCGAACAATGCCCGGTGACAAACCGGAAATGGTAGCGGAGCCCTATGAGCGGGATGGCAAAGCATTTTTTGGCGGACCTGGACGGGGCCTGTGGTGTCGATATGGAGAAGCGGCAAACACGAGGATACATGGATGCTTGTTTGGAATGCCGGCGGCTCGACCTGCAGGCCAGGAGCGCGGTGCTGGAACTGACGCTGCTCGAAGCCGCGCGTCGATTGAACCGTACCAACCCGGCAGAATGCGACCGGTTCAATTTGCTGATTGACGAGGCTCGGGAAGGACAGCGGCAATCGCAACTCGCGCTCTGGACCCACGTCCGGGAGCATGCTGCCAGAGAAAGCAGAGCGCTGGCATCGGAGTACGTGAACTAAGGGCTGCCTGTGTGCCGGCCGCAGCCCGTTCCCGGCGGTGCCGCCGCACGCGTGACCGATGACGAAGCTAGCGGGAGGGCAAACACAGAAGGAAGCACGAGCACGAAGCTACCTGAGTTATTCGGGCGCGACCGGCACCGGGTCGACCGTGGCGATGCCGGCTTGTCCGGGGCGGCCCTGGATACGGGCGAGGTTCTTACGCTCATTCCGCGCGCGATCGTGCTGGCCGAGTTGATCGTAAATTCGTGCCAGCAGGAAATGGGGCTTGCTGTCTTCGGGGTTGAGTTTCGCCGCTCGCGCCAGCTCCGGACCCGCTTCCCGAAGGCGCCCCAGTTTGAACAGCGCCTTGCCCGCGAGGAAATGTGCGTCCCACGAATCAGGCTGTAACTTCTGAGCCCGCTGGGCGCAACTGAATCCCTCCTCGAGGCGTGCGGATTCGTGCCCGAGCAATAGCAGAATGCTGAGGTTAACGAGCGCTGAGTAACGGCCATCATCGGAGGTTTTAGGGGAGTCGATCGCCTTCCGATAATAAGATTCGGCCAGCCCATAGTTGCCGAGGCGTGCCTGCGCGAACGCCAATGCCTGCAGCGCCTGAGACTGGAGCGCCTTCGAGTCGAGCGCGCTATAAAGATACGGTAAAGCAGTCTCGAACTTTCCATTGAGGATCAATTGATGTCCGGCAAAATACGCATTCACTTTGTTAGCCGGATTTTCCCTTGCCGCCTCCAAAAGCTGCTTCGGCATCGTCGGGCCGATGTAGCTTGCGCCAGTCGAGGCCGAGTAACTGGTGGGCCTGGTCGTTCAGGCCTTTGAATTTCAGGGATTTTTCGAGGAATCCGGCGGAGCGTTGCCATTCGTCATGATCGAAATATGACTTGCCGATGTGGAAGTAAGTAGCCGCGGGATCGTCGCCGGTGGCCAAACGCCGACCTACCATTTGCTCCGCACGCGCGTATTGGCGCTGCGCGATCAGGGCTTCAAGTTCTGCGTAAGGCTCTTCGGCTCCCTTGTGAGCAGGATGGTCCGCAGTCTGCGCCTGGGCAGCGAATCGAAGCGCCAACACCGCGGCGAGTAGCAGAACGGAGCTCTTCAGCCGGTTCATGGTTTATCTATTTTATCTGTTGGCTTACCAACGGTTGTTCTCGCGATGCCGGTAAGGGGTTTCTCGATTGACCCTCGTACAATAAAACGGGATGTCTCGAAATCGTAACTTTAGCTTTTTAGGCTTGCTCTTCGCGGCCTGTGTTTTCGTGATACCCAATTTCTTCGGAGCGCCGCGCCCGCCCAGCCCCTTGGTCCGGTTCACCGATGTCGCCCAGAAAGCAGGAATTGACGTTCAGATGATTAACGGACCGGGGACGACGAAATACGCATTTGAAAGCACGGGAAGCGGCGTGGCTCTGATCGACTACGACCGCGACGGGTATCCGGACATCTTTCTAGTCAACGGGAGCCGCCTGGAAGGTTTCGCCCCGAGCTCAGCACCCACCAACCATCTTTTCCACAATAACCGCGACGGGACGTTCTCGGATGTGTCCTTCCTATCCTAATGAGTATGCCACACTTGTTGGGTTTATGTCCCTTTAATTATGCGCGCCTGTATAGCGCATTCGCGTCGTACGGGTCTGTGGCAGTTTCGGCGGACATTCTGTTCGGAGGAGGCGGCCTCCCAGGAGAAATAATTACCGGATCGGCGTCCGCTCAGACTTTTGCATCCTTCGCCGACAGCCTGCAGTTCCAAGGAGCACCGGCGAATAGTGTACGGCGAGGCTGGCATTCCACACACTCAGCACGGCTCGCTCAGCCTCGAAGTTAATCATCAGCAAGTTGCTCAATTTACGATAGAGGACTTGCCCTGCTTTGTTGAACCTACCGCAGGCACTTTTTGCGGCCTTATGTCGCTCGATACTCCTCTAATATTCGCTGACTTCTCAAACCCGCTGGAACTTGGTCTATCGTTAAGTCAGCCCTGGCATTCACCGGAGCCGCGGCACCTTACCCTAGCTAGATTCGGCAGCAACTTTTATATCGCCGGTATTCGCCTCTTCAACGACTCGGGCGCGTTTCTCGGTTCGGTGGACTACACGTCGGATTCGGGCGCTGCCTATCCCGTCGGAGTTCCCGAGCCCCGCTCGCTGTCGCTGCTCATCACCGCAATGCTACTGGCGGCTTACCGTCTCGCACGGCGTAGTCGTGTTGCCGCCCGTTGACGCGCCTGCGGCGAACGTGATTGTAGCCGGGACAACAGACCCACTACTCCTGCGGGTCTCGTAAGCACAAGCGCTATCGTGGCCGTCAGCCACTATGTCTTTGCGGCTCGGTCGTTCGCCATTTGCAATCTCCTATTTGCAATCGACGCTGAAATTGTCCACAAATGCGGTGACTGTTCCATTGGCATTGACCGTGATATGGAAAGTCTGGTGTACAACGAAATTATTCCCTGTCCCTTGCCCGATGATGCGGAAATTGTTTACGAACGTGCTGTTGAACGGGAAGCCAATTACATCCGCATTGAAG
>QHXW01000492.1 GCA_003223115.1 Acidobacteriota bacterium
CAACTTGGAACCACAGCCGGAACAGCCACGCCGCCGCATCGGCTTCTTGCCGTAATCTGGCGGACCGCGTTACTTCAAGCGGAAACTGGCGGACACGCGCGCGTAATATTCCAGCTCGCCGGCAACCTCAGGCGTACCGGCGCCGAAAGCGAAGGGCACTACGGACCGAAGTGCGGCGTACACTCCGTTGGAGGCCACGATGTCTTCGGCGATCGCTACGGCGTCATCCACCTGCTTTCCCGTGGATAGCGCCAGCGCTTCGGCCTTGGACCGGGCGTCCTTCCCCGCAGCCTCGAGCGCGTGCCTGCGCGCACTGGCTTCGTCGGACACGCCAATTGACAGCGAGTCCGCAATTACTGCACCCGCTCTTGCCACCACGTCCACAATTTCGCCGAGGCGCTTGAGATCCCCAACATTGACGCGCAGTATGTTCCGGGCGTGATACGCGGCGTTATCGTTCTTTAAAACCCGAGCCGCTCTCCAGTTGGAAAACCTTGCGCTCCGGCACCAACTGGGCGTTCTGCATCGCTCGGTGAAGAAGCCGAAGTTGACCCCACTCGACCGGCTCCTCTGGGCTTGGCTGTGCGGAGTGTGGGCTGAGTGGCGCTCCGCACTCATGGTCGTCAAGCCCGAAACCGTGATCGCTTGGCACCGGAAAGGATTTCGCCTTTTTTGGACCTGGAAGGTCCGGCGTGGCCCTTGTGGGCGTCCGTCGGTTCCAAAAGACGTAGGCGATCTGATCCGTCTGATGAGCCGAGCGAACCCAACCTGGGGAGCCCCAAGGATTCACGGCAAACTGCTCAAACTCGGTATGAACATCGGCGAGACCAGCGTGAGCAAGTATTTGGTTCGTCGCCGGAAGCCGCCATCCCAGACGTGGCGGACTTTCTTGGAAAATCACGTGAAGAATCTGGTATACATTGTTCCGACTCTGCGCTTCCAAGTCCTCTACGTATTGTTGGTGTTGGCTCATGAGCGACGCCGGATCCTTCACTGCCGCGTCACCGCCCATCCCACGCAGAATGGACCGCCCAACCATCCGCGACGCCTTTCCTTGGGACACCGCGCCACGCTATCTTCTACGGGATCGCGACCGCATCTTCGGCGACGCCTTCAGCAAGCAGGTTCAGGATATGGCCCTCCAGGAACTGCTGTCGGCGCCACGGTCACCCTGGCAACAAGCCTACGTGGAACGCGTGATCGGAACGATCCGGCGTGAGTGTCTGGACCACGTGATCGTTCTCAACGAAGCCTCGCTGTACCGCCAGGTGAAGTCGTTCATGACGTATTATCACGAATCTAGAACGCACCTCTCATTGGGCAAGGACTCGCCGGAATCGCGGGCTGTGCAGCCGCCCGAGCTTGGACGGATCGTAGCTATCCCGCAAGTCGGCGGTCTCCATCACCGGAATGAACGGCGCGCGGCCTGAACCTTCTGGAGCCCATTCCCGTGCGCAACGGGAACAAGTGTGAATCGAATTGATCTTCTAAGAGCCGATCGACGTCCTCGGCGCGACGGCGCGTGCGATGTTCCTTCAGCCTGGCCGGTCGATCGGGACTTCGACATCTTCATCCGCCGGTTTGAGTACCGCTTCCATTCCGTGATAATCGATCTCGGCGATGATCCGGTGATACACGACGAACTCTGAACTCTGCTATGCCATCCCTATGGGGCTGGGAGTCCGATCCGATCGAATTCTTGGACGCTACGAGATTCTCCAGGGTGCCGACGAAGAGAAAATGCCGGCTATCCGGCAGAAATTCCGGAAACCGGTGTGATGCCTCGTGTCGCGCGGTAAGCATGCTGACTGAACCAGCTACGCCTCATCGTAGCGAGTCAAGAAAAGACGCCTAGCTGGTGAAAATGTGCGCAACAATCCAAGTCTGGCAACCTTCGTGCAGCTTATTCCATGAACCAACAGCATTCGTGTGATAGGTGTGTTCTTAGGAGGTAGCCATGTTCTGGAAACGCAGATCTAAGTCATTTGATAACCGCGAATACTGGATCGCCGGCCTCTCGGTGACGATAGGAGCGGGTTTGGGCGTCGGCTTTACATATTTTTGTGATCCGGATCGCGGGCATGCGCGCCGCAAGAAGGTGGCTGACCGGGCTGTCAGTCTGATCGCACAAGGCGAACGTCTGGTCGAGCACAAAGGCAAGAACATCCTGAACCGAGCCGAAGGGATGCTCAACCAGGCACGGTCTCTGTTCCACCGTCAAGAAGATGTACCCGACGAGGGTGCTCTTGGAGCGCGTGCGTAGCCGCCTGGGCCATGCAGCATCCGCAGGCCATTTCCACTACCGTGGAAGAAGGCATCGTGCGCCTCACCGGTACATTGGCGCGCAAAGAGAAGAAGGGTGTTCTCAGAAAAATTCGCGAGGTTCCCGGTGTCTTGAAGGTGGAAGAACTCCTCACCTATGAAAACCGGCTGAACGGCAGGTCGATTCCAACGTTGTTGGGGTGGTCTTGCCGGCGCCGCATTGCTCCTTGCCGTGGCGAGCGGCCGTTCGCACTCCGCTTCCCGGCGTGCTGCCGCGTGAGGCAACCGTAACACCGAGTTCCCACTAGCAAGTATTCCAACGACGCCTCTTCCAATTGCCTCCCCAACTCCCGGCATTCAGCACAGTTCGTCATCTTCGCTGCTTTCCTCCGCTTGGATCTCGCTAAACCTCAGTCGATACCGTCGATACCGTCGATGCCGCAGAACGGACTTTTTCCTTTTCGGGCCTAATCTTCGATAGCAGATCTTGAGCAGTTCTTTAGTGCACATCCCCTCGGGGGCTGCGGCATGGGCCTAAGTAAGAATTCGGCGGTGGTGGGCGCGAACGGAGAGGTCTTCGATTACCCGGGGCTGTATGTCGCCGATGGCTCGGTGATGCCTGGTCCGGTTGCTGTGAATCCGGCACTTACGATCGCGGCTCTAGCGGACTGCTTCGCGGAGCACTCATCTCGCACCGGAAGCAGTAGCCGCGCGCAGCCGAGGTAGAATCGCGAATCAGCACGCGGAAGGAATACCAATGGCTGAGCACGAGCAGCGGGAAGAAGAACACCGGTAGAAACCAGGCAGCGCCGAGCCGATGAACGGGCACGTGGAGCGTTTGAGTGAGGGCGGTCGAGTAGATGAAATCGCGCGAGCCGACGGTATGCGATCCAGGTCCAAGCGATTCTAGCACTTCCAGCTTTGGGCAGCGCAATCATTGCTATTACTGCTGATTTCTGGGTGGCCATGTCCCCGACGGCTACCGGCTCTGCCCAGGCGACAGGTAGAGACGGATCGAAGGCAGCCTGGGACAGGGAGTAGAGACCAAAATGACGAAAGGCCTGCGGGACCATCAGAAGCAACAAAGCTTGGGATCTCGGCAGCTCGCCGAGCTTTGGCACGACAAACCACTTGGCCAATAGAGAAAAAACAAGGAGGCTCAGAGCGAACTGACTATAGAATACGATTGTGTCCATGCTGAATTGCCTCCGTTCGCGGCGAGCCACGAAACGCAAGAGGATCGCGGCACGCAACGCTCGGCCGCAGGTTGGGTCTTGTCTGTCGAGCATAATTCCGCAGCGAGCCGGAGTCAATGGAAGTTGTGCGGCTCGGGGGGGCTCATGAAAACCCCGGTGCAAGCGGTCGTTTTATCCGGCGGAGGTGCCTATGGCGCCTACGAAGTCGGAGTTTTGAAAGCTCTGGTCGAGCGCGGGTGGGCGGGGCCACAGGTTGTTACCGGGGTATCTGCGGGCGCCTTCAATGCCGCGTTGCTGGCGGGTGCCTATGACGTGGATTTGTCGCGGGCAGTGCAACACATCGAAGATACCTGGCTGAACCGAATTCCGGGCAGCGTTTTTCGAGTACGTGCCGATCCGCGGCCGCTGTTGGGGTTCGAGAACCTCGACTATATGGCAGCGGCAACGCGGTGGATCAGCGATATCCAAGCGCTGTCGTCCGATTTCTTGCGACGAATGTTGCGCCTGGCACCACTCGGACCTTTCGACGAGCGGCTGCTGCAGCTTGTGGATCTGGCCTCTTTTATCTCGGTGGCCCCGCTGGAGCGACTACTGGGTGAAATCGTGCGGCCCGAAAAACTGCGTCGATCGACGATGAAACTGTCGATCATCGCGACCAATTGGAGTACAGGGAACGCTGAAGTGTTCACAAACGAAAAGATGAGCGACGCGGATGCGGTATCCATTCTGTTGGCCTCAGCAGCGATCCCAGGTTTCTTCCCACCGCGGAAAGTCGGTGAGAACACTTACGTGGATGGCGGCCTGGTGATGAATACACCCTTGCGACCAGCGATCGACGACGGCGCGGACGAGATCCACATAATCTATTTGGATCCGGACATCGCGAAGATGCCGCTGCTGAAATTGCAGAACACGTTTGACACGCTGGACCGGGTTCTGGCGGTCAATCTGGCATTTCATATCAACTCCGATATTGAGACGGCGCGGCAGATGAACCGCGCGATCGAGCTCTTCGCGCAGGCCTCGAACGATATCCCGGAGACGAAAATGTCGGACTTGGCGAAATTGGCAGCGCGGTGGGGTCGTGTCCGATCGGAGCGGCCGCCGCGTAAAATAACGATTCACCGCTATCATCCGGAGCGGGATTTGGGCGGCTTGCTGGGATTACTGCGTTTTGAGAAGAACGCAATCGAAGATCTGATGCAGAAGGGATACTTGGACACGATCCAGCACGATTGTCAGGCCAACGATTGCGAACTCCCCGAGGGACGCCCATAAGGCCGGCCGATCGCTTCACGAAGCGCTGCCGCATCGTCTGGATCGTTTTTCTGAGACTGTAAATTGGCTCAATAACCTGGGAGCGATCAGTCGAACGGTGCGCCAGAAGGTTTTCAGAATGGGTGCCCAGTAGTGCGTCGAGGGTGAGCAAAACGTCGCCGCGCCCATTTACCGACTGTGTGTGCCTCCCGTAAATCCCAAACGATCTGAGAAGATGGGGCTTGCGCATTCTCCATCAACTCCATGCCCTAACGCTCGGAATGCTAACTAACCCATGTTGGAGTGACGGTCAGGGACTTGGACAAAGCGGTCCGCTGGTACGGTGAGATTCTTGGCTTTCACGTGATTGCTGGCCCTGCAGACCTCGTTGGAGACGACTCTCCATTCAGACAGATTGTTAAGGACATCTTTGGAGCCGATTTCGGTCGCGGGCGATTGTCTTTTCTTGCGGGTGTAACGGCGTAGTCGTCGAGATCTTCGAATCCGAGCGCCCAAAGTCGGAGCGGCGTGAGAACAACTTTGAGTTTTGGAAGAATGGCTTTTTTCATATTTGTTTCGTTGATCCGGACATCGAAGGAACCGCAAAGAAGATTGCGGAAACCGGAGGCAAGCTGCGTAGCAAGGTGTGGCAGCTGTTTTCAGACAAGCCACATAAGATTGCATATTGTGAACATCCGTTTGGAAACACGATAGAGCTATACTCCCACAGCACCGAACAAACCTGGAGCAACCGATAACCCGTAAGCTGGTCGGCGCCGTCTGCTGAAAAAAACATTCACCCGAGAGCCTAGACTAGGGCCTGATCTCGTACACAGTGTTGAACGAGTTTTCGATAGGAA
>QHXW01000493.1 GCA_003223115.1 Acidobacteriota bacterium
CCTCAACCGTCGCGTTCGGCTGCTGCCGCGACTTCACACAATCTAAGAAATTCTGGATGTGCGATTCGATCGGTACCTGCGCTTCCATCTTTTCCGCGGGTTCCCGATTATCCTTCCACGGCTCTTTCCAGACGCGGTATCCGTCTTCATCCAGAATGAGCGTTCCTTTATCACCCTGGAACTGGATGGACCAGCCGTTATCGTACGAATTACAATAATTCAGCGTCCAGGTGGCCATGAAATCTGGGTACTCGAATACCGCACAAAACTCGTCGGGAGTTTCCGCGCCGATCATTTTTTCGACACGCCCATAGCACACGGCCGATCGCGGCGGGCCCGAATTGGTGAACCACTGCACCACGTCCATGAGATGAGTGCCCTGGTCGGTCATATTTCCGCCGGAATAATCCCAGAAATAGCGCCAGTTGCGGAAACGCATGGGTTGCAACTCGCGATCCTTGGCCGGACCGAGAAACCTTTGCCAATCGAGCTTGCCTTCGAGCGGCGAATTGTTGAGCTCCTTGGCGATGTTCCAGTTCCACTGCGGCTTCACCATGCTGATGCGGCCCAGGATGCCGCTGTCCACCAGTTGCTTGGCTTTGATGATGGGTTCGGCGCTGCGCCGTTGCATGCCCACCTGCACAATCTGTTTGGTCTTGCGCACGGCGTTTACAATCTTGCGGCTCTCTTCGAGCGAGTGCGACATGGGTTTTTCAAGGTACACGTCCTTCTTGGCATCGAGCGCTGCCTGAAGGCACGGATAATGCTGGTGATCGGGCGTGGCGATGACGACCGCGTCAATCCCGTCTTGATGCAGCAGGTCGTGATAATCGAGATAGCTCTTGGCCCCTGTCGAGTCCTTCAGGGCCATCTGAACATAAGGTTCGTAGACATCGCACACAGCTACGCACTCCGCGCCAAGCTTTTGAAAATTGCGGTTCAGATAACGCCCCCTGCCGCCGGCGCCAATCAGGCCGTACGCCAGACGCTCATTTGCTCCCCACGCGGATCGTGACACGAACAGGGGAGCGGCGGCCAACGCTAGTGAACTGGTGATGAATTTTCGGCGATCTGATTCCATGATTTTTCGGTCCTTTCTTCGCGCCTACTATATCGCAATCGAGCCTGACTGGCGCTCCGTAAGATTCGTATCAAAGCGATTTAGAAAGCATCCGCCGCATCAATCACTTAGAACGGAAGAGCCACTCGCGGTGTGTTATGTTCGATAGTTCTCGACGGAACATGAACATATTCGCCAAGGCGCCTTGCCGTGTGGACATGGCCGGCGGCACGATTGATATTTGGCCGCTGTATCTGTTCCACACCGGCGCCGTGACCGTGAACTTCGCTGTGAATCGATATGCGAGTTGCCGGCTCTCGACGCGTCGGGACCGCAAAATCGTGCTGCGTTCGCGCGATCTCGATGCAGAGGAAAGTTTCCAATCGTTAGACGATCTAGGCTCCGCCAGGCGATACCGTTTGCCGCTGCTGGCGTATCTGGTGAAGTTCTTTGCCCCGAAGACAGGCATCGAATTGGCGACCGACTCCGAGGCTCCCGCGGGAGCGGGCATCGCTGGCTCTTCCACATTGATCATCGCGGTATCTTCAGCTCTCAACCGCCTGACCGGAGCCGGCTACAGCATTGAGAAGCGGCGGGAGATCTCACAGAACATTGAAGCCCAGATCATTCGCGTGCCCACGGGCGCGCAGGATTACTATCCGGCGATGTATGGCGGCGTGAGCGCCATCGAGTTGAATGCAGCGGGTATCGCGCGCAAAGCGCTGGACGTCGACTTGGCCGATCTCAACGAACGCATCGTGCTGGCTTATACCGGCGAGCCGCGCAACTCCGGCATCAACAATTGGGAAGTCATGAAGGCGCACATCGATGGCGATCGCAAGGTGCATCGAAATTTCGACCACATAGCGGCCATTGCCTCGGCCATGCGGCAAGCTCTGGAGCGGGCGGATTGGGACGAAGGGGCCCGGCTGTTGCGCGAAGAATGGTCAAACCGCAAAAAGAATGCCCCGGGAATCTCCACCCCTCTCATCGACCGTCTGGTGGATGCGACGCGTCGTGCCGGCGCGGTGGGCGCGAAAGTCTGCGGAGCTGGCGGAGGCGGTTGCGTGTTTTTCCTGGTGCGGCGCGGAGCCAAAGCCAAAGTTTCCGAGGCGATTCAACGTGAGAGCGCCACTGTGCTTCCGGTTGAAGTGGCGCCGCGAGGTGTTACGCTCAGGGTCTCGGCCGGCTGATATGCCGACACGCCCCGACCCCCTGCACGTCATCCTTCAGGTCGGCATCTACATTTTTTTCTTCATTTTGTTCCTCGCCCTTTTTGTGTTCACCGGGATTCACGCCTGGACGGGACTGCTGGCGGGCGCCGCCCTTTCGACCTTCATTCCGGCCCTCGCCACGAACGTGCTGACCAGCCGGATTTATGAAGGGAAACATTTTTTGGATATCGGCATGCGCTGGAACCGCGATTCGGCCTGGAATGCGTCCTGGGGATTCGCGGCGGGAGCGGCCTCGGCGGCCATTGTGCTCGCGGCGCCGCTCGCGCTAGGTGCTGCACACTTGCACACGGAACCCGTGAACACCTGGCATTGGCGCGTTTTCTTGTTCGTCATGCTGATTCTGTTATTTGGTGCTGCCGGGGAGGAGATCTTGTTTCGTGGCTATGGGTTCCAGGTCTTGCTGCGGAGCGTGGGGCCGTTTGCCACCATCGTGCCGGTGGGGGTCGTTTTTGGGGCCCTGCACGCCGCCAATCCGAACGTCTCGCGCCTGGGCGTTGCGAATACCGTGGGATTCGGAATCCTGTTCGGCTATGCTTTTCTTCGCAGTCACGACCTCTGGTTGCCTATTGGTATGCACTATGGCTGGAACTTTACATTGCCCCTGTTTGGCACCAGCGTCAGTGGGATTAAAATGGAAATGACGGGTTACGAGCTCCAATGGAGCGCCGGGGCGCTGTGGAGTGGCGGTGATTATGGCCCGGAGGCGAGCATTCTGACATCGGCCGTTTTATTCGCGCTGTTTGTTTTTCTCTGGAAAGCCCCGGTCCGCCGGCAGCGGAACGCGCTGCTCGATCAACCCGTGGAGACTTAGAAAATGCGTGCCTTCACGGCCGCTGTGGTCATATCCGGACTAACGCTGCTACCGATTTCCCTCCCGGCCGCGGACAAGCTGACGTTCGACGAACGTGTCGAACTGGTGCGTGGCCTGATGGCCGAGTATGCCACCGTTAAGGATTTTCTCCCCCGGTCGAAAAAATCCCTAGCCTACGAATCCAGCGGATCCTGGGACAAGAAGAAGTGGGAAGAAGCGGCCAAGGAGTTTGGCCCCGCCGCCCGCGTCGGGGACACAGTGCAGATCACCAGAGTCGGTTTAGAAGACGACAAGATTCTACTCGAGATCAACGGCGGCCTCAAGAGCGGCAAGCACTGGTATGACCGCGTGCAGATCGGGATGGGCAACTCGACTGCCCCGATCAGCAACGGGCAGGTCAATCCAACCACCGGAACCAATATCGAGGTCCTCTTTCACAAACCGCTCGCAAATCTGAAGTCAGCAGATGTGAAGAAGATGCTGGCGCCGCTGTTCGATTTCGAAAAACATTCTGCCACAGAGGTATATGCGGAGACTTTGCCGCCTCCGATTCGACAGGCCATTAAAGAAAAACGAGTGATCGAAGGGATGGATCGCGATCAGGTGCTGCTGGCGCTGGGACACCCGGAGCACAAATCGCGAGAGACCAAAGACGGTCTCGAAAACGAGGACTGGATCTTCGGCACACCTCCCGGCAAAATTATTTTCGTGACGTTCAATGGCAACAAGGTCATCAAGGTGAAGGAAGCTTACGCGGGGCTCGGTAGGGAAGCCGTGGGGCCTGAGCCGACACCGCGCTAGCACGGAGCGCCGGCAAGCGCTCTGGTCGATCCGCCACGTAGTGCTTCACGACAAAATCGTAATAGGTTTTCGGATTGCCGGGCTGGTTCTGAGCCGCGGCAATGGCCAGGCTATTATAAATTATCAGCTTCCCGTGACGTAGTGCAGAATATAATTGCGCCCATCGTTGTAACGTGATTCCAGGTGGGACAGCGCATCTTCGAACTGCGGTCCCAGCACATCATTGGTGCTTGCCTCGGATGCGGCAGCGTGCCCCGAAACCTTGATGAAAACCCACTCGGGCTTCCCATCCACGGGAACTCCGGCGTCCACCCAGGAATCGGCGCGGTCACGGCGGGCGGGGAATGTGGGGTGAATATCGGCGTCGTCAATCACGAAGAATAGCTTATTGGGTCTGATCGTGGGACGGATCATCACCGGACCAGTGAACATCAACAGGTCACCAGTAAAGGGATGAGCCTGCGAAAGAATGTGCCCGGTGCGATATGACTTCGGCGAGTCGTCATCCACGGCCCAGTAGATCTTGTTCACCAGCGACGGCTGCGACCAATCCCAGGTATTAGGAAAAGTGAAGTCGGCGAAACAGCCCAGCCGTCGAAGCATCTCCAATTCCCGGTCAACACCCCACTTTTCCCCCAGGCTGTTATCCAGTGAATTATTACCGTGGATAAAAGGGAATCGCGTTTGCCCGTCAACCGTCTTTGAAAATCCGAATTGCTGAAGATAATTAACTCCGTGATCGTACTTAGCCAGCGCTGATTGCCAGTCGTCGTTTCCGTGGTGGAGATGAAACTCCACTTCCCCGTATCCCGACTCAACCAGGTTTCTCACGTCCAGTAAATATTGATCGTTAGGTTGTTCCACCGGGTAAAACCACGTGTGTTGAACCGGCCGGCCGTCGCTGTCCCGGTGCCGGGCCGCCATTTTTGGATAATCGCTCACCCACCGCTTGACCAGCGAAGCCCGGGTAGCGAGTTCAAAATGGTCGGTGAAAAAGAAAAAAATGTGAATCGGCTTGTCTTGAACCCTGGGCCGGGTTTCAGACCAGGGAGTATAGTCGGGAAGCCAGACGTCGAGCCGGTTTCGATAACCCCGCAGTCCGAACGCCACAAGATAGAGTACGACCCGGCGACCACCAATTGCCGAACGAGCTTCCAATGCTGTTTCGCGATAAATGCCAATACAAATAGGAGTCCTCAGCGGCTAGCTACCAGTGAGAGTTGTGGTGGAGCGGTTGCGTTCCCGCCCCCCCAGTCAAATGAGAGTTTGATCACTATTTGGTTCGCGCGCCGCTGTTAGACGTCGTCCGGCACGACGAAGGGCGGCCGGTAATTCCGCTTGATGTAGCTATTGGCCTCATCATCATTCACGAAGCGTTCGGCTCGTGGATCAAAGTGCAGCTTGCGCCCGGTGCGATAACTGATGTTTGCCATGTGGACCAGCGCTGCCGACAGATGGCCCTGCTCGACATCGCACGTGAGGTCGCGTAAATTGCGGCTGCGTACCGCTTTCAAGAAATTCTGGATGTGCGGCGTTGTGTCCCACGATGACGGCTCGGCGTACTTCATCTCCTGCGCGAGTTTTCGGTCTTCGCCCTTATAGATCTGAAAGCCATTCAGATCGACCGACATCCAGCCGTCGCTACCGTAAAACAGATTGCCGATGAAATTGGACCCGTCATAAGCGATGCTGCTCTCACCGCCGGTCAGCAAGCCGCGTACTTCAAACACCAGCTCACAATCGTCATACTTGAAAGTTGCGAGCTGCGTATTCGGCGTTTCCTGGTCGTCGTCATAGGCGAACTTTCCTCCATCCGAGACCACGACGGTGGGCAAAGTACTTTTATTCAAGCCCCAGCGCGCAATATCCATTTCATGCACACCCTGATTTCCGATATCGCCGTTGCCGGTGTCCCAGAACCAGTGCCAGTTATAGTGGAAACGGTTCGGATTGAACGGCCGCATGGGCGCCGGTCCCAGCCACACGTTGTAATCCACTCCGGGTGGAACAGGTCCGTTGGGCTGACGGCCGATGGATTTGCGCCGCTTGTAGCACAGCCCGCGCGCCATATAGAGCTTGCCGATGACACCTTCCCGCAGCAACTGAATGGCGCGGATTTTGTGCTCCGTGGTCCGGCTTTGCATGCCAACCTGCACCATGCGGTTATACTTTCGCGCCGCTTCCACCATTTTGCGGCCTTCCCAGATTTCGTGACTCGCCGGCTTCTCGACGTAAACATCTTTGCCCGCCTGGCAGGCCCAGATTGTGGCCAGAGCGTGCCAGTGATTACAGGTCGCGATCGAAACCGCGTCGATGTCTTTGTCTTCGAAGAGTTTTCGAAGGTCCTGGTAGATTTTAGGCGTGCCGCCCGTCAGTTGATTCGTGAGCTGCACGGCGCGTTCCGACTGCGCCTGATCGATATCGCAGACAGCGGCTACACGGGCTTCCGGTAGCTTGGAGTAGCTCGTGATATGGTCGCGCCCGCGGCCGCGCACGCCGATCACCCCAACGTTGATGCGATCGTTCGCGCCCGGCGCCGTCATTCCCGATGCCATAGCAATGGCTGAAGATTGGATAAACGTTCTACGATTCATGGGATTTTTGTTTTCATTTACCGAAACAATCTAGTCCGCCGCGGCTGATTCCGTACGCCGGCGAAATTCGTGAAAGAACTCGAGGAAGCGGTTGGCATAGAGGTCCAGGTTTTCCATCGAGCCACCACCCATTAGCGGCGAGCACATCTCATAAGCTACGCTTCCGCCGAACCCCCCGGAACACAAGGCCCCCAGGTACTTCCGGTAATCGATGAAGCCCTCGTCAATGGGCACCGCTTGTGCGTAGGGAGTTGCCGCCCGATAGTTCACGACCGCGGGCTCATAATGATAGCGCGGCCGCTTCTGGTAATTGGCAATGGTGGTGTGCACCGTGACCGGCCCCAGCGTGCGCGCCGCCACTTCGATGTCCACGCCTTGCAGCGCCGGCGCCCAGGCATCGAATAGCGCTTTGCAGTTCGGCTCGTTGACCGCCTGGACCAGGTCGAGCATGCTCTCGTATCCCACGGCGATATCGTGATGATTTTGTACTCCGATGGTCACTCCGAATTCAGCCGCCCGCTGCGCGCATTCTTTGAGCGCCCCGAGCACAAGGTTCCATTGCGCCGTATAACCAGCCGAGGGATGCTCGTACGCCGTAAAAATCCGGACCAGTCGGCCCCCCAGATCGTGCGTCAACCGCGCCAGCTCTGTAATGTATTGGACCTGAATCTCGCGCTGCGGTACTTCCCCGTGTTCCAGATCGCCCGTGAAGTTGTTGTAGCCGGCGATGCACAGATCGCGCAGCTTCCGCGCCTCCAGATGCTTGCGCAATTCGGCCCGTTGTTTCGGACCGTAATCCAAAACCGACAGATGCGGGCGCTTGGCCATGAGCATGACGCCGTCATAGCCCAGCCCCGCGGCCTTATCGATGAACTCGTTCAGCGAGAGATGCGCCTGTCCCCAGGAGCCGGAATAGCTGACCGAGTGCAATAGTGCTGAAAGGCTCACGAAAACCCCTCTGTCAATCTACTCTCCGAAAGACCGCCGATCAACCACCCGGACCGACGTCGCCCGCTGTTCATCCTCGCGTCGCAAGCGCGCTCAGACTGTTGAGCCAGCGGTGCGCATCTCGATCGCCTGCCCCCAACGCCGGCCCTATTGGCGAGCCCAAGTAGACCAACACTCCGCGCCCCACGCGTCTCCGCACCGCCACTAGCCGCTCCGCGATTGACCCGATCCCTTCGAGAGGCGGGACCGGCGTCATGAACCCTTGTTTTATCCGGGCTTCCGCCGGTCGTGCTCCTGAGCCGACCGGCACCACGCGGCTGAAGTCGCGAATTTTCACTGCCGCAGGCCAGGCATAGTCGACGTAAGGAACAATTGACGCGCCGCTCTCCCAAAGATCGAGCGGACGTTCGATCGCGAGTCCAAAGTACGAAGCGAGCATCTCTCGCTGCGTCCGGAACGCCGTCTCATCCGCAAATCCCGCCCCCGATTCAAAAACCAGCCACCCTTCGCGATCGACCAGCCGAGCTAGACGAAGTCCGAGATCATCATTGATCGCGCCCGCTCCCGGCACAACGTAAAATAGGCATTCCTGCCTATGCCCCAACTCCCGATCGACTGCGTAAAATTGGCATTCCTGCCAGTCCGTCAACTGTTCGGCGGGAATTTTGATCGCCCCGGGCATGGCGCCGGCAAATCCTTCGAGCGATTCCCGCAGCACGCAATCGCTTCCAAGATCTACAAGAGCGCAACGGAGCTCAAGCTCTCGCATCCGTGCCGGCGCGCTGCCTGCGCAGGCCGCGGCTCCCAGGAATATTCTGCGCGTCATCCGCATCTCAGAACTTCGCGGCGGTGAATCGGTCTATTGCCGTGGCGGTGTCCCACAACTGCTGATCTGGCGCATAGCGGTAGCGCGCCTCCATTTCGGCGATGAGCCAGCCGTCGTAGCCCGCCTTATCTAGAGCCGCGCGGATCGCGGGCCAGTTGTTGTCGCCCAAAAAAATATTGGTGTAGACGCTTTGGTCGCCCGACCGGCCGCGATGCCGCAGCACATCTTTCAGGTGCACTCGCGTGATCCGCCGGCCGTGCATCTCGATCCATTGCTCGGGGAAGCCGGTGTCGTGGATATTGCCGACGTCCAGATGAATCCCCACCCAGGGGTTGTTCACTTCATTCAAAAACTGCCAGAACTCGCGCGGAGAAATGAGAAACCTGTGCTCGGAATTGCAGTTCTCGCACCCGATCTTCACCCGCGCCGGCCCCGCCTTTTCAGCCAGCGTGCGAAGCGCTTCAATGCTTCGCCCGTAGACTTCGTTATACGGAATTTCCTCGGTGACCAGCCCGGCGACCAGCAGGATCGCATCGGTGCCCAGCAATTGCGCCGATTCAATCTGCCGCTCCACGTGACGCATGGCGCGCTCTCGAATACGCGGATCTCGGGCTGAGATATTTTCGTCCCAATCAAGCGAATTGGCCACGTCGGAGACAGCCAGGCCCGCGTCTTCAACTTTGCGGCGCAGCTCGCGCACCTGGGTATCGGAAGTGTTCATCTGGAACCATGGACGGTCGCCCAGCCACAGCTCCACACCGTCGTAGCCGGACCTCTTGATTAGCTCGAGGCCCCGCTCCAGCGTCCAGTCCTTGGGAATGATGTTGTCGCCGATGGATTTTTTCATGGCGCGTTGGCTCTAGGCGCTGAGCGCGCGCAGGCTTTCGTTGATGAGCTTCTGCGTTCCCTCGTAGGGATCCGGACCGCCCTCCCACTCCATCGAGAAATAACCTTTGTACCCGGCTTCCTTCGCGATGCGGAAGGTCCTCGCGACATCGACGCGAAACACTTTCCCTCCTTCGATTTCGGAATCCTTCGTATGCGAAATGTTGTAGGCGTGGCGGAACATGGCACGCACCGAATCGTAGTTGTACTTCTCATCGCCTTTGAGCATCGAGTTGCAGAAATCCGGCAGTGCGCGCAAGTACGGATTATTGACCGCCTGTATGACTTTGACCAGGAAAAAGGCATCCTCGGTTTTCGGGTCGTCGTTCTCGAGATTCACCAAAATATTCTTTGCGGCGCCATGCGCGGCGACCGTGCGCAGGCTCTCTGCGGTACGCTCCACGTCTGGCTCAAAACTTCGCGACCCCTGGATGTGCACACGGATACTGGGCGACCCGAGCATCACCGCTGCGTCGACCCACTTCTTGGAGTTATCGATACCCAGCTGCCGTTTACTCGCGTCGGGATCGTAGAGACTGGCATGCACGCTCACGGGAATGTTGATGACTTGTGAGCCGGCCTTCTCCACAGCTTCCCGCAGCTCGTGAAGATATGCGGGTTCGAGCGAGCGGAAATGTTCACCCAGCGGCTCGATATTGCGCAGGTTGAGTCTCTCGCGCACCATCTTGGGGAAATCCTTGAGCTCCATCCCCGGCTTCTGGCGATCGCGCTCACGGTTATGCGGGCTGTCGATAAACGCTCGAAACGGATAGGAAGCCACGCCTAATCGCGCGCGCGGCTCGGCAGGAAATTGCAAATGTGGTTCCGCGGCCATGAGCGATCGTTTCCCGATCACGCCAGCTGCCAGTGCGGTTTGTAGAAAGCTTCGCCTGTGCATTCCTGGATTGTACAGGGAGCGAAGGCGCGGGTGCCCGTCACCGCCAAAGGATCGCCCGGAAACGGCGGGAATGCCTGCCCCTGCCCTCACGTGAGCTAAGCTATTGAAGTGCTACTGCGGAGCTTCGCATGCATGGCGGCAACGGCGCTCGTGGGCGGGACCTTCGGTCTCGCCTGGGTGGGAACGCCAGCCGACCCCAATCTGCCGGATCTGGCGCCCTCGGTACGATCAGTTTTCCCCATGGGCGGCCGGGCCGGAGAGGCCGTCGAGATTCGCATCTTGGGTCGAAACCTGAACGATCTGGTGGAGATCAGCTTCGCCCGACAGGACCTTCGCGCGGAGATTCTGTCGTCGGACTATTTCGAAGTCAAGGCTCGTATCCACATCGGCCCCAAAGTCCCCACCGGCCTGCACGACTACCGTCTAAGAACATCGCGGGGAACCCACGTTGGAGTCTTTGACGTCGCCTCACTGCCGGCGGCGCGGGAGGCGGAACCGAACAATGACCTTCCGCATGCGCAAAAGATTGATCTGCCGGTCATCGTCGATGGCATCTGCGAACACGCGGATTACGATGTGTTCCGTTTCCATGCCGAAGCCGGACAGATCCTGGTCTTCGACCTGTTCGCACGCCGCGGCGGATCGCGATTCGATGGCGCCTTGGGCATCCTTGACGAACGCGGCAATGAACTGGATTTCAACGATGACTATTACATCCACAAGGACCCGCACCTTGAATTCGAGGTGAAGACCAGCGGGACGTATTTTGTCCGCGTTGCCGGCAGCGAAGAGGAAGGTTCCAAATACAGCACCTACCGGTTAATCGCGGGCGCAGTTCCCTACATCCACCGTATGCTGCCTGTAGGTGCGCGGCGGGGCGCCACGAGCGAGTTTCGCCTCTCGGGCGTTAATCTGGGGAAAATCGACAGGCTGGTGCTTGGCGAATCACTGGCCGAGGGTACGCTTACCTCCGCTCAGCCGGACCAGTTGACGTTTCGCATGGCGGTCCCGGCGTCAGTCCCGGCCGGGCGCTACGAGCTCCACGCCTTCGCGGGCACGCAGGAAGCTCCGCTCAGCACTCCCATTCTGGTCTCTGATCTTGAAGAGAAGCTGGCTACTCCCGTGCGTTCCCGTGCCAACCCACAAACGTTGACGTTTCCCGTGGCAGTGAGCGGCATCCTGGAGCGCAGACGCGCAGAAGATTTTTTCACGTTTGAAGCCCGCGCTGGTGAGCGAGTCGCATTCGACGTCGATTCCATGAAGCTCGGCTATCTGGATGACCCCGTCGTCGTGCTCTATACGGCTGACGGAAAGTTTCTGGCCTCCGCTGATGACCGCCTGCAGCAAAACGGCTCGCAGCCGCCAAATCTGGATCCCTATCTGATCTACCAGTTCGAACACGCGGGCCGCTACACCGTCATGATTCGTGATTCAGCGGAGCGTGGCGCGCCGGATTACGTTTATCGATTGGCGATCTATCCCGTTGACCCGGATTTCGATCTGAAGGCCTTGACACCGGAGTTGACTCTGTTCCGAGGGAAGACCGGCAACCTGCTGGTACGCGTGCGAAGACTGGGCGGCTGGAACACCCCCATAG
>QHXW01000494.1 GCA_003223115.1 Acidobacteriota bacterium
CCTCATTTGTCACCATGTCCGGCGGCTCGGCAAACTGGGCATCCGCGTCCGTTCCCTGCCTGTTCCCAAGGAGTCCAGGAAGCGGAAACCCAACAGACCGCCGCTAGAAGTAATTGATTGTCCGGCAGCCGACAAGAATTTTCGGAAGAACCCTATCTTTGCTTGGAAGCACGAACCGCTCGCGCCCCTGCGTTACACTTGAAGACCGCACATGGCTAGCCCGAAGGCTTCCCGTCTCACGGTCCCCTCATCTCTGCCCGTTCAGAAGCTGCACTCCGATCGGAGCGCCGGATACTCGCTCGCGGTCCTTTTCGCCGTCAACCTGCTGAATTTTTATGACCGCCAGTCGCTTGGCCCGCTGGCCGAGCCGATTCGCAAAGAATTTCATCTCTCGGACACGCAACTGGGAATTCTGGGAACCGCATTCACCGTGCTCTATGCGATTGTCGGCGTGCCGCTGGGACGGCTGGCGGACTCCTGGAGCCGCAAAAAGCTGCTGGCGTTGGGAGTGGTGGTCTGGACCACACTGACCGCCAGCGCCGCGTTCGCGACCAGTTACGTCATGCTGATGGTGACGCGCTTGGGTGTGGGGGTTGGTGAAGCTGCATGCGCGCCGACCGCCACAAGTTGGATCGGCGATCTGTTTCCGGTAACGAAGCGTTCGCGAGCACTGGCGTTTTTCATGCTGGCGGTGCCTTTGGGTACCGCGCTAAGCTACGTGGTCTGCGGTCCTGTGGCACAGGCGTTCGGGTGGCGCGCGGCGCTGGTGATTGCGGCTCTTCCCGCAGTGGTACTGGTGCCCGCTCTCCTCTCGCTACGCGAACTCAAGCGGGGAGCCGTTGAAGCACTATTGACAGTCGGGCCGCCTGTTTCGGCCTGGGCGCCTCTGCGCATCCCCACGCTCTGGTGGATCATCGCCTCGGGCGCCATGATCAATTTCAATCTTTACGCGCTGGGGACATTCTTGCCGGCATTCCTGACGCGCGTGCATGGACTCTCGGTGGCGCAATCGGGATTTCGGCTGGGAGTGGCGCACGCGGTTGCGGGTATCCTGGCGGCGTGGAGCGGCGGAATCATCGGCGATCGCATGATTCGCAAGCGGCGGGACGGGCGTATGCTCGGGGCGTCCGGAGCGGCGCTGATGGCGGCCCCGATTGCGTTCTGGGGCATTGCACAGCCGGCTGGCTCCGGGGCAGCCGCGATTGTGCTGATTTCGGCGGCCTACGGTCTGTTGAACATGTACTACGGCATGGTGTACTCGGCCATCCACGACATCGTTGCGCCTGCATTACGTGGCACGGCCATGGCGGTGTACTTCATGGCGATGTACCTCTGCGGCGCGTGCTTCGGTCCGGTGCTCACAGGCCGGCTGAGCGATTTGATGGCAAAAAAGGCTGCTTTAGCCGCGGGATCGGCGAGCATCACCGAGGCCGTCCGCGCCATTGGCTTGCATCAGGCCATGTACGTGATTCCAGTGCTCTCGGTGGGTCTGGCAGCGGTTCTCTACGCCGGCTCGCGAACCATCTCGCGCGACATAGCGGCTCGCGACCGCCAGATGAGTCAGGCCAGCGGATAATCCGGCTTAAACACTCGCCTGGATGGTAACTTCCGGCCCCTTTGCTACGCCCAATGAGTAATGATCCAGGGGACTCGTCGAACGCTTTTTCTCTCCGCAAGCTTAGCCGCGCTGCTGCTGGTGGCTCGAGGGGCCGGGCAAGATGTTCAGCAGGCCGCCCAGCAAGGCAAACTCGACCGCGCAATCGGCGAAATCGCATCGATCGATCCCGGCCAAAGGCAACTTTTGGTGAAGACCGATTCGGGCGCCGTAATCAGCGCCGTTCTTGACGACAAGACGCTTTACCTGCGCGTGCCGCCCGGCGAGAAAGATCTCAAGAAGGCGAGCCGCATCACGCTTCCCGAGGTTGTCCAAGGCGACCGCGCGTTCATCCGCGGTCACCTCTCGGCCGATCAAAAATCCATCTCCGCGGTTGCGGTGATCATCATGACCAAGGCGGAGCTGGCAAAAAAACACGAACGCGACCGGGAGGAATGGCGAAAGCGTGGTCTGGCTGGCACAGTCACCGCGCTCAACCCCGAGGCGAAGGAAGTTACTATCAGCGCACGCACACGTGAAGGAACCAAGCCGATGGTGGTAGAAGCTAAAGATTCTGTCGAGTTCCGGCGCTATGCTCCCGATTCGGTTCGGTTCAGCGATGCCAAGACCAGTTCGTTCGACGAGCTGAAGATCGGCGATCAACTGCGCGTGCTGGGTGACAAGAATGCCGATGCCACGCGAGTAAGGGCTCAAGACATCGTTTCGGGCTCCTTCCGCAACGTCGCCGGCGTGGTCCGGTCGGTGGATGTGGATGCGCACGAGATCAAGCTCACGGATCTGGTGACACACAAGCCGGTGACCATCGTGATCAGTTCGGAAAGCACGCTGCGCAAGATGCCGCCCTGGATGGCCTTGATGATGGCGCGGCGGCAATCGGGCGCGCAGGGTGGTGAGCCAGGCGGCCCGGGAGCCGCAGGGCTTGGCGCTGGCGCCGGTGAACCAGGCACGCGCGCAACGCGAGGCGTCCGGACAGCCGCGGGATCGGCGGAAGGGCGCCCAGCAGCGGCAGCGGCGGAAGGGCGTCCCGGAGCGGGCGACCGCGCACAGTGGCAAGGCGGCGGTGGCGCCGGCATGGGTCCTGGCATGGGCCGTGGCGCTGGAATGGATGTTCAAGACGCATTGGAGCGCATGCCCGCACTGACCTTGGCCGAACTCAAACCGGGTGACGCCATCATGCTGTCCGGCACCAACGGCGCGGATCCCTCGCGGGTCACAGCCATCAACCTCCTGACCGGCGTCGAGGCGTTGCTCACGGCAGCGCCGCAGGGCGGCCAGCAGGTCTTCGGCGCGTGGTCGTTCGACATCGGCATGCCGGAGTAAAAGTCAGGTCATGACTCCAAGAACGCTCGAAGGAATTGTTGTTTTCACGCTGCTGGCTGGTGGGTTAACGGCTCAACAGGTGAATCAACCATCGGCTGTTACGCCTCAGGATTCGCGAAAAGATGCCGCCGCCGGCACGCTGCGCGGGCAGGTGGCAGACGAATCGGGCGCGGTGATTCCCGGAGCCACCGTGACCCTCACGAATTTCGCAGGAGTCGCGAAGACATTGAAGACCGGACCTGACGGGACCTTCAGTGTGCCGGGCCTTCCGCCTGGACGTTACACCGTGCGGGCCTTCGCGACCGGGATGACCCTGTACGAGAACACAGCCGTCGAGATTGGCGCGGGTGAGACCCCGATGTTAAGAATCACAATGAAAGTGGGGCTCGAAAAGCAGCAGATAACGGTTCAGGACCAGCCGGGCACCACCGTGAACACAGACCCGGCCTACAACGTTGGTGCGCTGATCTTGAAGGGCGACGATCTGGATGCGCTGCCTGACGACCCGGACGATCTGGAAGCTGATCTACAGGCGCTGGCGGGTCCTGCCGCGGGCCCGAACGGCGGCCAGATATTTATCGACGGCTTCACTGGCGGGCGCTTGCCGCCCAAACAATCCATACGCGAAATCCGAATCAACCAGAACCCGTTTTCGGCGGAATTCGATCGCTTGGGCTACGGGCGTATCGAGATCTTCACCAAGCCCGGCTCGGACAAGTTTCACGGTTCGAGCTATTTCAATTTCGGCGACGACATACTGAACTCGCGCAATCCGTATGCCCCGAACAAGCCCCCGTTTCAGGCGCGCATGTACGGCGGAAACCTGAGCGGCCCGCTAATCAGTAAACGCGCATCTTTTTTCTTGGATATCGAGCGCCGTGAACTGGACGACAACGCGATCATCAATGCCACCATTCTCAACCCCAGTTTCAATATCATTCCGTTTAGCGAAGGTATCGTGACGCCGCAGCGGCGCGCCACCTTCAGCCCGCGCTTTGATTATCAGCTCAGCCAGAACAACACCTTGACAGGCCGTTACTCTTACACGCGGGTGGGCCAGGACAATGCGGGAATCGGACAGTTTTCCCTGCTCTCGCGCGCATACAACACGCTGAGCAATGAACAGACCGTGCAACTCACCGAAACCACGGTGCTCAACGCGCGAGCCATCAATGAGACGCGCTTCCAGTTCATCCGGCACCACTTGAATGACTTCGGCGCCACTTCCATTCCGTCCATCAACGTGCTCGAGGCTTTCAATGGCGGCGGCTCGCAAGTAGGACAGGCAGCCAATCTGCAAGACCGCTGGGAGCTGCAAAATTACACATCGCTGACGCGGGGCACACACGCGCTCAAGTTCGGAGTGCGGGTACGGGCCGTGGATTCGAACGATTTTTCGCCGCAAAACTTCGGCGGCTCGTTTACTTTCTCGGGCGGATTTGCACCGGTACTGAGCGCGGACAACCAGATCGTGTCGGGTCCTGACGGAAAACCGGAGATCGCACAGATCAGCTCCATCGAGCGCTACCGGCGCACGCTGCTGTTCGAGAACCAGGGATTGCCAGCGGTCGAGATTCGCAGGCTGGGCGGCGGACCGAGCCAGTTCACCATTGCGGCCGGCAACCCGCAGGCCTCCGTGACGCAGGCCGACATGGGATTGTTCCTGCAGGACGATTGGCGCATGCGCCCGAATCTCACTCTCAGCCTGGGAATGCGTTACGAGACCCAAACCAATATTCATGATTGGAGGGATCTTGGCCCGCGCATCGGTTTCGGCTGGGCGCCTGGGACACGTGGAAACCGGCCGGGCAAAACCGTGATCCGCGGGGGATTCGGCACTTTCTACGACCGGTTCAGCGAAAACCTGGTGCTGCAAGCCGAGCGCTTCAACGGCATCAATCAGCAACAAATCATCGTCCAGAATCCGGACTTTTATCCCGTGGTCCCGCCCGTCGAGACGTTGAATGGCAAGCGCATCACACAAAGCATCCGCGAAATCGGAAAGGATTTGAGGGCGCCGTACATCCTGCAGACCGCCATCGGCATTGAACGGCAGTTACCGCGCAACACGACCTTCGCGGTCACCTATACGAATTCGCGCGCCGTGCATCTGTTGCGCTCGCGCGACATCAACGCGCCCCTGCCGGGAACTTTCAGTGCAGCCGGAAGCGGAGTGAGGCCGTACGGCGAAGTTGGCGAGATTTTCGAGTACGAATCGAACGGCATTCTGAACCAGAACATGATGATTGCCAACTTGAACAGCCGCTTGAGCCGCAACTTCTCGTTGTTCACAAATTACCGGCTGAACTTCGCCAAGAGCGACACGGATGGCGCGGGGACATCTCCGGCGAATCCCTACGACCTGCGGACCGAATACGGCCGGGCGGCCATTGATTCGCGCCATTGGTTTGCTCTGGGCGGATCGTTCTTGTTCAAGGGTGGCTTTCGTCTGAGCCCGTTTGTGATCGCGCGTTCAGGCGGGCCGTTCAACATCACGACAGGCCGCGACGCGAACGGCGACAGCGTGTTCAACGATCGTCCGGCATTCGCGACAGATCTCACGAAGAGCAATATCATCCAGACGCGCTACGGAAATTTCGATCCGAATCCATCATCAGGTGAAGTACTCATTCCACGTAATGATGCAAACGGTCCCGGATTATTCACGGTGAACCTGAGATTGGGCCGGACGTTTGGGTTCGGTCCCACTCGCGCAGCGGCAGCCAATTCCGGAGAGCCCAGTGGAGGCAGAGGTGGCGGTGGAGCACGCGGGGGCCGCGGTGGTGGTGGTGGCGGCGGCATGCGCATGGGCGGTGGCGGCGGAGGTGGTTTCCGGGGCGGTGGCGGCGAAGGCACGACCAGCCGCCGTTACAACCTGACTTTGTCAATCTCGGCAAGAAATCTGTTGAACCACACCAATCCGGGTCCGCCAATCGGCAATCTGACCTCGCCGCTTTTCGGTCTTTCCAACTCGCTGGCCGGTGGCTTTGGTCCGGCAGCCAGTGCGGGAAACCGCCGCATCGATCTGCAGTTGCGATTCACGTTCTGAGAATGCGCGGTCCGCTCCCTGCGGTCGCGGTCAGCTATTGGCTTCGGATTCGCGGATGACCTCCGACCCCAGGATCTTGAGGTGGACGTGATCCATGATCGGGCCGGCGCCGTCGAGTCGCTCGCTCAGCCTCAACGCCGTCAGGTGGCTCATACGAAATTCACGCAGCGTCAGGCGCCGCAGAGCCTTCATGCGCAGGGGTCTCATCGTGTGGTCCGGGAAAGGCATGAGGAAATACGTCTCGTTCGCCTTCAGGTCCCCTTGCTCCGCAGTCTCGATGTAAAGGCTGGCGGTCAACCCGATCTGGCAAAAGTTTACGCGCTTTCCCTCGGTTTCAGGAAACAGCGCCCAAAGTTCCTGCTCGGTCTCGATGTAGTCGGCGTATTCGAAGTCGTCAGGCAGCGCGTAGCGGCAGCGCGGGTCCAAAAATGCGTAACTGGCCACGTGAGGCACTCCTCTCCGCAGGTCGAATCCGGCCCAACTCCGGCCGGTATCCCTACTCGAAGAGTATGCCTCAATCGTGTGTTTTGTTACAAATATTCCGTGAACCACGTTTGGCTTGGCCCGGGCAGACCATGCCGCTGCATCTACTTTTGTAAGCTTACAACGTGAACCCGCTACGGCAGAGGATTGGCTGGCGGATTACAATAAGTCCGTGCAAAACAACGCGGCTTTTCTAAGTCTGAGCAGGCGGGCTGTTCTTGGCACGCTGGCGGTTGGCGCTGCAGCCCGCGCGCAACACACCGAGTGGAAACCGAGGCTCGGCATCCTGGGCCCCTATAGCGAAGCTAATCTCGCATTCTCACATGAGGCTGGATTCACCAACATGATTCTGGGCGCGACGCCGCGGACATCGCTCGACGCAGCGACGCTCTCCGACTCGGAGATCGAGAAAGTCAAGAAAAGCATCGATCGCTTCGGCGTTCATGTCTCCGCGCTGCAGGTGACTCAAAATCACATCTCGTCCGACCCGGACCGGCGCAGTCACGAGACCGCGTATTTCGTCAAAGCCATCGAACTGGCGGGAAAGCTCGGTGTGCCCTACATCGGAACGGCTTCGGGCAAGGATCCAAACAAAACTTTGCCGCAGCAGGTGGACGAGATTGTGCGCGTCTACAACGAAAAGTATTTTCCATCTTGCGAAAAATATCACGTGCGCGTCCTCTGGGAGCCGTGGCCCGGCGGTCCGAATGTGGCCACAGGTCCGGCCGGTTACGAGCCGCTCTTTAAAGCCTTTGGCAACTCGCCGTATGTCGGGCTGCAATACGATCCGTCGCACCTGGTGTGGCAGATGATGGATCCCATCCAAACGGCGCGCGACTTCGTGGACAAAATCTACGATGTGCATCTGAAGGATACAGAGATTCGCTGGCCCGTTCTGCGTCATGGCGGCATCAATCCTGTAGACCGCGCGGAGTGGTGGCGCTACCGGCTGCCGGGTCTCGGCTCGATTGACTGGCCGGCTTTCTTCACGGTTCTACAGGACGTGGGCTACTCAGGCGCCATGAGCGTGGAGCACGAAGATCCGGTGTACGATCCGCCCGGTGGCCACGGTGATTTCACAGAAGGGACAAAGATCGGCTTCCGCATGGCGCATCGTTACCTTGAACAGTACGTACCGGGAGCCTAGAGCCCGGCTTCCCCACCAGCAGCACGCGCACGTCCATCACATTGGTGTTGGTTGGACCGGTGATCAGTAAATCATCGAGTCTTTCGAAAAAGTGAAAGGAGTCGTTTTGGGAGAGATAGTCCTGCGCTTCGAGGCCTAGTGAAATCGCTCGCTCGATAGTTGCGCCATCCGCGACGGCTCCGGCCGCCTCGGTAGGGCCATCGGTCCCATCGGTGCCTGCGCTCAGCACCACAATCTGCGATAGCTCGGCGATATCAACTGCGGCAGCCAGCACGAATTCCTGGTTCCGGCCACCCAGGCCGTTGCCTCGAAGCGTGACCGTAGTCTCGCCTCCGCTGATCAAACATGCGGGCGGCTGCGCGGGACGGCCGTAACGCGCGACTTCCCTGGCGATAGCCGCATGCATACGGGCGATCTCACGCGTTTCGCCTTCGATCATGCTGGATAATATCAGCGGGCGGAAACCCAGCTCGCGCGCTTTTACCGCGGCGGCCTCTACTGCCAGCCGGTTGCTGCCGACGATCAGGTTCTGGGTACGCGCGAACAAGGGGTCGCCGGGTTTGGGAGTCTCGGGCAACTCGCCCCGCAAGCCGCGCTCGAGACGCTCGCGAATGTTCGGCGCGACACGATCGAAAATGCCGTATTTCTCGAGCACCGCGCGAGCCCGAGCAAAAGTGGATGCGTCCGGAGCCGTGACGCCAGAGCCGATGACGTCCAGGTCGTCCCCAATCACATCGGAGAGGATGAGTGAAACAACAGCCGCCGGAGAAGCTAACCGCGCAAGCTGGCCGCCCTTGATGAGCGAAATGTGCTTGCGCACGGCGTTCATTTCATGAATCGTTGCGCCCGAAGCGAGTAACAGCTTAGTCGCGGCCTGTTTTTCTTCGAGCGTAACCGGGGGCGCCGGCAAAGGTAGCAGCGCTGAAGCTCCGCCGGAAATAAGGCAGAGGACCAGATCATCTGGCCCGGCCTGGGCCGCAATCGCGGCAATCCGTTCTGCGCCCTGAACACCGCGCTGGTCAGGCACAGGGTGGGCGCACTCGTTGAGCGAAATCCAGCGGAGTTTGACGGTGTAGCCGTACTTTACGTTGATGAGCGAATCACCGCGCCGGCTTGCAGGCAGTCCGAGTTTCTCGATGGCCTGCGCCATAGTCGCGCCGGCCTTGCCTGCTCCCACCACGTGAATTTTTCGAAAATCGCGCAGCCGGTAACGGGCGTCGCCGGCACGCAGCACGCCGTTACGCAGGGTGATGTGGGCGAAGATCGCGCGACCGGGGTCGGCGGCTAGAAGAGCCGCGCGAAATATCGCGGCCGCCTGCCGTCTCAGCTTGCGCTCAATGTTCATGCAAACAGCGGCAGCGCCAGGATGACTTCCACGGCCGCCGAGGGGTCATCACTGTGGATGGCAATGCGATAATCGGCGCGGCCATATGCTGCCAGTCTTGAACGATACAGCTGCTCGAAGCGGACCATATCCCGGGCCAGGGGCCGGTGCGCGGTCTCGAGCACGCGGCGCTGAACGGTTTCGAATGAACAATCCAGCCAGATGCTGATGCCGCGTTTGGACAATAGATCGAGATTCACGGGCTGTACGAAAGCGCCGCCACCCATCGCCACTACAGTCGCTTCACCGCGCTCGATGTCTCGGACGCGAGCACGAATAGTTTCGGTCTCGATCCGGCGGAACTCCTGCTCCCCGCTTTTCTCGAAAATGGCGGCAATCGAGTCGCCCTGCCGGGCTTCGATGTCCTGGTCCATATCTACGAATTTCCAGCCAAGCCGCTCGGCCAGCAAGGTGCCGATGGTGGTCTTGCCGCACGCCATAAATCCCACCAGGTAGATGCCGGGCGTGCGCTTGAGTGTGAGGTTCATGGAGAAACGCGCGGCCGGTTAATGGCCGCCAGGCGGGATTCTACGATTCCTGGAAATAAGCGGCTGAGTGCGACGAAGATCCAGCCGATGCGCGGCGTCAGCACAGTTCGCGCGTTGCGCTCCACACCGCCGGCGATGGCCTCGGCGCATTCCTCGGCCGTAATTGCGAACTGCCGGCCTTGGGCAATCGTCTCTGGTGGACGGCCGCCCAGCGCGTGCGATTGAAAATCGGTGTTCACGTATCCGGGACACACCGTCATGGCAAATATGCCGTTCGGTTTCAGCTCCATACGTAAGCCTTCGGTCAGCGAGCCGAGCGCGAACTTGCTGACCGAATAGAGCGTGAACCAGGGCAGCGTGACTTTTCCGGCGATGGAGCTGATGTTGACGATCAGGCCGCAGCGGCGCTCCTGCATGTAGGGCACCACGAGTTGAGTGAGTGCCAGCGGCGCAAAAAAATTCAGCTCAAACAGCCGGCGCACGTCATCGAGAGGAGCGTTCCAGGCCGGACTGTAAAGCCCCATACCGGCATTGTTGATGAGAATATCGATGTCACCGAATTTTTCGACGGTGCGTGCGACGAGATTGCGCCGGGTCTCATCCAAAGTGATATCGCCCGCAGTACGCAGGGCATCGGGTCCGCCCACGACACGTAATTTTTCGGCATTACGTGCAATCAGGGAGAGGCGCGCACCGCGGCCGCCGAACACGCGCGCGCATGCAGCCCCTATACCCTGCGAAGCTCCCGTGATCAGGACCACACTACCCTGGATTCGCATTTACTTGAGTTAACACTCCAGATGCGATGTAGATGAAAAAACCAAAAGACGGTATCAAAACGCAATAATAGTATCATGCAGCCGTTCTTGCTGCCGTTGTTTCCGTTGCGGGTCGTGGTGTTCCCTCGCACACCGCTTCCGCTGCATATCTTCGAAGAGCGTTACAAGGAAATGGTCGGCGAGGCGATTCGTGCGCGCACGGAGTTTGGAGTCGTTCTGGCCAAAGAGGATGGGATCGTGAATGCCGGTTGCACGGTGGTGGTCGACAGCGTGTTGAAGGAGTACTCGGACGGCAGGATGGATGTGTTGACGGTCGGCATGCGCCGTTTCGAGGTCCTCGGCCTCAACGAGGAGAAATCGTATCTGCAGGGAGAAGTGGAATTCTTCGATGACGAAGATCTCGAACCTGCGTCATCCGAACTCAAGGAAAAAGCTTTGGGCCAGTATCGCGGCCTGGTCGAGACCGGCGAACTGCGACGGCCGGCTGCCGACCCGATGGTCAATGATCCCCAGCTCAGCTTTCAACTGGCACAAGCTCTCGAGGACCTGGATTTCATGAGTATTCTTCTTCGCAATCGTTCGGAAGTCGAGCGGTTGAAACAATTGACTGATTATCTGACGCGTTCCGCGCCGAAAATGCGACAGGCTGCGCGCATGAAGAAATTGGCCCCACTCAACGGCCATGGATCCACGCCATCCGGAATGTGAGGATGACTGGCGTCTTCACAGCCGCGCCGCCGAAACGCACCGGGCCCCGGCCTTTGCCGATTGTCTTTTCGTTGTGCGTGCATGCCACCCTGCTCGGGCTGGTGGCCTTAGGGCCGGCGCCATCGAGGCGCGCCGGGCGTCACCGATCGCCCTATGAGGAACTCTTCAAGCCGCAGGAGCACAAGCTGGTCTGGTACAGCTTCCGCAAAAAGCTTCCGAACGTTTCTCCGCCAGAAAACGGCCGCTCTAGCGAACAACCTGCAATTCAGTCGAAGTTGCCGCAGACCATTCTGTCGAATCCGCGCGAAGCCGCGCCGGGCTCTCAGTTAATCTGGCGTCCGGTGCCGCAAATCAAGCCGCAGCCTGAGATCGCATCACCCAATATTCTGGCGTTCCGTTTGCCGCTGATTGCTCCGCCTGCGCTCGGACCGCCGCCAAAACCGTTCGTGCCGCCGCGGCCCAAGCAGCTGAAACAACCGGAGCCCACGCCGGTGCTGCCCGAGCCGCCGAAAATCTTGGAGCGGGCCGAGCTGAAGCAAGATCCCCCCCTAATGCCGGATCCCACGGCTGCGCTGGCGAACCGTCCGAAACCTCGCCAGTTTGTGCTGCCGCTTACAAAACCGGTTGAGCGGAAAGTTTCCGTAGCGCTTCCAGAAGCCCCGAAGGTGGCCTCAAATCTTCGCTCAGACCGCGCTCCGATGCTGGCCGAGAATATGGCGGCGCCACTGGCCAATAAGCCTCAGCCCCGCACGTTTGTGCCGCCGGCCGCAAAACCTCAATCGCCTTCTGCTCCCTCCGCCTTACCCGAGGCTCCCAAGGTTGCGGGCGAGCTTGCAAACGCGGCAAGTACAGGAAACAACCCCGCGCTCAATCATAACTATGCCGCCGCGCTGGCCAACCAACCGAAACCACGGGCTTTCGTACCACCTACGGCGGCGACAGCCGCGCACGGGACACCCGGAGGTAGATCGGGCGGCGCATCGAGCGCACCGGTGATCCAGGAGGCGCCTGTACTTAATGCCGGCGCGCTGCCATCCGCCAACGTAAATGTCGCGATTGTGGGACTGAATCCAGCCGAAAAACTCGCGGGGCCGCTGCCGGAGAGTTCGCGGGCTGCGAAGTTTTCCGCTGGTCCTGAGCCGAACGGAAATAGCAAGGGCGCTGGATCGCCGTCCGGATCGCTGCTTTCAGTTCCGGGCCTGGTGGTGCGCGGCGCTTCACCGAACGCGCGGCCTCCCGAGAACCCCGTGTTGATGGCGCGCGCAGCGCCGACATCTCCCGAGACGCTGGCAGCGGCGGTAAGGAATGCGGCGACGGCCTCGGGCGATGGACAGAACACCGAGATCCGACTTGCGCCCCCACCTGGTCCACAATTTGCAGGCCGTGATGTCTATACACTCGCAATTCAGATGCCCAACATCAGCAGCTATGTAGGAAGCTGGATCATATGGTTCGCCGAAAGAGACCCGTCCGGACCGCATACGCGGCACGACTTGAGCCCTCCCGTCCCCATGCACAAAGTGGACCCGAAATACTACCCGTCAGCCATTGCGGATCGCATTGAAGGCAAGGTCCAGATTGCAGGTGTGATTCTGGCCGACGGTCACGTGGATCAATTGCGGGTTCTCCGGGGCGTCGATCCGCGCCTGGACGCGAGCGCTGTCGAAGCGCTCCAGAAATGGCAATTCGAACCAGCCCAGCGTCAAGGTCAGGCCGTGGCCGTTGACATGGTGGCGGAGATTCCATTTCTTCTTGCGCCGGCGCAGACCAAGCGATGACGACGAAACCCGAGCGGCAGCACCTGCTGATCGACGCTGACGACACTCTTTGGGAGAACAACATCTACTTCGAGGAGGCGTTCGACAATTTCGTGGACTTTCTCGACCATTCTTCGATGACGGCTGTCGAGATCCGCGCCGTGCTGGACGAGATTGAAATCGCGAACATCAAGACTCACGGGTATGGCGCTCTCAACTTCGGCCGCAACCTGGCGCAGTGCTACGAGCGACTGTCGGAGCGTGAGATTTCCGAGCCTGACTTGCGCCAGGCAATGTCATTTGCCAAGCAGATTCTCGAGTGTCCGATGGAGTTGATTGAGGGCGTTTCAGAGACACTCGAATATCTCTCAGGACGCCACGAACTGACGCTTTTCACTAAAGGACATCCCGAAGAGCAGCGGCTAAAAATAGACCGTTCCGGTCTGGGCCCCTACTTCAGCCATACAGCCATCGTGAGGGAGAAGCATTCTAAAGCTTACGCAACCCTGGCTCGCGAGCGGACGCTCGATCCGGACCGCACATGGATGGTGGGGAACAGTCCTAAATCAGATATCAATCCGGCGCTGGCTGCTGGGCTGAACGCGGTCTACATCCCTCATCCGCGCACGTGGGTCCTGGAAAAAGAGGAGGTGCAACACGGTAAGGGGCGTTTGATTGTTCTGGAAAACTTTTCGGCTTTGCGAAGTTACTTCTAGAACACGAGGGCGAACACAGATTCTCTCCTTCAGGCTGTAATGTTCGCTCTCAAGCAGAATGGAGTTTTGTTGCGGCTACATCCACCAGACCAGTTCCCAAACAATATCGAACGGTTCGAGCGTACTCAGCCAGGGGTGTACTAAGACCAGATCGTCCAGCTCGGCATCAGGAGCGGGATCGAGAGTGCCGAGAAAGCCGGCGGGCCAAATGGCCAAATTCGTTAAACGCGAAGGATCTGACATCAACATGCAAGTGCCACGCTGGAGTAATAATCTCACGACTTCGAGCTAAGAGTAAATTTCTACACCAACATAAATCGTTTTTAATGAACCAATGGGCTGACGAACGTAGTGCCTCCGATCAACGTGGGATAAGGCGATCCTGTCGTCTTAGGGGGATGTCGTGCGAAACTTACAGCCGCTGTCTTAGGCGCTACATTGATGTTATCGGTGGGCAGCCTGGTTTCGCGCAAGAGGACAAGGAAAAGACGAAAGTGGAAACCAAGGCGAACGGTGACTACAAGGAGAAAACAAAAGTCAAAGACGAGAATAGCAAGTACCGGGAGAAGACCAAGGTCAAGTCCCACCATGAAAAACAAAGTTCAGGCTCGTGTCCCAAGAGTGCAATTGAAGGTGAAGGACCAGACCACCTAATTGGGCAGCAACCATAAACATCAGTTAGCACCGGCAAGCTAACTATCGAGAACTGCCGCTGACGGAAAATCCGGGTTAATATCCGGAGTGCATGCGCAGTTTTGTGCTGTGTCTGGCGGCAGTTCTCATTCCTCTGGCCCTCAATGCCGGCCCGGATGGGCACGCCACGGTGAATAGCGAAGCGGTGCCGTTGCACGCCGAGGCGTCCACGAGCAGCGCAGTGGTACGCGTGCTGGCCAAGGGCGATGAGGTGAAGGTTCGCTTCTCGCTGGCCACGGGCGAAGATGAATGGTGCAGCGCCACCGGCGGCTACGTCCTTTGCCGTTATCTGACACGCGAAGAAGCTGCCAAACCGGAATTGCAAGACGTTCCGTTGCCTCCGGTGCTTACTGCGTCAGGCCCAACCACCAAGAAGGCAGAACGGACGGCGCACGTCGCGCCGCGCGAACCTGCGCTGCTGACTCCTGAACAATCAGCCTTAATGAGTGCAGCACGGCTGGGCAGCTTGGTGGCGATTCAGCTCGCGCTCGAAAAGGGCGCGGACGTGAACTCGCGGGACAAAGACGGCAAGACGGCTCTCATGTGGGCCGCGTACATGGGGCGCGTGCAGGCGGTGGTGGAGCTAGTTTCCGCCGGAGCCGAAGTCAATGCCGTCGACTCGACGGGTTGGACAGCTCTTGACGCGGCGGTGTGGACGCGCCGTGCATCCGTGGTCGAAAGCTTGATCGAGCGCGGCGCTCAAGTGAATGTTCAGGACAAGGAAGGCCGCACACCCCTGATGCATGCCGCCCAATACGGCGATGCTGTTGTGATGCGCGATCTGCTGGCTCAAGGCGCGGACCCCAACGCCGGCAACAAATTCGGCCAGACGCCGCTCATGTTTGCGGTGGCTCTCAACGACACGGCCGCGGCCCGGATGCTCCTGGATGCCGACGCCGACATGAATGCGCGAGATGCAGCGGGACGCTCGGTTCTCATCAACGCTGCGCTGGCAGAGGGTGAGCGTATCGCGACCGTACAATTGCTCATCGAGCGCGGCGCTGAACTCAATTCCAAAGATTCCGAAGGCCGCAGCGCGCTCACCTGTGCGGACCAACGTCATTACCTGGTGATCGCGCAGTTGTTGCGCAAGGCCGGCGCGGTCGAGTAATCCTCGCTCGTCATCCAATTCGCGTGGACTCGGAGTCTCGACATGTGTGTCGAGACGGCAGCCCGAGGGCCTGCGCCACAACGACAGGCAAAAGTGCCTGTCCCACCAGGATGTGCAACGAAAAGCCGCATGCGCTACGAACAACGAAACGAAAGCGGATCGGTGCGTGACCGGCGATAATCGGACTGCAGCGCTTCGTCAGCTACCCACGATCAGGCCATCGCGCATGTGAACAACGCGGTGCCCGTATGCGGCGGCATCCGGATTGTGGGTGATCATCAGGATGGTCTGGCCCAACCGCTCATTGAGATCCCGCAGGATTTCGAGCACGGCGCCGGAATTTTGCGAATCGAGATTCCCCGTTGGCTCATCCGCCAACAAAATGGCAGGCTGATTCACGATCGCGCGGGCAATGGCGACGCGCTGCTGTTCACCCCCGGAGAGAGCCGCGGGTTTGTGATCGAGACGGTGTGCGATGCCGAGCAGTTCGAGAACCTGCTGGAATCTCGCATCGCCTTGATGATTTTTTCCCGCCAGATGCTGCGCCAGCAAAATATTGTCGCGCGCCGTCAGTGTAGGCAGCAGGTTGAACTTCTGAAAAACAAAGCTCACGCTGCTTTTGCGCAGCTTCGTGCGATCGGCGTCGGACATGGCCGCGACGTCATGGCCGCCAACGCGGACGCTGCCGGCGGTGGGAGGAGTGAGCCCGCCCACGATGTGGAATAGCGTGGATTTTCCGGATCCGGAGGGACCCACAACCGCCAGAAACTCGCCAGCCGGTACGTCGAGGTTCACGCCGCGCAACGCTTCCACGTCGACTTTCCCCACGCGGTAAATCTTCCGCAGGCCTTGGAGCTGGATGATCGGCGCGCCCGGCGAACTACTCATAGGCCAGCGCCTCAATGGGATCCTGACGCGCCGCCGCAATGCCGGGATAGAGCGCGCCCAGCAATGAAGCGAACAATGCGATTAATCCGGCGATGGGCCACCACTCAGGCACGATGGCCTGTTGCAGCGACGCGGGTACCAGCCGCCAGATGAGCCAGCGCGCGCCAAAGCTGAGGATGATCCCCAGCACCGTGCCGGCGAGGCCCAGCATGAACGCTTCCGCCACGATCAGCTCCAGAATGTAGGTGCGTGACGCTCCCAGCGATTTCAGGATGCCGATCTCGCGTGTGCGCTGCAGCACCGCCATATACATGGACAGACACACCACGGCGAAGCCGACAATAATGGAGATGCCCACAATCACGCTGATGAACGAACGCAGCCCCGGAACGTTGTTCACCGAAGTGAGCGACAGTATATCCGGCATCGACAGGATCGGGTGCTCCGGGTATTTCTGCTTGAGAGACGCGATCACAGCGCCCACGTTCGCGGGATTGTCCAGCTTCAGGTAAATCTGAGTGACTTTACCGGTATTCCCTGTCAGGTCCTGCAGCACACGCAGTGGCACAACGATGTGCGCCAGCTTGCCGGCCACAAAGATACCCGCCACGCGCCAATTTCGGTTGAGCACGTTGATGGTGCTGCCGGCGTGAGCATGCAACTGGCGTGCGTAATAGTCATCGATGAGAATGTCGTTCGGACCTTTGAACGGACCGCCTTCCGGGTATTCGAAGCCTCCGCTCATTTTGTTGAACGAATCCGGGTCGACGCCCGTGACCAGCGAGAGGCCTTTATCCGACTGCACGATGGTGCCGGTGGCGAGCACTACATGCGGCTCCTGGGCGAGTTTCGCGACCAGCGCCTCTCGCAGCGGCGCGCCACTGAAGCTCAATAGCGAGCTGCCCGGCGGGCGTACCAGGATGTCGGCTCCCACGCCTTGTGCGCGCCGAGCCGATTCTTCCAGCATGCCGTGGCTTAACCCCACCAGTGTGAGGATGAGCGTGACGGGAACGCCGATCAACAAAACGCTCAACGCGGTCCGCAGAGGCCGGTGCCGCAGATTTTCAAAAATGAGTTTGAAAGTCACTTCTTCTGCTTTTTGCGGGACACCGCAGGAGGGTCGGCCGGCGCCGGTTGCTCCGCAGGTTTTGTCCCCAGCACGTGCAGGACAGTTCCTTCCGGTTGTTCCAGCACAAATTTGTCCTGGCCGACCGGCTTGTTGATATCCATCTTGACCACGGTGATCACCACGCCATATTCGTCCTTGGGACGGTTAATATCGATAATCCTGGGAAACGGGACGTTGTCGTAAGTCTTCCAATCGTTATAGCGGGCGTCGGTGAGGATTTCACCTTGAGGGTCGAACAGAATCTGCCGGACGATGTGGAGCGACAGCCGGTCGAACCAGATGTCACGCGACAGGTGCAAGTCGCCATCTTCGCCTTTAGACAGCACGTGCACGATGTACGCTGCGTTGTCCTCATCCGTGAAATCTTCGAGCACGGCGAACTCACCGGCGAGATTCACCGGCTTGACCAGAAGCGCATCCAGAAATACGCTGGGACGGAGATTTTCGAGCTTGTTCGGTGAGGGCGTCACCACCTCCGTCGGCCCTTTAATAAACAGATTTTTTGCAGGCACATAGAGCCGAAAGTCGTTGCCATTGGAAATCATGTCGAAAGCTTTGTTTCGCACCACCGGATAGAGGCCGATGATGCGGATCTCAGCCGGCTTGCGGTAGAGGATGTACGCGCGAACATCCTTGTACTCGGTGATCTTGCCTTTATTCGCACTGCCTATGGCGGGCACCATGTCCACAGTGGCGTTGATGGTCTGGATAGAGGCGTATTCGGTGGAGACCAGCTTGAGGAGCGTTTGCTTGTCTGCGTTGAGCAGGGTCTGGGTGGGCGTATTTCTGCCGCGAGTGATCACACGCCGGCGGGCCAGGCAGGAGCTGAGCAGCAGAACCGCCGAGCACAACGCGACCATCAGAGCGAGACGACGCAACCCCATCAATTCATTGTAGGCAGCCGCAAAAGTTTTCTGTCAACGCGATGGAGGGGTTTGTACTTGTCTGAACGACGCGGGTTCAGGATCCACCGGCCTCGGCGCGCAGTTCGGATTCCAGCTTACCCGCATCGCGCTTTACGAAAAACACAATTGCCGCCGTCAACAGAGCGCCGGCAATCACATAGCACAGCGAAGCTTTGGCGATGGCGGCTTCGAGGCTGGTGTGCTGGGCCAGATAGCCGATGAGGACAGGGGCGGTACTGCCTCCGGCCAGCCAGCCCACCAGATTCATGAATCCGGCAGCCGTCCCACGGGCCTCGGGGCGTATGACGTCGAACACCGAGGCGAAGATATTGGCCTCGTAAAATCCTTTCGCCAATCCCCACAGGCTCAAACTCACGGCAAGCCAGAACATGGAGCCTGTCAGTGCGCACCAAGCCGCAAACGGCGCTTCCAGAAATAGGGCAACGGCCTGGACGATGATCCGGCCGCCTGGTGTTTGTTTGCGCAAAATATCGGCCAGCCATCCGCCGAGCGGAGAACCGAACATGCTCGCGAGCTGGATATAAACGGTCGCGGTGAAACCCGCCATCGCCAGGCTGAGATGAAATTTGCCGTAAACAAACGCCGGCATCCACGTGAACAAGACTGTCGCCATAAAGTTCGCGCACATGAAACCCAGCATGAGCAGCAAGACGGTGGGCGTGCCCCAGATGATTTTCAAAAAGCTGATGAGCGGCAAGTGCGGACGGGCCGGCGGCGTGCCATCTCCCAAATCCTCAAAATCGGCCGCGCCGCGTGCGGGCTCCTTCAGAAATCGATGGAGCACCCAGCCCAGTGCCATGCCGAGTGCTCCAAAAACGACGAACGACCAGCGCCAGCCGTAGCGCTGCCCGATAAAACCAGCAAAGAAACCGCCCACGATTGTGCCGATGTAGACGCTGGATTGATGAATCCCCATGGCTCTCGATCGAGTCGCCTTGCCGTGATAATCGCTGATCATTGACATCGACGCCGGAAAATAAACGGTCTCGCCCAGCCCCTCAGCAGCGCGGAAGAACAGCAGATGCGTGAAATTGCGCGAGAGAGCGGCGGCCATGCAAATGAGGCTCCAGCTCTCGAGGCCGGTGAGGATGGCGGTCTTGCGGCGCACGCGATCAACGATATTTCCCGCAAACGGCGCGCATAAGCCGTAGACCCAGGCAAACGACGAGCCGAGCAATCCCAGTTGCACCTGGCTCAGGTGCATTTCGCGTTCAAGAAGTGGAAAGACGGAAAAGATGGCCTGGCGGTCGGCGTAGTTGAAGAGGGCAATCCACCACAGCATGCCGACGACAGACCATCTGTAGTGACGATGCACGAATCCGTTATAGCGAAAGTGGGGAGGGTGTGTGGCGGAACGACGCCTTCTTACTTGCGCGCCGTACGGCACGGCTTGAGTAACCGAAATTTTTGATTTGTACGGATATTCGGATATTAACCGTACAATTTAAATATTGGAGGTGGGTTGGGCATGAGTCGTGCTGCTGCGACAAACACCAAAAGCAAAAGGAAAACCCCGCAGGGGAAGGCTTATCGCTTCGACGCTCGCCTGAATGAGGACCAGAAGATCCTGATTCAACGGGCCGCGGATCTGGAAGGCCGAACTATGACTGATTTCGTCCTTCATAGCGCCGAAACTGCGGCGGAGCGGACTATTCAGGAGCGATCGATGCTGATCCTGAGCGCGCGTGACACCGAGGCATTTGTAAACGCGGTCTTGAACCCCGCCGAACCGAGAGCGGTTCTGCGTAGGGCGGCGCAGCAATACAAACGCACCAAGAGCAGATAGGTGACGTCCCCATCCGCTCATTATTCTTTTGAGCCGCTCGGAGAACATGACCGCTCGTCATTTTCTTGCGGTGTTCCGGAACTGGATGAATACCTGCTTCACCAAGCGGGCCAAGATGCACGGCGGAAAGTATCCGCGCCGTTTGTAATGGTCGATAAGATTGGGGCACTCCTTGGCTATTACACGCTTTCATCCTACGGAATCCGCCCGGCGGAATTGCCGCCGTCAGACATTGTCAAAAAGCTTCTGAAATATCCCCTCATTCCAGCCACGTTGTTGGGGCGATTGGGCGTCAGCCGGGAACACCGAGAACAAAAGCTTGGCCGCTTGCTATTATATTAATGGATGCTCTCTATCGGAGCTGGAAGAATGCGGCAGAAGTCGCCTCAATTGGGGTGGTCGCCGAAGCTTACGATGAATCAGCTCAGGCCTTCTAGCGTCATCACGAGTTTATCCCCCTTCTGGAACACCCCAAGAAGCTTTTTATCGCGATGAAGACAATCGAAAAGGCATTTAGTTAGTTCACGCGATCGACGATGTTTCCCGCGAACGGGTTTCATTTCGTCACAGCGTAAAGGTAGCTCTCCCACTCCGGTCCCGCGCTTTCGTCGCTTCTCACGTCCAGCAGCCGTCCGCCCGAATCTTGCACGTCGCGGACAATCGTGTCCCGGAAAATACCGTGCATCTCGACCACGCCGCGAAGGTGGAGAACCCTTCTCGCAGCCTCGAAAAACCAGCGCGAACCGAGCCGGTGCAAGACGGACCGATACCGGCGCCGCGACGGCAGTTGGAACAGCAGGAGACCGGAAGGACGCAAGACCCGCAGGAATTCGCGGACGTACTGCCGCGACTGACGCGGACGCAAATGTTGCAGGACCAAACGCGAGTAGATGAAGTCGAAGTGATTGGCGTCGAAACCATGAAGGTCGCCATCGGCGTTGAGGGTGTATACGCAACGAGCACCGGCGCGGTTGTATTTTCGCGCCAAGTCGAGCATGGAGGGCGAGATATCTACACCGGTCACGTGATCAAACCAATCGGCCAGAGCCTGAGTGGCACGCCCGGTTCCGCAGCCGAAGTCCAGTGCCCGTTTGCGCGCGCGGGGATAGCCGAGGTCCTCGATATCATGCATGACGGCTGCAATCTCAGCCTGTCCGGTCGCGAAGAATTCATCGGGGTCCCAACGTCCATGCCGCTTGGCCGGATCGGCAAGAATTCCCCAGAACGGATCGTTGAGGGCCAGGTGGTCCCACTGCCTCTGCTGGTGCGAGCGGAGCTTCATTGGTGGCGCTCTTTGACGCCGTGATCGGAGCAGAAGACCGCATCAACGAGTAGCATGTCCTTACCGTTATACTTCGTAAGACGCCTTCACGGGACATCGGTTCGGATGGCAGAAACAAAATCAGTTTGTCCAGCTACTGCTCGTACAAAGGGCGGAGAAAGATTCATCCGCGACGCAACAAACCGATGTAACTGTCGCGTGGCCGGAATTGAGCTTCGGTCGCGCGCTCAGGAACAAATCATCACCCTGCTCCCCGAGAGACGGCTATTGTCAGCGACGAGGGGCGCGGACCCGGATTTTACCAACAGACTGAAAATCACGACTGAAACGACTGAAAAACGACTGAAAATCCGATTGACTCCGCCGGCGAATCCTTATAGAATTCCCTCGCTTGGAGGGAGCCATGACGAACCCGACACGCTTTTTCTACTTGCAAGTCTGTCTGCTTTTGATCTCTTCAAATAGCATGGTGTGGGCACAAGTGGCCAGCACGGGCGCTATTTTCGGCACTATCGTTGACAATTCCGGCGCTGCCGTTGCAGCGGCATCCATCACCGTCGTAAATCAGGCGACACAGGTGAAGCGCAACCTGACGAGCAACGATACCGGATTCTACTCGGCGGAGTCCCTGCTGGCCGGCTCGTATGAGGTCACGGTACAAAAGCCGGGTTTCAAAGAGACCGTGCTGCGGGACCTGACGCTAGCGCCTGGCCAGCGCCTGCAGAGCAACATTACGCTAGAAGTCGGAGCCGTAGAAACGAAGGTGGACGTCGAAGCTGAAGCCGTGCGCGTGGAAACAGAGTCGGGCGAGTCGGCCGGTGTGATTGGGGGGACTCAGGTGGAGAACCTGCTCCTGAACGGTCGGAATTTCCTGGGCCTGGGCCTGCTCGTTCCAGGCGTGACTAGCGCGACCATTACCGGACACGCGGTCGGGGGTGGTTCGCTGAACTCAGGCGGCCTCACGGGTGAAACGCCGCTCTCTATTAATGGTCTTGGGCGAGAATACACCAATTACACCGTCGACGGCGCATACAACATGAACACGGGCAACGACATCAACCTGAATATCACGCCCACTCTGGATACGATTGCGGAGTTCCGCATTCTGAAGGACAACTACAGCTCGAAGTATGGTGTGGCCGGTTCGGCCCAGGTATTGGTGGAGAGCAAGAGCGGTTCGCGAACCTTCCACGGATCTCTCTACGACTTTCTCCGCAACGACAAGGTGGATGCCAGCAATTTCTTCTCCGCCGGCAACAAGACCCCGCTGCGACAGAACAACTTCGGCTTTGCTCTGGGAGGCCCGGTAACCATCCCGCATATTTACAATCGCAACCGCGATAAGAATACGTTCTTCTTTGTCAACGAAGAATGGCGTGTGATCCACAGCGGCTCGACCGTGCGCGGCGCCATGATCCCCGAAGCCATGCGCAACGGTGACTTCAGCGGCAGCACCACGTTCGGGGCCAAGGGCAACCAACTGGTGTTCGATGACGCAGCCAACAACTTCCTGGCCGGGAAAAATTGTCT
>QHXW01000496.1 GCA_003223115.1 Acidobacteriota bacterium
GGATAACAGCGCCACTTTCCTAGGGCGGAAGCTCCACGGTAACTACCAGGATGAGATGGGCAACCGGTTCAACACCCGGATCGAGGGGACGCGCATCCAACACACCATGGGGCCGGTGTCGATCCAGATGTATGACCAGTTCCGGCTGATCTTGCGGATTGAGACCACGGTGGTGAACGTCTCCTTTTTCAAGCACTACCGCGAGGTAGAA
>QHXW01000497.1 GCA_003223115.1 Acidobacteriota bacterium
GCTCAACAAGATCTCTCAACCGGTGGAAGAAAACGACCGCAACTATCGCGGCTTCAACTTCTTCGATCCGCAGGACGAGAAATTATTCGAATCCCTCGTCAGCGGTGAGTTCAACATCAGTGGCTTTCAGAACAAGGATCTGCGGCGGCGGCTGAGTGACCGAAACAGCGGCCAGATTTCAAGGACGATGAAACGTCTTCGGGTTCACGGCTTGATCAAAAAGGTTGGCCACCTACAAGTACTACCTCACCGCACTCGGCAAACAGATCATCGCCCTCGGCCTGAAGCTCAAACAACTCTACATCATCCCCACCCTCTCAGCACAACCGGCTGGCTGAAAGTCCTGCCAAGTTCGCTCAGAATCTGTTGATATAGGGTACTAAATGTGTAGAAAGCACCAGGGTTCCGGGATGTTCGGTGGGCCTGCCAAGGCGACAAGGATATTTGAAAAATGCGGGCCGCATTATATGATTGAGCGTTATCCGATCCCAACGTCAACTGAATCCACCTATGCGCTCATGGTTGCTGGTCTCTACACTTGCGGCGCTGTGCCTCCCATTGGCAGCGCAACCACGTCTGCCCGCCCCAAAAACGGAGTTTCTGTGGTCGGCAGGGGCCCCCGTCGCGCTGGGCAACGACGATGCGGATAAGCCTAGCCTGACCATCTATCTGCCGGACTCGAGCCAGGTCTCGGGCAGCGGTGTCGTGGTTTGCCCCGGCGGTGGTTACGGCATGCTGGCCATAGACCACGAAGGTAAGCAGGTGGCTCAGTGGCTGACCGCTCGTGGGGTGGCCGCGTTCGTCCTTAAGTATCGCCTGGGCCCGCGGTATCACCATCCCATCGAACTCGGCGACGCGCAGCGTGCCATTCGCTATACGCGCTCCCATGCCGTGGAGTGTGGGATCGCGCCGCAGAAGATCGGCATTTGGGGTTTTTCGGCGGGTGGGCACCTGGCCTCAACCGCGGGCACTCATTTCGATTCCGGTAACTCCGGTGCGTCCGATCCGATCGATCGTGTCAGCTCACGTCCGGACTTCATGATTCTCTGTTACCCTGTGATCTCCTTCATTACCCCGTACGCGCACCGCGGATCGATGCGAAATCTTCTGGGCGATCACCCGGACCCGAAACTCGCCGCGAGCCTTTCGAACGAAACCCAGGTGACTTCGCAGACGCCGCCGACGTTTCTGTTCCACACCGATAGCGATGATGGAGTGCCGTCTGAAAACAGCGTGCTGTTCTATCTGGCCCTGCGCAAAGCCGGCGTGCCAACCGAGATTCACATCTATGAGCGCGGCCCGCACGGCGTAGGCCTCGCACCGTTTGATCCCATCCTTTCTTCCTGGACGCGCCGCCTGGAAGGCTGGATGCGATTGCACGCATGGATGAAGTAAGTGGCCAAACCGGACGCAGTCGTGCGCAAAAATCGCGTTGCAGCAATCGTAGTTGCCGGGCTTGTGGTGACCGCGGTTGGCTCCACGATAGCGCAGCCCCGTAAGCCACTCCGCTTCGAAATATCATTTCCCGCGTCGCTGCGCCCGACACCGCTTGATGGCCGCCTTCTCCTCGTGGTCTCGACCAAGAACGATAAAGAGCCGCGCCTGCAGATCGGCGAGGCTCTCGATACCCAACAGTTCTTTGGCGTCGATATCGACGGTCTTGCTCCGGGCCAGACTGCCGAGGTTGACGAATCCGCCCAGGGCTATCCGCGCGACAGCCTGGCGGAAGTGCCCGAGGGCGATTACTACGTGCAAGCCATCGTCAATGTCTACGAAACTTTCCACCGCGACGACGGTCACGTCCTGAAAATGCACATGGACCAGGGCGAGGGCCAGCATTGGAACACTTCACCTGGAAACCTGTTGAGTGAGGCGAAGAAGATCCGGGTCGAACGCTCCGGCGAAGCCATAAGGATCGAGCTGACCAGGATCCTCCCGCCGATCACGTCCCCGAAGGACGCCAGGTACGTCAAACACTTTCGCATCGAGAGTCCGGTGCTTTCCAAATTCTGGGGCCGGCCCATGTATCTTGGCGGCGTGGTGCTTTTGCCGGAAGGCTTCTACGAGCATCCCAACGCGCGCTATCCGGTGATGTACTACCAGGGGCATTTTAAGTCCAGCTTTGCCACGCCGGTGGAATTCCGTGAGCAGCCGCCCACGCCGGAGCTCAAAGACGACGACCGCACCTTGGCCGAATACAGTTACAAGTTCTACCAGGACTGGACTTCGGGCCGCCTGCCGCGCATGCTCATTGTCAGCATTCAGCATCCGAATCCGTTCTATGACGATTCCTATGCGGTGGACTCTGCCAACGTAGGACCATACGGTAGGGCGATTACGCAGGAGTTTATTCCGTATGTTGAAAAAACTTACCGCGCAATCGGCCAGCCCTGGGCACGCGTGTTGACAGGCGGTTCAACTGGGGGTTGGGAAGCATTGGCGCTCCAAGTTTTTTATCCCGATTTGTTCAACGGCTCCTGGTGCGATTGTCCTGACCCGGTGGATTTCCGCGCGTACCAGACCGTGGACCTCTACAAAGACAAGAACGCCTTCTGGATGGATAGCCAGTGGAAACTTGTGCCACGGCCCTCCACGCGCCAGACGGATGGTCTGCTGATTTCAACCCTGCGCGATGATGCGCGCCTGGAGGCCACGCTCGGCAGTCACGGACGCTCTACCGAACAACTGGATATCTGGCAGGCCGTATACAGCCCCGTTGGCAGCGATGGCTATCCACAACCGATCTTCGACAAGCAGACGGGCGCCATTGACCACGAAGTAGCCGAATACTGGAGGCAGAACTACGATCTGCGCTACATCATGGAGCGCGACTGGAAAACGCTGGGCCCGAAACTCGTGGGCAAATTGCACGTGAAGGTGGGCACGAGCGACACCTATTACCTGGACCGCGCTGTTCACATGCTGGAAGACTTTCTCGAAAGCACCAGACAGCCCGGGCGTGGCCCTTACTACGGCGGAGATTTCGAGTACGGCCCTTATCAGCCGCATTGTTATTCAGGAGATCCCTCCGTACCTGTCAAAATCTCTCGTCTGACGATCAACCAGCGATACATGCCTCAAATGGCGGAATGGATGGTTCGAACGGCGCCCAAGGACGCGGATGTGAAAAGCTGGAAGTACTGACGTCCGTTGGCCCTGTGCTAATACTGTCCGAAAACGGGAGTCCGCGCTGTAAGAGCGCACATTGGGTTCGTTCCGCAAAATTGAAATTTTCGCCGGTGATGATGTGCGCACGAGCAACAGTACACCATTTCCATTAATAGCAGGAGCAACAGCGCCCGACGACAGCGGGAGAGGCAATTGACGGAGGACAGGGCGCGCTTTTTGTTTTTGTCGAGGCGTGATTAGTTCGTTGAAGCGGGGGACCACAGGCATTATTTAAGAACACAGGAGAATGCCTATTCCAGTCCGCGCCGTACGTTCCACAAAGAGCAGACGGAAGAAACGACCGGCGATAAGCCCGGTTCCAATCGGGATAGGGGGATGCCTCGCGGCTCCACCCCTCCCACACCACCGGACATGCGGGTCCGCATCCTGCGGTTCGGCGGGTTGAGCTATCGGTTCACAGTCAATCTCGGAATCCCAAGCGAGTCGAAGTAAACATTGGACAAGGCGATGCTGAGCGCGGGCGAGTTCGCCAATCGCCACGGTCCGAGGGGGCTACCTGCCGTTTGAGCGGCTAGGTCTTTGCCCACATCCCGTTGGCGCAACTCGGCAAACCGCGTCGTGCCCCGCTTCCACCGCTTCCAGATCGCAGACCGGAGTCTACGCCGGAGCCACTGTTCAAGACTCGCCAACACGGAAGGCGTTTCACACTTTCCGAAATAGCCAATCCATCCCTGAGATAGCGGGATAGTTCCTCGGCCATTCGTTCCATGCTGACTCCTCTGGTCCGGCTCGTCAGTTCCCGTATCCGCTCCTTGAACCGGTCCACCGCTTTCGGCGCGATCCGCCGTTTTGGTACACGGGCACTCGTGAAGCTAAATCCTAGAAACTTCGGTTCCCACCGTCTGGCCGCCCTTTATCCGGATGAAGTCATCGCCGGAATCCTGAATCGTCAGGGACGCAAGACGGCAAACCGGAGAACGCTTTACCGCCAATCAGGTCGGCAGTCTGCGCCGCTATCGGAACATTCCGCGTTTCCAACCGCCGGCTGAGCCGTCCAGCGGAGAACTGGGCATGAAATACATCCAGCCACCGCTGGCTGGCGGATGGTTTCATCCCAGGCGAGCAGGTCACTCCAGGGAGGAGCGCCGTGGCAGATTCGAATCACCGATGAGCTGCGAGCGCGCATCGTGCAGCAGGCGCCGCCGGAGTATCTGCCGATGCTCGAGACCACCATGAAACTCGGCGTTTCGCGTGCAGACGGTGTTGCAGCGTGTAAAGCGCGGCGAGCTGCAAGCGGTCTTGTGCCAATGCCTGCTTGCAGTTTTCCTGTTCGCAGACTTCCTCCATTAACGGTTCGCCAATGGCCAGGCTTTCCGTCTCGCGCGTCCCCGCAAGCGATTCGGTCCCTTCCGCGGACACCCTCGGAGCTCCACTCCTAGCTAGGGTGGATCGCTCCACCCTCAGTCCCGATTCCGGGACAAACGGCAGATCTCTCGAGGTAAGTTCGACCGCCTTCCGCACGCAACCGCCGAATTTACAACCAGTGCCCTTGATGGACATGGGCTTCGCGGTCATTGGTCCGTTCGCCCGGCACCGTATGCCTCAGATCCGGTTCTTGTACATCGGCTCGTACGTTTGCTCCACGCTTCTTTCAGACCCTCCGTCGCCGGAACGCCCTTGCGCTTCGCTATGATTTCACCTCCATCAGGTTGTCAAGGGGACTTACACCCCGAGCTGTCGAACATGCTCGAAACACCAAAAAACGACCGGCGGAAGCGCCGGTCCCACAAGAGCGCTCAACTCCTGAACAGCACGCTCTCGGTCTTGAAAATACGCACAGAGAACCAGAATGCCACCAGCGCGTAGAACACATTCGACAGAAAGGCGGCGAGAAAAGCCAGGTGTGAGAATTCGCCCAGCACGATCTCTTTGATCAACTGGCTCACGTTGAATACCGGGATCAAGGCCAGGCCGACGTTCAATTCAATCCCAGGCAGCATCCCCACAACCGCCGGAACAACCACCGCCATCACCACGGGCGTCAGAAGGCTTTGCGCTTCTTTAAAGCCACGCGCAAAAAGCGCGATCGCGATCATCACTGAAGCGGCAAACAGCGCCGTGGGCAGAAGTGTCAGCAATACCAGCACTACTGTGCTCGCATCCGGCGCTGCGCGGCTCACCAGTCGCTCGAATTCCCCGCCGCCCTGCCCCAGGCCTGCACGCTGGATCGAGATCAAGATGCTCGCAATAGTGAGCATGGCGGTCAGAAAACTCGCCGTGGTGGTGGCCAGAACTTTGCCCAGCACAATCTCCTCGCGGCTGGCCGGCGAAGCCAGCAGCGTTTCCATGGTGTGCCGCTCTTTCTCGCCTGCGGTCATGTCGATGGCCGGATACATTCCGCCCGTGAACATGAGCAGCAGCACGGCATAACCCAGCACACTGCCGAGAATGAAGCCGGCCATCTTCTTGGCTGGCGCAACATTCGTACTCTTCACCGTAAAAGGATTGAGCACGCGCTCGGACACGCCTAATCCGCGCAGGCTGCTCTTCACCTGTTCGAGCTTCAGCCGCTCGAGAAATGCCGTCAGCCTTTCGGCGGCAATCGAGGACGCTTCACGCGTCTTATCCACGTAAATGACAATCTGGCCGGTGCCGTCGGCCGCGCGAGTCAAGTCGAGCGATGCCGCCACTGACTTGTTCTCGACCGCGGCACGCGCATCCGTCTGCGGAACCAATTCGAATCCGACGCTTTTGAGCGCACCCGTCAAACCGGGCTGCGACACGCTGGCGGAAATGCCGACGCGCGCCGATTCATTCTGCGCTTTTTTGCCTAGATTCTGCGTGAAATAGTGGACGACCGCAAATAAACTCGGAACGGCAAGCACCGGCACCACGATCATGCTGATCAAGGAGCGCCGGTCGCGGAACATGTCCAACATTTCTTTCAGGTAAATGGTCTTAACCATCCGGAAAGTCATACCACCGCCGCCTTTCTCATGCCGCCGCTATCCAGAAGCTCCAGAAAAATTTCGCGCAGCCGTTCCCGCCCCGTGACGGCTTTGAGTTCGCCCATGGTCCCGATAATCCGTATGTGTCCTTCATGGATCACCGCGATCCGGTCGCAGAGGAACTCGGCTTCTTCCATCACGTGCGTCGAATACAGAATGCATTTGCCTGATTTTCGCGCGCTGACGATGAATTCTTCGATGACGCGTGCGGTGGGCACATCGAGGCCAGAGGTCGGCTCGTCCAGAATCAAAATGGGTGGATCGTGAAGCAGCGTGCGCGCCAGACCCACACGTTGGCGCATTCCCGTGGAAAGCTTGTCGACCTTGATATCGGCGAATTCCTGCATGCTCAGCATGGAGATGACTTCATCGATACGGTCGCGCAAGCGGTCTTCCTCCATGCGGTTGAGCCGCCCGAAAATCCGCAGGGTCTCGCGGGGTGTGAGACGGTGGTAAAGGCCGGTATCACCTGATAGAAATCCGATTCTCCGCCGCACTTCAGCAGGCTCGGCCGTTACGTCGTGTCCATCCACCAGCGCGCGGCCCGCGGAGGGTTTCAGCAGCGTCGCCAGCATGCGCAACGTGGTGGTCTTGCCCGCTCCGTTCGGACCCAGCAAACCGAAGATTTCGCCGTCCCGTACCTCGAACGAGACTTGATCTACCACGGCCCGGTCGCCGCGCGCCTTATCGCGAAAAGTCTTCGTGAGGCTCTCGACCTGAATCATTGGTTTACCTCTTTAATCGACGTGATCGCGCTTTTCTACCGGTGGCCGTGACTGCAGCGGCACTCTCAGGCCATGTGTGTCTTGTGTAGCACACAGGCGCCCATACACGGAGAGCGCGTGCTCTCCTGACTCGTGACGTCCGTCTTCTGTCTTCTGAATTACTTCGCCGCCGTGATGGATTGCACCTGAATGATGTTGCCGTTCAGAGTGCCGGTAACTTTCACCTTTTGCCCCGCGAACTTTTCGGGAGTCTTCTGATCGCTCAGCTCGTAAACATTCGAGCCATCGAGCAGGGAGTACTTTGAGCCGGCCCTGACGCAATCGGTGACACATTTCGAGTCCGGCTTGATGTTCATCATGGCGTGGTCTTTCCCGCACATGGCATCCGTGATGACGCCCGTGAAGGTCTTCGGCGCAGCCGCCATTAATGCAGAGCAGGCGAATACGGTGAGAATGATTATCTTCATGGTTTACTTTGCCAAATTGCCTTTCCTATAAAGAATGGTCCCATCTGTTGGATGTATTGCGAGGTTTGCCGTGTCTTCCTCATGGCCTGTACGCACGCCGAAAGAGGATAGAGTTCGGCGCCCAGCAGGCCGATCACGAAATCGTTGTCGTTCTTATCCAGCCCGAAGCACGCCAGGCGTATATCATGCGCGTAGTCGGCTTCGCCAAACGCGTGCCCGATCTTTCCATGTTCCCGCAGAATCGGCGTAAGTTCTTCCGCTGCAAGACCTGAGAATGCTCCGTTGCGCCGCAACGGATACCACACCGCCCACGGCCACTCCGGATTGGTTGCTGTGAGCCTAGGCTTCTTAAAAAGCCAATCCTCCAGGTCCGGCTCGTGTCCCAGCGCATAGGTCCGCCCCAGCATGGAGTACTCCAGTTTGGGCGTCAACGCCGCAAACTCGGGCCTGCATAGAAACTCGCGCAGCGTGGTCACAAAAAAGTCCGGATCGTCACTCCAGGTCAGCAGCCCGACACCGCGCGCATCGTTGACGTCGCTATAAAGCACACCCGGAATTCGGCCCTGCTCCGAGGCCTCGATCAGCGCCGGAGTGTCCTCCGCATCGCCAAACCCCAATAGTTGCATGAACAACCTTCGCTCTGAAAACTGCTGAACCCCGTTACGCACGCCGCCTTTTTCGCGGATCTCAAGCTTCTCGTCCATGGCCTTATCTTACTAGTGTTACACGGCTCCACACCGCATCCGCTCCCTTGGCGGCCCTTGGCGGTCGCGGTTCAGAATCCAAAGCCCACCCGTTCCCCGGGGCGGTCGCGGTTCAGTGCATCTGATGACCAACGCCGGAGACCGGCGAAAGCCCGGATACAATGCGGGGTTCGCGCCGGTCCCACCGCCTGGTCCGCAGGTTCGCGGGATTGCCAGAAGGGGGCCGCACGGCCGGGTCGCAAGGTTAGAGTGCCGCCACAAAGAGCGGCTGTGTAGTCGGCTGCGACAGGAACGTCATGCGGTCAGTTCTTGGATGACGCTCCCGTAAACCTCGGTGGGCCGCTCGGCGCGGCCGTTGTGCATGTACGTAAGCGACACATGATCCAGTCCCAGCAGCCAAAGGATGGTGGCATGGATATCGTGGACGTGGCAGGGCCGGTCTACCGCGCGTAATCCAATTTCGTCTGTGGTACCCACGTAGTGGCCGCCCTTCACGCCGCCGCCCGCCATCCACATGGTGAAACCCCATGGATTGTGGTCGCGCCCATCGCCCTTCTCGTTGAACGGGGTGCGTCCGAACTCCCCGCCCCAGATAACGAGCGTGTCTTGGAGCATGCCTCGGGATTTCAGATCAGCCAGAAGGCCGGCGATGGGCTTATCCGACGCCCGGCAGCGCTTCGAGTGGTTCTCTTCTATTTTTGAGTGCGCATCCCAGCCGCTGCCCGAGCCTGCGTATAACTCCACAAATCGCACACCGCGCTCCACCAGCCGCCGGGCTAGCAAACAATTGGCGCCGAAAACCGCGGTGTCGGGCTCATCCAGGCCATACAACTTTTTCGTGGCCTCGGATTCCTTACTCGTATCCACTGCCTCCGGCGCCGCGGCCTGCATCTGGTACGCCAACTCGTAGGCTGCGATACGCGCCTCGAGCTCGGTGTCGTCAGGGTTCTGAGTGGAAAATCGCTCATTGAGCCGTTTCAGGAAATCGATCTTGCTCCGCTGCTGTTCGACCGTCGTGCCCAATGGCGATTTTAGGTGCAGGATGGGCGTGTCGCCCTGGCGGAATTGGGTCCCCTGGTACGTGGCCGGCAGGAATCCCGAACTCCAGTTTTTGGGCCCACCAACCGGTTCCTGCGCGTCCAGCAGAATCACGAATGACGGCAGGTTCCGATTTGCCGATCCCAAACCGTATGTCGTCCACGCGCCCATGGCCGGGCGGCCAGCGAGAATGGATCCGGTGTTCATCTGGCAGACAGATCCCACGTGATTGAGACCATCGGCCCAAACCGAGCGAACTACGGCCAAATCATCCACATGCTCCGCGATATTCGGATACCAGTCCGACACCCAGATACCGCTCTCGCCATATTGTTTGAAGGTTCGACGGCTGGGCATCAACGTGTTGTTCGACGTGCCCATGGCGGTGATGGGACGCCCGAATGACGCGGGCATAGGCTGGCCCGCCAGTTCCATCAGCCTGGGCTTGGGATCGAACAGGTCAAGGTGGCTGGGGCCACCCTCCATGAAAAGCCAGATGATGGATTTGGCTGTGGGACCGTGATGCGGTTTTTTGGGAGCAAGCGGATCGGGAATATTCGTGGATGCGACAAGACCATCCGAACGAAGCAAAGAGGCCAGCGCAATTCCAGCCAGACCGCTGCCCGCGCGCGTGAAGAACTCGCGCCTCGAAGCCACTGCCCAATGGTGCCGGAGCTTTTCTTCCATTCCAACCTCAATTGCACCGCCGCGCTGAGCCGGCTTTCTCAGCCGGCCTTGCGACTGGGTGCCAAATCCCTAGTTCACATACAAGAACTCGTTCGAGTTCACCAGCATATGGCACAGGTCCACCAGTGCAGCGGCGCGCGCCGGGTCCACGCCCGGTGGCAGGCCATCCGGTACGACAAGCTTCTCGCTTTTTGCCAGCCGCATTTCCAGAATCCTGGTTTGCCGCTCCAGAAATTCGGCCGCATCCTTGCGCTCCTCGTTACTGGCGGGGCGCGAGTAGACGAATCGCCAGGCGCGATCGATCTGCGCTTCAGCCGTCAGCCCTGCATCATTCAACACCCGGCCGGCCAGCGAGCGTGCCCACTCCAAAACCACTTCGTTGTTCAACAGCTCGAGCGCCTGCGGACCAGTAACCGTGGCGTTGCGCCGGGGGCAACTTTCATGCGTATCCGGCATATCGAACACCTGAAACATCGGATACCTGGTATTCCGGCGTACAAATACATATACGCTGCGGCGCTCGGCTTCGGATGGATCCTCGTCCTTCTTCCAGCCGCCCCGCGTCTCGACTCCAGGGGGCAACGGCGGAAACACCCCCGGCCCTCCCATCTTGAGATTCAGCCGGCCACTCACCTGCAGAGTGGTGTCGCGAATGGCTTCGCCCTCCAGGCGATGCCGGCTATAACGCCAGAAGAGTCGGTCTTCAGGATCCATTTTGGCCGCCTCGACGTTGTATTTCGCGGATTGCCGGTAGGTGCTCGAGAGCATGATCAGCCGGTGCATTTTCTTGATGCTCCAGCCGTCTTCAACGAAGGTAGCTGTCAGGTAATCAAGCAGCGGCTGGTTGGTTGGACGATCCCCCATCACCCCGAAATCGCTCGGCGTGCCCACAACGCCTTGTCCGAAATGATAGTGCCAGATGCGGTTTGCCATCACGCGCGCTGTTAGCGGATTGTCCGCGGAGGCGAGCCACTGCGCCAATGCCGAACGCCGGCCCGTCGAGTTCTTGTTTTCAGGCGGCGAGAACTTTGCCGGCGCCGGATCCAGGATGGACAAAAACCCCGGCTGCACTTCCTGCTGATGGGCATCATAAACACCTACCGCCAGCACGTAAGTCTTTGGCGATTCCCGGCCGTTGTCGATCATGGCTTGCGCTAGGGGCTCAGGCGCGGGTTTGACCGCGTCGAATTTTGCCAGCTCGGATTTCAACTCGCCCCAGCGCTCTTTGGCCTGGGCCTTCAGATGCGTGCCCGCTTCCTGTTCACTAGCCTCGAGCTGCGGCTTGGCTTTGTGGTACATCTGCCACTGAATCGGAGTTCGCTGGTCCCCCTGGGTCGTGATGGCATCCTGGATCTCGGGCGGGAACTTGTCGAAGGCTTCCTTATAATCCTTCTCGATCTCGGACTGCACTAACCGGTGCATCTCCGCGCGGATGTCTTTGGTCTTTTCTTCCCAGTTAGCCTTCTGCTGCTCCCATTGCTTGCGGTGGGAGCCCGAATCGAGCACCCAGTGGTCTTCGATGCGGGTGTTGGCGAAGAATGCCTGCAGACTGTAGTAATCCTTTTGCAGAATCGGGTCGTACTTGTGGTCGTGGCAGCGCGCACAGCCGAACGTCATGCCCATGAAAACCGCGCCCACGGTGTCGGTAATGTCGTTCAAGATCTCCTGGCGCCGCTGCAGCAAGTTTCGCGCATTGCTCTCGTCGGGGAAATGCCGATTGAACCCGGTCGCAACCAGCGCGGCAGGGTCATCCGGATACAGCTCGTCGCCGGCGATTTGCTCTTTAATGAATCGGGCATATGGTTTGTCCTGGTTGAACGCGTCGATGACGTAGTCGCGATAACGCCAGATGTTGGGGCGCGTTTCATCGCTCTTGAAACCTTCGCTATCGGCATAACGCGCCAGATCCAGCCAATGCCGCGCCCAGCGCTCGCCATATCGGGGCGAAGCGAGCAGCCGGTCGACTACTTTCTCAAAAGCAGCCTGTGACGTGTCGCTTACGAATGCCTGCACCTCCTCGGGGGAGGGCAGGAGCCCGGTCAAATCCAAAGTTGCGCGGCGAATCAGAGTGACTCGATCGGCTGACGGAGCGGGCGCGAGTTTCTTCTCTTCGAGCCTGGCGAGGATGAACGCGTCTATATCGTTCGTTAACCATGCTTTGTTCTTGACCTGGGGAACAGTAGGCTTGACGATTCTTTGAAAGGCCCACCAGCGCCGCTGCTGTACTGTGAACTGCTTGGCAGATTCAGTAGTCCGCGCCAGCGGAACCAGGATAGAGCCAACGGCCGCGGCAATCAGAGCACCCCGCAAACCCCTGCGACTCATTTGTCCTCCGAAGGACTAATTTGTCCGCAATTATAACAGAGACAGTCAAATAGAGAGTTGGCCCACGGCCGCCTCAGCCCCGGAATCTGCTCGGAAAATGGTCTCATTCGGGCGATACCAGCCGCGAATCGGTCTGAAACTTCCGGTAGTTCTTGTAGGTGACCTGTTCTCGAAGCCGCAGTCTCTTGAACAAACCAATGAGTGCCGATCCTGTGACCAGCACCTCGCGCGGTAGCCAGACTTCATTCCGGACCAGCAATTGCTCGAAAGAGATACGAGCTCCCGGGTCCAGCCGGATCAGGAACAGACCCCATGTGACCGTATCGATGACCTGGGCTTCGACCTTGACCCATTGATAGCTCTGCTGATCGATCCATAGCTTGCCCCTAAAGTGGGGTAGTAACTTCGCGCTCCGGCTTTGCGGATGGAATCCCGGACGCGGCGTGGCTTCGAGAACCACAACGTCTCGTCCATCCACTTGCTCGCCGCCGGTGATGCGGAAGTCGAAGGCATCGGACACTTCCTGCATGGTTTGCCGGTCACGCTCGCTCCGCTTCTCCCATTCGTTAATGCGCCGCTGCCGCTCAACCGCGGTCTCTTTCGAACGCTGCGCAAGGCTCTTCTGAAGCCTCTCTTCCTGCTTTATCTGCTCGTCAGCGGGAAGCGGATGGTCGTCGCGCTCCACCAGGCGCCGGTAAGGTGAACCCTCCAGCAGGGTCACATCGTTAGATCTTCACCGATCTCGACTTCACCTGGCCCGCGGAGTTGAGTTGTTGTTCCTCGACACGCTCCAGAAAGGTGTAACTGCGGGCCCGATTCCAATTCTCATCATTCGCGCGGACCGAACGTCGCATGATCTCGCGTCCATCGGGCTGTTGTGCCGCAGCGACAGCCGCCAGAGCCAGCGCGCGAGCAACTCTCACGACCGATTCTAAGCACGCGAGGGTCCACTGAATCCGACTTTGAAAGCGGAACATGCATTTTTTTCTTGACATTCTTCCCGAACAACCTTATATATGAATCACATTGCGATTTTGTAATCGCAAAATTTTGATGTCAGGGAGAATCAATCGATGAAGAACGCAGCTAAAAAAGGTAAGAAGAAAGCCGCCACCAAGAAAAAGAAGTAGTTTGCGGCATCCCGAATAGGGATCAAAAAGTTTCGACTCAAGGCCCCGAAGAATTCGGGGCCTTTTTGTTTTGGCGCCGCCGATATTTTGGGGCGTTCTGTTGTGCCTCCCGCCGTGTTCAGCCCTTTTCCTTCGTCTGCAGCAGCGTTCGGAATGTTTCTCCCAAACCATATAGAAGCTGCTTGAGCTGCATGCGCCGGCGCATCTCTTCAGCCGGAGAATCAGCCCTGAGAGCGCGCGCGAAGTCATCACTCTCACCCGCGCGGAGAAGCGTCCGGCCGAGTGTTTCGAACAGCTCCGTCCTAAGACCCAACTCCTTTCCGTATTCCTCAAGGGCCGTGAAACAGACGTGCGCCGTGATGTCTTGCCCGCCCGGGTCGTCGAGCACATTTTCAATCGCTTGATGCCTTCGATAGCTCATCAGCGTGCCCTGGGGAAAGCGCGGCAGTTCGGCGGAAGTGTAGCCGTAATCAATGGTCATTACGCATCCAAATTCCAGTGACACAGCGGTCCGCTCGAGCCATCGCAACGCCTTGAGGCTCACCTCGATGATTTGGCCCTCGGTCAACGTTCCCAAGTATTTCTTTCGATAACATTCCACTTCGTCCGGAAGTGATCCGGTCTCCACCCAGCTGAACCTGCCATTTTCGAATCCAACCCGCAGCTCCTGGGCCCTGCCGCCCCTCAATACAAGGACATCCACCGGCAACGCGTCAAAGAATTCGTTCGAGAACACCACTCCGCAAAAGCGCTCTGGAAGATCACCTTCGCCGGCTTCGAGCGGAACGTATTGGAATTCGCTAAATGCTTCCGCCATCTCTCCCCGGCCCGCGCCCAGCTCGACGATTGTAAAATCCCGGGGGTCACCCCAGCGTTGTCGTAACTGCCGCATGCGCTCCGCGATCAGGATGCCAAACACCGGCTGTAACTGTTCGGCGGTAAAGAAATCACCATGCATGCCGAACGGATCACGCGCCGATGTGGGACCGGCCGGCGTCGAAGCATCGTCTATTCCCAGCCGGCGACGGTAATAACCGAACTGCGGATCATAGAGCGCCGCTTCCATGAAGCGGTGGAATGAAATGGGACCTGCGCGTAGAATCTCAAGCCGTAGAATTTCAGCGAGCGGCGACATTGGAGCTTGCGCTGTGATTGATCATGGTTCACGGCTTTGGGGTGTACGAATAAACATTTCCACCACGTAATCGTGGAGGCAGTCGTACAGATAACGCTGAAGCGTCCAGGGAAACTGCGGGTGATCAATATCCCGCTGGTGCAGCGGCGCGTAATAAGTGTGAACGCCGAGGCCAGTATCCTTTATTTCGATCACCAGTTCAACCGCACCGTTCTTCTCACGCGCGGAGAATTTCATGAGCGCATGTTCATATCGGGCCAGCTCCGCATTCACCTTGGCCAGCGTGACACCTTGGGGCATGGCGTTCTCAGAGGCACGGGAAGTACGCGTATGATCCACGCACTTATGCTAGCTTGATTCCAGACTGGATGCCTCTGCCTGATACGGTCCGCGTCAAACTCAGCTCTGAAGCCGCCGAATATGTGTCCATCACTCCGGTCGTCATACGTGAAATGCCGCTACGGGAACTGATCGAGCAGATGCTTGGCGTTACCGGCAAAGACGAATCGCGGATTCAGGACTTGCTTCTGCGCGGCGCGCTGGTCAGCGGAGCTTCACGCTTCCGTTGGACCGGATGGCAAACAGATCCGGAGAGTATCCGCGCGCTGCTCGCTACTTTTCCCGATCCGGACTCGGCCCGTCCCTTCGCTCCCGCCCTCTGCATGCGTGCGGTCCTGCGAGGATCGCAATACCCGGTCGGGATCCCGCGCGCCATTGGCAGCCGCCAGAAACTGGTCGCGCGCCTGCTCCGCCGGCCGAGTTTTTGGGATCACCTGATGCAAATCGCCTGTTCCAGCGAGCCGCGTTACCTGGATTACTCCTACCGCGAGCGCGCCGATGTGTACCAGCTCTCGCTCAGCGTGCCGCAGTTGCAGCGCCTGCGGGAATCCGCACGGCTGATGGGCTATAGCGTGCTCGAAACTCAGATCCGGACCGCTCCGGTCGACTCTCTCGATCTTTATACAGCTCGCGGGTAGCGTGGAGCATGTCGACTGCTGGGGACGACGGCGCCTGCCTACAATGAGGGCATGGCGCTTCGCATGACACGTCTGATCTGACTCTCGCCCTATGCGCCGTGTATGCAGCGGAGGCGGACCGGGCAGTAGCGCCTCTGATGCGTCACGCGTCCCCGAATGTCTATCACGTCCGGGTGTTGCAGCGGGCATCCGTGGATCCTGAGTTAGACCTCATCATTGCGCTCGGCACTCCAGAGAACTGGCCGTCGGAAAATGGCGAGGGCGGCTGGTGGGGCGATCAGACGGCGCTGGGTCTCTTCTTGCAACAGCCGTAACCGGCCGAACGTTGTGTATCAAATCACGGTCGAGAACGGAATGGGAGACGTCGACTGCTACGCGCGTGTGGAACGGGCGACAGCAACGGACGTGGTCTTATCGTGCACTCCGGAGAAGGGCAGGCGGAGGGAATCGAAAGTTCGTATTTGATATCCGAGCGAAGGCGCTCATGAAGCGGATGGATTATGACCCGTTCGCGATGCACCGGGTGTTTGTATCGGGTGATCAGGCCGTGCTCGTCGGCTCGGACTCCCGGCGGCTTGTGGCGGTGGAATACCGTCCGGGAGGCGCGCCTGCATTCCGCCTGCTGAACGGCGCGGAAGGAGAGCAGTGGACAGGACGTGCGAACGAGCGCGGGTACCATGGGCGCCGGGTCGGAACTGCGCAACGAGATCTACGTGGAACCCGAGCCATTCAAGCCCGTACACTTCGGGCCCGGCAACCAGTTTACGCTCGCCCAGGAAGACGAGACGGTCTCTGAGCCAAATCAAAAACGTCTGCTCGTGCTCGATCGCAGCAGTGAGCAAGTGAAGCGCTACCCGTTGCCTCAACCGACCTACGATGAGTTTGCTACCGTGCGGCCTCGCCGCGTGAAGTACGGCATGTCAGGAGCGGAGATGAATGTCGAGATCGGGCCGAGACAAATCGCCGGCGGCACCCTTTGGTTTGGTGAGACGTTTTACGACGGCGAAGGCATGACGGGCGTGGGCGGGTTCGGATACTTCGATACGGCTGAGCGTAAATTCAGGGTCTATTCTCCACCCGAGATCGCGGATTGGTCGGTAACGGCGATGCTGGTTGAGCCGGACTCAGTGTGGCTAGCGCTGGCACAGCACGGCGAATGGGGCAGCAGTGGAGGGGGTCTCCTGCGATTCGATCGCGGAACAGAGAAAGTGGAAAAGCTGGAGTTGCGGGACATCGCGGGCAAGATCGCCCGGATCGGCGATCGCCTCTTGATCGCAACGGATTTCGGAGCGGCGGTGTTTCTAGAGCGTAAGCTGCGGCGGTTCTTCCTGGATCAGACTACCGATGGTCGCTTGCGGGTGGCGGAAGCCATGGTGGGTCAGTGAGATCGTGTCGCCGCGGATGGTCGCTGTTCCCGGTTATGCCGACGTCGAGCGTCTCTTGCGCAGCTCGTCCATGGCTACCGCGAGGATGATGACTGCCCCGATAATGGTCTTCTGCACGTAAGGAGAAATGCTCAGCAGGTCGCTGCCATTTGAAAGCAGGCCCATGATGAACGCGCCAATGAGCGTTCCAATCACGCTGCCTTCTCCACCCCGCAGACTGCCGCCTCCGATAACCACCGCGGCAATGGCTTGCAGTTCGTAACCTTCGCCCGAGGTCGGTTGCCCGGTCATCAACCGCGAAGCTTCAATCATGCCCGCGAGACCGGTCAGCATTCCGCCGATGGCGTAGACCGCCGTGGTATGAAACGTCACCGGAACGCCGGCGTAGACCGCTGCCTCATAATTGCTTCCAATTGCAAAAGTGTAACGGCCCAGCCGCGTGTGCTCCAGGATCAGGTGTGTCACCAAAGCGCAGGCGACCAGGATCCACAGCACGAAAGGCACACCCAGCATCGTTCCTTCACCCAGGAACGTGAATTGCTGCGGGATGCGGTGCACCGGAAGACCGTTGGTCATGATCAGCGTGGCTCCCCGAAAAATGCCCAGGGTCCCGAGCGTTACGATGAACGGCGCGATGCTGAGCCGTGTGATCAGGAATCCATTCACCAGGCCGCACAAAAGTCCGGTGAGAATCCCGACACCAACTCCGGCTGGAATGTTGAGGCCTTTTTCCATGGCCATAGTTCCCAGCACACCGCCCATGGCCAGAATCGCGCCCACGGAGAGATCGATTCCGCCAATAATGATGATCAACGTCATCCCCAGCGCCATGATGTTGATCACGGCGGTTTGCCGCACTACGCTCGAGAGGTTTGTGCTGGTGAGAAAGTGCGGCGAGGCAATGGCCAGCGCCACGAACAGAACTGTCAGGCTAAGAAAAGGCAGCAGTTTTTGTAAAACCACGAGCTCGCGCCCCTTCTTCGCGCCTTGCGCCTGAGCCTCGACGGCCTTCTCTGGTGCAGGCTGGATCATGAACCGTTCTCCACCACCGATTGTGTCTCTAACGCGGCGTACCGCATGATCTCTTCCTGCGTCGTGCGGCCCGGCAGTTCGCCGGTGATGCGGCCTCCGCGCATCACAAGAATTCGATCGGCCACCTGCAGCAGTTCGGATAGCTCGGAGCTCACCATCAAGATCGCGGCGCCGGACCGGGCGAGCTCGTCCATCAGATTGAATACCTCGACTTTCGCGCCTACATCGATGCCGCGTGTGGGCTCGTCAAACAGAAATACTCGTGCCTGCCGGAAAAGCCACTTCGCGATCACGACTTTCTGTTGATTCCCGCCGCTAAGCCGGCCCGCGCGCTGCCTGGGTGATGAGGCGCGAATGCGCAGACGAGTGATGAAGTCGACCGTAGCGATATTTTGCGCGTGCCCGTCCAGAAAACCAAAACGGCAGATGGACTGCATGTTGGCGAGCGTGACGTTGCAGGCGATGGGCAGCCGCAGTGCAAGCCCGGTGATCTGGCGATCTTCGGTGACCAGCGCGACGCCTGCTTGTACCGCTTCCTGTGGCGACCCGATCTCGACCTGGCGACCGCCGACATAGATGCTGCCGGAATCGATGGGATCGACACCGAATAACGTGCGGCATAGCTCCGTGCGGCCCGCGCCGATGAGTCCCGCCATGCCCACGATCTCCCCCGCCCTCAGAGAAAAGGAAATCTCGTGAAGCCGACCGCGCTCGTTGAGATTTTCGACCCGCAACATCTCTTCGCCAGGAGGAAGAGACTGGCGGGTATAGATGGCCAAGACCTCGCGCCCCACCATATGCTGGATGATGCGATCCACTGTCAATTCGCGCAGCGCACCTGCATGCACGGTCCTGCCATCGCGAAGAATGGTGACCCGGTCTCCGATCGAGCGCAGTTCCTCCAGCCGATGCGTGATGTAGATCACGCCCATGTTCCTCTCCCTGAGCGTGCGCACGATGCGAAACACTTCAGCCGCTTCCGTTCCCGAAAGCGAAGACGTGGGCTCATCGAAGATCACCAGGCTCGAACCATGCAGGATAGCGCGGCAAATTTCGACCAGTTGTTTCCCGGCGGGCGTGAGCTTCTCAACGCGCCATTCCGGCTGCAATGGAAACTGATGTTCAGCGATGAGCCGGCCCGCGGCTTCAATCATGCGATGGCGCCGCACAAATCCGAATGGCAGCCGGTCTTCACGTCCCAGGAAAATGTTTTCAGCCACGCTCAGGTGGGAAGCCAGCAGCGCTTCCTGATGCACCATGGAAATGCCGATCGCCGCGGCTTCGGCTGGACTCTTCACGTGGACTTCGTGCCCGCGCCAGAGCATTTCGCCCGAATCCCGCTCCACCATCCCCGCCACAATCTTCATGAGCGTGGACTTGCCTGCTCCGTTTTCGCCTAGAAGCAGGTGCACCTCGCCCGCGTCGACCGACAGATTGCCATCGACGAGGGCGCTCACGCCGCCATATCTTTTCTGAATGTTCTTTAGTTCGAGCAGCACTGGAAGCGACACCAGTTTATCGTACTGGTGCGCCGTCGCTGAATCGCGACCAACCAGAGAGGGAAGCTCGCTTTGAAAACCACAGGCATGAATGCCTATTCCACTGACGCTGAACGGTATGTGAGGGTTTCAAGCCGGGCAGGCACCCACACCACGCGCCGCAGCGGAGGCAAGCACCCGCCCGAAGAGGAAGGTCCCAAGTGACTACGCTCCAGTCCTCCTTCGCGCCGACATGTACGGCCGAAGAACTGCAAACAGAACCACCGGGTGTCCTCTTCTCTGCTCCCCGCCTTCTCTTTTGGAGAGGCGGATCAATGCTCGGAAGCCCACCGGCCGCGTTTTTCTGTTCGGGGCCCGCATCTCGGAGCGACCTTTCACTTCACTCACCTCTAACGACTGCCTGTCTCCAGGCCGCCATTCTAGGTTCGCTGTTCCGGGCCTACCCCTTCGCTACCCTGCCGAAATTTGGACGGGCGCGTTCGGCCTGTCAGCTCCTTCGCTCGTTCCGGATTCTTAGGTCCGGTTCGGGCGAGATCAACGCTTAAGGCCCGTTACCCGTTTCCGTTCCGGCGGTTCGGTGGCCTGCTGGACTTCCACTTTCCTTCGTGGGATTTTTTGAACCCCAATCTGGATCCGAGCGTTCAATCCAGCCAGCCACCGAAAAGCCCGCTTTGCGAAACGCCCGATTTCCTTTCGCTCCCCGGGTCGGCCGCTGGGAGGAGGCCGACGCGGATCATCGTTCCAGATTCGCTACGCTTTCGCTCAGCTTTAACTGTTCCGTGAACCTCTTGGAACCTTGGCTATCATGCCCTGAAGAGCGTGCACAGTCAAACAATTTTTGGGACGTTGGCCCGGTTTTCCACTGGATTTTTCCTCTTATTTTTCAAGCAGCTGCATCGCAAGCCTGGTGCAAGCCAGGTGGAAATGATGGTGCATGAGTGTGGAAAAAACAGTACGTGAGGAATTTGTCGTGGCGGACGCTATGTGCTGCTGATTGGGGATCTCGGAACAACGTATCTGATTAATTGTTTTGCGGCTCGTCGCCCAGGTCTTCGGCGCGGTTCTCAAATTTGGTCAGGCTGTGGAGAAACACCAGATCGACTTTGCCGACGGGACCGTTGCGCTGCTTGGCCACAAGCAACTCCGCCAAACCACGCAGGTCCTCGCGATCGCGCCGGTAAACCTCTTCGCGAAAGATAAACGCCACCAGGTCGGCATCCTGCTCGATCGAACCCGATTCGCGCAAGTCGCTCAACTGCGGGCGATGGTCGCCCTGGCGCGTTTCCGGCGCGCGGTTCAATTGCGAAAGCACCAGCAGCGGAACGTTCAGTTCTTTGGCCAGCAGCTTCATGCCTCGCGAGATGGTGCTGATCTCCTGATTGCGGTTTTCGAAACGCCCGCGGCCGCTCATCAGTTGCAGGTAGTCCACCACCACCAGTCCCAGCTTGCGCTGCTGCTGCAGCCTGCGCAGCGCCGCGTGCATTTCCATCAGACTGACGCCCGCGGTATCGTCGATGAATAGGGGCGCTCCGACGAGATCAGCCGCGGCCGCCTGCAATCTGCGGCGTTCCTCCTGATTCAGGTAACCGGCGCGGAAATGCTGGCTGTCCACGCGCGCTGTGGAACACAGCAGACGCGTCAGCAGTGACTCTTTCGACATCTCGAGCGAGAAAACGGCCACGGTTTGATCCAGCCGCGCGGCCACGTGTTGCGCGATGTTGAGCGCGAGGGCAGTCTTTCCCATAGAGGGCCGCGCCGCCAGAATGATCAGTTCACCGCCGTGAAGACCGCCTGTCATCTCGTCGAGTTTCGCAAAACCGGTGCTCACGCCCTTGATGCGCTTGCTGGGATCAAGGAACGCATTGAGCCCGCCCTGGTAGTCCTCGATGATCTGTGCCGGGCTGGCAAGACCCAATTTCACGCGAGCTTCGCCCAGCTTGAGCAGTGATTCCTCGGCCCCTTCGAGGATCTGCTCGGGATCCTCCTCGCCTACCAGGCACCGGTTCATCAGGTTCTGCGAAGTGAAAATGATCCTCCGCAGAATCGATTTGTCTTTGACAATCCGAATATAGCTTTCGAGATTGAAAATCCGCGGCAGTCCGTCGTCGAGCGACACCAGGTAGCTCAAGCCGTCGCAGGATTCAAGCTCGTTGTATCTCAGCAGTTCGTTGGCAATCGTGACCCGGTCGATGCGTCCGCCCTGCTCGTGCAGGTCGCCCATGCGCTTGAAAATGCGCCGGTGCTTCTCCAGGATGAAGTCGTCCGGCTCGAGCGAACCCGCCACCTGGATAAATTGGGAGTCGTCCATCATGATGGAGCCGAGCACGAAACGCTCGGCGTCCAGGTTGCACGGCAGTCCTTTATCGAGGGCCAGTCCGGTCGACGTCATGTCGGAGTCGTATTACCTTACTGCGATGGCATCGTACCGCCGCGAAAAATGTTGTCACATTCTTTTGTGAGCCTTAAGCTCTTCAAAACCGGCGCTTTCCTCCCACAAAAGGGGTTCTCTTCTAAGCCGTTTCAGATCAGCGGGCGCCGAATTCCGGTTCACGGATCCGCTACGGAATTCCACAGGGGTTGAACAAGCCTCAAAATCAAAACCGGCCTTTTATGTTTTATAACATACCGCGCGTCTTTGCCATATCTTCTCCTTCATTCATGACTTCCGTCATCGTATTCGACTGAAAACAAATGAAAACAAAATGCCATCGACCATCGGATGAATTCTGTGAGAGCCGCACAACTTTGTTTTTTCTGATACAATTCTTCGAAGGAAAATGCGCGTCCGGATGAGCGGGGGAGGGCATGCAACCGTTCGCGAGGGAAAACGTCATCATTTATAGCAGTTTAGTTTGAGTGGTGCCGCAGCTAGCGCGAGCCTGAAAGGCTCTCGTGCATTCTGGCTTTATGCGGAACCAGCCGGTGAATGCACTCCTCCGAGCGTTCACCGGCTTTTTTTGGGCGTCGATTTCAGCCAACCGGCCGCACCGCGAACCTGTAGTGGGGCATTACCTCAGCCAGATTAGCTGTCAAAGGGAGTTCGCAGGCCGGGTCAACTCAAATAGCAACCGGCCAGGAATGAAGCCTGCGCATTTTTCCGCAATCCTGGCGCGAATTGCCATGCGCAATGCAGATGAGAAAAAGTATTGACGCTTAAGCGCGGCTCGCACACGCCGGACATACCGGCTTACCTCTGTTGAGCGGGCCGCCGCCTCGCCGGCCATTTTCCCGGTGACAAGCGCAGCGGAAATACCGGAGCCTGTGAAAGGGTCCACGAAGCCCAGGGCATCGCCGGCGCGATACACCTGTTCCTCCGGGTCAGGATTCATCCCGAACACCAGTGGGCCTGTTATCAACCACTTCATCGTGCGCGCGAGCGGAAGCACTCGTTCGCGCAAAGCTGGGTCAGCCTCGAGTAGCGATTCAATCTCGAAGTTTTTCTGCCGCAGCATTTTCTCGCGTAACATTTTCTGGCGTAATAATGGTTCGGGTACCACGCCGCACACGTTCGTGATGCCGTTCTCGACCGCCGACACTCCTACGTAGCACCCGGAGAAAAAGAAGAGGTGGACTACGTCATCCACCGGGCCGGCGAAATGAGCCTTGAAGCCGAACAGACGCGCGCCTGCCGGAGCCGCCGATTTTCGTCCGTGCCCCAGAATTCGCCGGATGCCGGGTTTGTGGTCATCACGGCGTGGGGATTTAATCCATGGCTCCCGGACCAGCGCCGCACCTTCGGCCAGCGCGCGGCGGAGCAGCAGTTCATCGAGCGCGTACCGGCTCAGGCCCCACGCGGGCTCGCGCAGTGTCCAGGACTTGGTGCGCGCTCCAAAATGGAGTGCAACCTTCGCCAATCGCGCGGGCTTCTGCGCTTCGAAATCCCGGAGCACGCCAAGCTCACCGAGGATTTCTGGCACCTCGGGTGAGAGGAACTCGCCGCAAACTTTGTGCCGGGGAAAAGCAGAGGTTTCATACAGACGCACCGGCGCGCCCTGGTGTCTCGCGCTCAGAGCCGCCGCGCAGCCCGCCGGCCCGCCGCCAATAATTTCAACTGCGCTGGCGCTGTCCATAATTTAATTTAAGCTGATTGCGGCTCATCGAACCCCAAGATCCATGAGCTATCGGATCGCCGCACAAAGCCGCGAGCATCGAGCGGCGATATCGACCTAAGTGAACCACGGCTGCGCGTCAATCACAATAGCGTCATCCAAAGGTTTCAGACGTGTTAATCGCAGGTTTGTTGTTTATTTTATAGACTCCAGCCAGGTTTTACCGGAGCTCGCAGCCGGCCCTGGCGGCGCTTAGTAAAAGTACAGGACGTCGGGGCGTACCGCGTGGTTTGCCTCGGCGCAAGGACCACACTTGGTCCGATAGCCGGGCCAGGCCTCGCGCACCAGTTTGGGCACGGTCCAGGGGTGGTCGGGCGCATGGTAGGTGCATAGCGACATGCGCGGATGATATTTGCCGATCGTGTCGTGGGCGCCCACAATGGCGCGCGGCTCGGCGCCCTCGATGTCCATTTTGATGAAATCGACGCGATCGAGCTTCAACTCGGAAACCAGCTTGTCGATGGTCGTCAGCGGGATGCCCTTGACCTCTTTGCCGCCCTCGCGGTGAATGAGGAAGCTGTCGGCCGCCGAGTTTTGCGGATCGATCTGCATGGGCATGATCTCGTCTTTATCCCAAACGCCTTTGGGATAAACAATGACGCGCCCGGCGGAAATCTCGTCTTTGAAATTCCGGCGGAGGCATTCAATGTTTTCGGGTGCCGGCTCAATCGCCACCACCAGCTTCGCACCATCATTCAGCCACACACGCGCGGTCACCCCCACGTTGGCGCCGCAATCCAGCACCACCTCGCCGGCACGCGCCGATTGCTGACCGTCGCCATAAATCCTGCGCTTCTGCTCGGCCAAGTTAAACGGCAGCACGTACCGGCTGCCTACCGGAATCCAGAACCGGCCCGAGGGTGTGTCCCACAATTCAAATCCGGCGGCATCGGTCTCAACCCACTTGCTCGCGGCCAGGATCTGGTCTTTGTACGCGATCTGACGCCGCAGATTTTCATTACTCTTGACGGCCTCAGACAGCGAACAAACGGGACTGCGGCCGACGGCGGCCAAAGCAAAAAGTCTCGCTGGCGGGTAGAGCCACGCAAGCGCGGCGAGTACGATCACCAGGAATAGAACGATGCGAATAAAACGGGACAAATCAGGCTCCTTAGAGTTTGCGTAGAATGAGGGCCGAATTCTTGCTGCCGAAAGCGATACAGTTGGCGACCGCGTACTCCACATCCATCCGGCGGGCCTGATTGGCGATGTAATCGAGATCGCATTCCGGATCAGGCTCTTCAATGTTCAGCGTGGCCGGTGCGATTCCATCGCGCATGGCCAGCAGCGTGACCGAGACGCCTGCCGCTCCGCATGCGCCCTGCGGATGGCCGATAAGGCTTTTGACCGACGAGCCCGCCACTTTATACGCATGGCCGTCGAAAGCCAGCTTGATGGCGCGCGTTTCGATGCGGTCATTCAGCTCGGTGGAAGTGCCGTGATAGTTGATGTATTGCACGGCTTCGCGCGAAACGCCGGCTTCTTCCATCGCCATGTTGATGGTGCGCGCAGGTTCCTCTCCGCATTCCTCCAGCCGGACGCGGTGGAAAGCTTCGCAGGTAGAAGCGTAGCCTACAATTTCGCCGTAGATGTGGACACCTCGCGCCAGGGCGTGCTCGCGCTCTTCGAGCACGAAGAACCACGCGCCTTCACCCAGCACGAAGCCGTCGCGGTCGCGAGAAAACGGCCGTGAGGCGCGATGCGGCTCATGATTCCAGCTCGATGTGAGAATGCGCATCAGGATGAACCCGCGCAGAATCAGTGGCGCGATGGGGGCGTCCACGCCGCCCGTGACCATGGTGTCGATCACGCCCGTTTGAATGTTGCGATAGGAGTAACCGATGGCGTCGGTGGACGAAGTGCAGCCGGTCGAAACGATGTGGCTCATGCCGCGAAAGCCGAAGTGCATCGAGACTTCGCTGGCCAGTGTGCCGATCGTTCCGGTGGGAATGGTGTACACGCTGCACTGCTTCTTGTGCCCCGTATAGTAGAGCCGATATTGCTCTTCGGTGAATTCTTGGCTGCCGCCGCCTGACCCGACAATTACGCCCACACGGCGGAGATCCTCCCGCGGCATGGATTTCGGCTCGATACCGGCATCCACGAGCGCCTCGTCTACGGCCGCCAAAGCCAGCGGTACGGCGCGTGAAACATGTGGACGGTCCTTGGGCGTCACGTATCGGCGCTCATCGAAGTTCAAAATTTCACCAGCGACTTGCACCGCGTGATCGCAAGGATCAAAACGGCTGATCCTGCGGATGCCGCTGCGGCCCTCCAGCGTAGCCTTCCAAAAATTTTCCCGGCCTGTTCCGTTTGGGCTTACGGCCCCCATTCCCGTGACGACGACGCGGCGTGGCATTTTGAATATAGTTGGCGAACCAGTACCAGAGACGACTGCACCGCTTCTTTGCCGGAGGCTACAGGCCGTTGCAGCGCTACACCCTGCGACTGGAGAATTTATTGCGTTTTTCCTTCTCGTCAGTATAGGCTGTTTTCATGTCTCCAGGAAACGGAGCCCGGCCCAATCTGTTCATGGCCCTAGCTGGAATTGAGGCCGGCATCGTGGGCGGGCTCATCCTGCTGGGATACCTGACGCTCGACTCTGCCTGGCATCGACGCGGATTTTGGGCCGTTCCAAACCTGCTGGCTTCAACATTTTATGGCGAATCGGCTTACGCTCCCGGGTTTGGCGCGCGCACCAGCGCTGGCCTTGCGCTTCTGCTGGTCATTTATGGAGCTTTGGGAGCTTTGTTCGGCCTGATCATCAGGGATCATGGTACCCGGCTACGCGTGACGCTGTTCGGACTCATTTTCGCGGCCGGCTGGTTCTTTCTCTCTTTCGAATTCCTGTGGAAGCACGTAAACCCCCTGGTTCAGCTCTACAGCCCCGACCGCGCTATGCTCGTCGGGCATCTGATTTATGGGGGCGTACTGGGCCGCCGCTTCCCCGCTTACCTGAAATCGTTGCACGGAGTGTAGCTGGCCGGTCTTGGGGTACGACGGGGGCGATCGCTGTAAGGTGGGCACGCCCGGGCGGCGCTCTCCGGTATCATGAAACCAAGTGGCCGGCGTTTACATTTCCTACCCGTTCTGCGCCCAGAAATGCACGTATTGTAATTTCGCCTCAGGCGTTTTTCCTCGCGATCTGGAATCGAAGTATTTGGAAACTCTGCAGTCCGAGATCGCCAGCTACCCGTGGGAGTGGCGGCCGGAGACGGTTTACCTCGGCGGAGGCACACCCAGTGCAATGGACCCCGCCGCGCTGGCGAAAATCCTGGCAGCCATTCCGGGCCGGCCGTGGATTGAAGCCACAATCGAGGCTGCGCCGCGCTCGTTGAGTGCCGATAAAATCCTCGCGTGGGAGTCGTACGGCATCAACCGGGTGAGCCTCGGCGTTCAGAGCTTCATCGGGTGCGAGATCATGCGCATCGGCCGTAAGCACACCGCAGAAATCGTCGCGAGCGAGATCTCCCTTCTGCGCGAGCGCAAAATTGGGAACATCAATATCGATCTGATCGCCGGACTGCCGGGCCAGACCAGGGCCTCGTGGGAGGAATCTCTGGACTGGATCGAGCGCCTTGCGCCGCCGCATGTTTCGATATACATGCTCGAAATTGATGAAGACAGCCGGTTGGGCAACGAAATCCTGCTCGGGGGCAAACGCTATGGGGCACCCGATGTTCCGCCGGAGGACCTGAGCATCGAGCTGTACGAAAGGGCCGTTGAGCGCCTGGCAGCGATCGGGATCCGCCGCTACGAAATTTCGAATTTCGCACTACCCGGACTGGAATCGAAGCACAATTTGAAATATTGGCGGCTCCATCCCTACGCTGGCTTCGGCGCTGACGCCCATTCCTTCGATGGCCGCTCGCGCTCACAAAATGCGGAAACCGCGTCGGAATATGTGGCGCGCTTCGAACGCAATGAAACCCTATGCGTGGAGATGACTCCGACGCGGGCCGAGGAGGAGAAGTTTTTTGTGGGGCTGCGGTTATCTGAAGGCGTGCGCCCTGAAGCTCTCGAGTGGCACCGTTACGGCGAAGCCATTCATCGTTTTGTAGCCCAGGGGCTGTTGGAGCAAATAGACGGCGCCCTGCGGCTCACCGATCGCGGCGTTTTGTTGTCCAATGAAGTCTTCCAGGAGTTTTTGAGCGAATCATGATCGACCTGCGCAGCGATACCGTTACCAGACCCACCTCGGCCATGCGCCGCGCCATGGCTGAAGCCGAAGTGGGCGACGATGTTTACGGTGAAGATCCCACCGTCAACCGTCTCGAACGACGCGCCGCCGAGATCATGGGCAAGGAAGCAGCGGTGTTGGTGCCCACGGGCACGATGGGGAACACCATAGCCGTCAAGCTGCACACCGGGCACGGCCAGGAGGTCATCTGTGAAGCGCGCTCGCACGTTTTCAATTACGAGCTGGCGATGATGGCCTGGTTCTCGGGTTGCTTAGCGCGGCCCATCTCTTCGCCCGACGGCATTCTGCAGTGGGACCAGATACGCCGCGAGATTCGCCCGCTCGGCCCGCACTGGGCGCCCACGGGTTTGATCGAAATCGAGGACACGCACAACATGGCTGGCGGCGCCGTGTATCCCCTGGAAGTGATTCGCCAGATCTCTGACGGTGCGCACGAACTGGGGGTCAAAGTCCACATGGATGGCGCGCGCGTGTTCAACGCCGCTGAAGCGCTCGGGATTTCCGTGCGAGAGATCGTAAAACCTGTTGATACCGTCATGTTCTGTCTGTCGAAAGCGCTGGGGGCGCCGGTAGGATCGATGCTCGCCGGCACTGGCGAGGCGATCGCACAAGGCCGGCTCTATCGCAAGCGTCTTGGGGGCGGGATGCGGCAGGCCGGAGTGCTGGCGGCGGCGGGCTTGATTGCGCTCGAGGAACATCCGAAACTGCTGCGCCGCGATCATGAAAACGCGCGATTTCTGGCTACCGCGCTCGCCAGGATTCCCGGCATCGGCATTGACGCCCCCGCTGTCCAGACCAACATCGTGATCTTCGATGTAAGCGGCACCGGCCTTACTCCATCGGAATTCAGCGCCCGGCTCAAGCAGCGGGACGTGCTGATCAACGGCATCAATGCGCATCAAATGCGAATCGTGACGCACTACGACGTCGATCGGGCCGGATGCCAGCAGGCACTCGAAATGATCGAGCAGGTGGCGGCCGGAGCAGTGGCAGGCGCGAGAGCGTAGAACTCAGCACGTGAGCTGAAATTCACCGGCGGTTGTCATCCATCAACGCCGGGCTGGGATCTACTGGTTCAGATACGTCTTGACATCGGGGTGCAACAGCGTTTTCACGTCCGGTTTGTCGAGCTCGGCTTTGGTGATCACACGCGCGCTCAAGTCGATGATCTTCGGCGGAGTCTTGCCGTACAGTTTGTCCACTAGCGTTTTGACGGCCTCGTAACCGATGCGAAAAGGGTCCTGCGCCACCAGCGCATCGATAGTGCCGTTCTTCAAGTCGTCAATCATTCCTTCGCTGGCGTCGAAGGCCACGAATTTGATTTTGCCGGCGAGACGCCGCGATTTGAGCGCCAGGGCCGTACCTACCGAACTCGGCTCAGTAGAGGCAAAAATGCCGTCGAGATTGGGATGAGCCGTCAAAATGTTTTCTGCCACAGCCATGGCCTTTGACCGGTCAGACATGCCGTACTGGCTTTGCACGATGTGTATGGCGGGAAATTCTTTGGTGATCACGTCCCGAAAGCCGCGCTCGCGCTCCGTTGTCGAATAGCTGCCGGGCACGTGCAGCACCATCGCAATCGAGCCTTTCTCGTGCAGCAGTTCAGCGAGTTTGTGCGCGGCTGCCTGGCCGGCGGCGTAGTTGTTGGTTGCCACGAAAGTCATGTAATGGGTCGAATCCACGCCAGAGTCGAATATGGTGACCGGAATGCCGGCTTTCGCCGCGCGATCGAGCGAACCATCGAGCGCCGTGCGATCCTGCGCGGCCACAGCCAGACCGTCCACATGCCGAGCAATCATGGAGTCGACAATTTCGATCTGCCGGCTGTAATCGGTCTCGGTGGCGGGACCATTCCACACGACTTCGACTCCCAGTTCTTGACCCGCGGCCATAGCGCCAGCTTCGACCGAGACCCAGAACAGGTGCGAGGTCGCTTTGGGGACCACGGCAATAACTTTCTTTCGGCTCACATTACAGGAGACCAGGACAAGACTCAGTACCAATGCGCTGATGAGGGAGAGGTGGACTCGGGCGCCGTCGCGATTATTGCGCACACCAGCCGCCGTCGATCAGGATGTCGGTCCCGGTGATAAAGCCTGAATCTTCGGAGCACAGAAAAACCGCGAGTTGGCCCACCTCTTCGACGCGTCCCCAACGTCCCAACGGGATTCGCGAAATGAAGAACTGGTTCAGCTCGGGGTTTTGCAGCAGCGGCGTATTCATCTCGGTGGCAAAGGGACCAGGGCTGATGGCATTCACCGTGATCCCCCCGGCGGCCAGTTCGAGCGCCAGCGCCCGCGTGATACCCAGCACCGCCGTCTTACTAGCCGAATAAGCGCTGCGGCCGGGCAGCGATGTGTGGGCCATGGTCGACCCTAGATTGATCACACGCCCCCACTTACCGGCCTTCATCTTCGGGACAAACGCCCGGCACATCAGAAATACACTGGTGAGATTGGTATCGTTGACGCGAGTCCATTCCTCGAGCGTGAACTCCGTGATCGCCTTGCGAATATTGATGCCCGCGTTATTAATCAGAATATGGACGCCGCCAAAGGCCTCACCGATCTCGCGCTCGAGCCGCTGCACCTGGTCTTCCCGCGAAACATCCGCCTGAAACGCGCGCGCTTCTCCGCCGGCGCTCTTCACCACGCTTGCCGTCTGGTTCAATTGCTCCAGATTCCGGGACACCAGCGCGAGCCGCCCGCCTTCTGCCGCGAGTGCTAGCGCCATGGCCCTCCCCAGACCCTTGCTGGCGCCTGTAATCACTGCCGTTTTGCCGTCTAATTTCTTGTCGCTCATATAGTTTGATCGATGACCGCTGTCTGACGCCCCCGCGAGTCGTTAGCCCTTTGCTCCGCGTGGGCATTGTTCCGGCCGGTCCAAGTATCTTACGATAGAGGGATCTGATGATGCGAAAAACAATCGTAATTCTGGTTGCGGTGTGCCTACCCGCTTTCGGAGATTTTAGCTACGAGCAAACGGCCAAACTCACCGGCGGCATGCTGGCCGGCATGATGAAGTTCGCCGGCGTGTTCTCAAAACAGGCACGGGAGCCCATGGTCACAACGGTCGCGGTGAAGGGGGACCGCATGCTGCACGCCGGCGCCCACCAGGCCAAAATCATCGATCTCGAGAAGGAGACCATCACGGACATCAACTTCGATAAGAAGCAGTACTCGGTCATGAGCTTCGATCAGATGAAGCAGGCCATGGCCCAGGCCTCGCAGCAGATGAAGGGCAACAACCCCAACACTCCGGACATGAACTTCAAAGTTTCCACCAAAGACACCGGCCAAAAACGACAGATCGCTGGTTTCGACACCCACGAGGTAGTGCTCACGGTGGATATGGTAGGCACCGACCAGCAATCGGGCCAGAGTGGCGGCATGCAAGTGGTTTCGGACATGTGGCTTGCGCCTAAAGTTACCGGCTACGACGAGATCCCAAACTTCTACAAACGCATGATGCAGAAGCTGAACTGGGCGCCCAGCGCCTTGGGAGGACTTTCCAACCGGCCCGATCTCGCCAAGGGATTTGCCGCGATGTATCAGGAGGGTTCGAAGCTGGACGGCATGCCCGTGTTCGAGACCGTCAGGATGGGGGGTCAAGGCCAAGCTGCCGCGGGAGCAGCTCCGCCGTCACAGGCTCCGCAGAACGAGCCACGCGCCGAAGAGCAGCAGACCGGCATTGGCGGTTTGTTGGGCGGCCTGGGACGCCGTAAGAAGTCGCAAGACCAGGAACAGCAGCCGGGTTCAGGCGATGCTTCAGGCGCTCTGATGGAGATGAGCATGGAAATCAGCGCCTTCTCCAATAACGCCGTGGATGCAGCGAAATTCGAGATTCCGGCCGGCTTCAAACAGGTGGAACCAGAGGAGCTCCACCAGGGAGGCCGGCGACGCCGATAACACTAGGCGGAAAAAGAAGTTACCTGCACTCACTGCGACCATCAACTCCGCAATCGAGCGTCCGCACCCTCACACAGCGTCGTGCCGAATCGCCGTTTCTGAAGCGTCCAGCGCAATGAGCCGGCCGCGCAGGTTGAGGTATACTAACGCCATATGGCCCCCGCTCGCGCCCGGGAACTTCGGATCCATTCTCCCGACGGTCAAACCAAGACCATCGAGCTGAAGGGCGAGCGCATCACTTTGGGCAGGTCCACCGGCACGGTCTTGCCGTTCCCTGAAGATGCCGGACTGTCGCGCCAGCACTTGGCATTCGAGCGCGATGGCGAAGAATGGCTGTTGCGCGATCTGGGCAGCAAAAACGGCACTCTGCTGAATAGTAACCGTATCTCGGCGCCCAGTGTCCTGCGTTCGGGCGACCGCATCACGGCGGGCCATTTGTTGATGGTTTACGATGACCCAAGTGCCCGGGTCGCTCCTGCGGGCGTCGAATTCGTAGAGCGCGAGGATAATCCTCCGACAACTTCGACTACCCTGTTCACAAACTTGAATGGGATATTAAGCACCGGCCAAACTTTGGCTTCAGCCGGCGCCGTGCAGATGAGTGCGTTGATCCGCGCCGGGAATGAACTGGCGGAGGACCGCCCCTTGCCCGACCTGTTTCGCATTATCCTGGACCTCTCCATCGAGGCTGTTGGCGCCCAGCGCGGAGTTCTCATGACCCCGGAAAGCGGCGGCCAACTCCAGGTGCAAGCGGCGCGCGGTAATGCGTTTCGCATTAGTACGGCGGTGCGTGACCGTGTGCTCAAGACGCGCGATTCCATTCTGATCAGCGATGTCCAGCTTGACGACGCGTTCCGCCTGAGGCAAAGCATCGTCGAGCAGAGGGTTCGGACGTTCATGGCCGTGCCTTTGCAGACTAAGGAGCGGATCATCGGGCTCATCTACGTGGACTCGCCCACTCTGACCCGCGTCTTTACCAAAGACGATCTCAACTTGCTCACGGTGATGGCCAACACCGCCGCTGTGCGCATTGAGCATGCGCGCTTGGCTGAAATCGAGCACCAGGAACGCATCATGAAGCGCGATTTGCAGCAGGCCGCGGACATCCAGCGCAGCTTCTTGCCCGCGGTGGCGCCGCAATTGCCGGGACTCGATCTCACGGGATACAACGCTCCCTGCCGGACGGTAGGTGGCGATTACTACGACTTTTTTCCGTACCCGAACGGGCGCGTCGCCATGGTGCTGGGCGATGTTTCGGGCAAAGGCATGCCGGCATCACTCCTGATGATGAGCCTTCAGGCGCGCGTTCAAGTGCTGATCGAGGAACCCGAAGTGCTCGGCGCGGTGATGACGCGCTTGAACCGTCTGACGGCGACAAATTGTCCGGCGAATCGTTTCATCACCTTCTTCATGTGCGTGCTCGACGCGGGCTCGGGCGACCTGGTTTACTGCAGCGCGGGACACAATCCGCCGCTGCTGGTGCGTGCCAAGGGCAAGCTGGAGTGGCTGGATTTCGGGAACATGCCTCTGGGAATCATTCCCGCTACCAAATACGAGGAGACGCGCGAGCGACTCTCGCCCGGCGACGTCCTGGTTATCTACAGTGATGGAGTTACCGACGCCACGAACCCGCAGGACGAGGAGTTCGGCGAGCAGCGGCTGGCTGCGGTAGTTTCGGAACACCGCACCGAAACCTCGGGTTGCATACTGGAAGCGGTGAATGCCGCGATTGCGCAGTGGGCTGCCGGGACGCCGCTACCTGACGACCTCACCTTGATCGTAGCGCGCCGCGCCAATTAGAATTCCATTCGCACGCGTCCCACCCGGTCACGTCACCATGCTATATGTGGGGTTGATCCCCGATGAAGGAGTATCGTTCCTCTCCCACCAGCCGCCTGATGGCGGGACTGGCCGTGACACTGGCCGTGGTGGGGTTGTTCTCCTGGTACGCCCTCGAGCAAATCGCGGGCCTCAAAGACTTACAGACACAACTGGTTGATCGCAACCGCAAGGATTCGCTTCAGCTTCTCCGCATTCAGGACACTCTGCACTCGCTCGGCCTGGCCATGCGCGACATGGTGAGTGGCGATGAGCCCTATCCGCTTGACGCCTGGCAAGGCCAATTCGGCCGCCTGCGCGCCGATCTGCAAGACGCTCTGCGAATCGAAAAAACCCTGTCGCCGGTGGAGCGTAGTCCGGAACGGCAAGCGTATTTCGCGAACTCACTAGCGCAATTCTGGACGTCGGTGGATCAGATGTTCTCGCTGGCACAGGGTGGCCGCAGCCAGCAGGCGCGCGATCTGATCCGCACGTCCCTCGAGCCACAGCAGGCGGCCATCACCGGCACGGTAGCCAGACTGCTGGTGCAAAACAACGAATCTGAAGAGCAGGCGGCGGAACGCATTCAATCCATTTACCGGCACGTCGAGCGTAATGTTTATTATTTTCTTGGCGCCGCGCTCATCGCCATTGCTTTCACCAGCCTGTACTTGATTCGCGCAAATCGGCGTTTGTTCGAGAGCCTGGCGCGCCTCTCTTCCCAGCGCAGCGATCTGGCGCGCAAGCTGATCACCATGCAGGAAGAGGTCCTGCGCTCCATTTCTCGCGAACTGCACGACGAGTTCGGCCAGATCCTCACAGCGATTGGCGCGATGCTCGGCCGCGCCGCCAAGCAAGACGTGCCTCGGGCATTCCGCGACAGTCTGCAGGAAGTTCGCGAAATCGCGCAGACGACGCTCGAAAATACGCGCAGCCTCTACCAGTCGCTTCATCCGGCAATCCTCGATGATGGAGGTCTGGAACAGGCGTTGGCGTGGTATCTGCCCGTCTTCGAGAAGCAGACCGGTATCACAGTTCAATATCAGAAAACCGGCTCGAGCCCTACGGTATCCGACGGCGTCGCGATTAACGTGTACCGCGTGGTCCAGGAAGCCTTGAATAATCTGGCCAAGCACTCGAAATCCTCATTGGCCTGGGTGCGCGTGGATTTCGCAATGGATCGATTGCATCTCGAGGTGGAAGACCGCGGAATCGGCTTGCCGCTCGAGAAGGTGGGTGGCGTCCGCCGCGGGCTGGGTATGGTCGCCATGCGTGAGCGCGCCGAACTGCTTCGCGGTAAGATCGAGTTTTCACGGCCTGCTGAAGGAGGGACGCTCATCCGCCTCGACGTGCCGCTCCCCACCACGGACTCTTATGGCCAGTAAAATCTCAGTCCTCCTCGTCGATGATCACAGCCTGGTCCGCAAGGGTTTCAGGCGTATTCTCGACGATGACACGGAACTCACGGTGGTGGGCGAAGCCTCCGACGGTACTGAGGCCGTGACCAAGGCCCAGGAACTGAAGCCGCAGGTGATCGTCATGGATATGGCCATGCCGGGGCTGAACGGCATGCAGGCCAGCATCGAAATTCTAAAGATCCTGCCGAAGACCGCCATCCTGATGCTGAGCATGTACTCCGAGGAAAACTATGTGCGCAATGCCCTCGAGGCGGGCGCCAAAGGTTACATCCTCAAAAACGCAATGGATATTGACCTGGCGAACGCCATCAAACAGGTGGCTTCGCGCCAGAGAGTGATTGCGCCGGGGCTGCTTTCGTCTACCCCGCTGCCTGCCGACGATTCAGACAAACTCACCAACCGCGAAAAACAAATCCTGCAGCTGATCGCCGAAGGGAAATCCAATAAAGAGATCGCCGTACTGCTGAACTTGAGCGTCAACACGGTCTCAGTGCACCGCGCAAACCTGATGGAAGCGCTGGGAATCCACCGCACGGCGGAGTTGGTGCTTTATGCCGTACGCAAGGGGCTCGTTCATATTCCGTGACGCGCCGGGAACTCATCTGTGGAAGTCCGTTTCTGCTCGGCTCTCTCCATGCGGCTGCGCGGCCGATTGTGGACGGAGGCAACCTTCCTTTTCGTTTGGTGGACGTGACTTCAAGTGCGGGCGTTGAATTCCGCCACAACAGCGGCGCGTACGGTGATAAGTATCTTCCGGAAACGCTGGGATCTGGTTGCGCATTTCTGGATTACGACAACGACGGCTGGCAGGACATCATCCTGATCAATGGCATGGATTGGCCCGGCCACAAGCAGCGCCGCACCACCATGCGCCTGTATCGCAATAACCGCAACGGCACGTTCACCGATGTGACCCGGCGCGCCGGGCTGGACATCGAGATGTACGGCATGGGTGTGGCGGTGGGTGACTTCAACAACGACGGCTTTCCGGACCTGTTCGTAACCGCCGTGGGCCAGAGCCGGCTTTTCCAGAATACCGGCAAGGGCACGTTCGTTGACGTCACGGAACGCGCGGGGCTCGGCAGCCGGTACGGGCTCAGCACATCAGCACTCTGGTTCGATTATGACCGCGACGGCCTTCTGGATCTGGTCGTCTGTAACTACGTCAAATGGTCGCCGGCGCAAGATGTCTTTTGCACCCTCGATGGCAAGCGCAAATCCTACTGCACTCCGGAAGCGTACCGGGGCGCCACAGCCTGGCTGTTCCACAACCGCGGCGATGGAACCTTCGAGGACGTAACCGCCAAGAGCGGCATTTTCGACAGCAGTTCGAAATCGCTGGGCGTCGCCATGCTGGATCACGATCGTGACGGCTGGACCGATCTGTTCGTGGCCAACGACACTCAACCCAACAAGCTCTACCGCAACATGCGCAACGGCACATTTCAAGATGTGGCCCTGCAGGCGGGCGTGGCGTTCAGCGAAGACGGCAAAGCGCGAGCCGGCATGGGTGTGGACGTGGCGGATTACGATAACTCCGGTATTCCAGGTCTGGTAGTCACGAACTTCGACCACGAGATGCTCGGGCTTTATCGCGGCACCCAGCACGGCATTTATGTCGACCAGGCGCCGCGCTCGAATGTCGGGCAGCTTTCGCGAGGCAGCCTGGGGTTCGGCTGCTTCTTTTTCGACGCGAATCTGGATGGCATGCTCGATCTACTGGTGGTAAATGGGCATATCGACGAGACCGTCCACAATCTGCGGACCGACATCACGTACGCGCAACCACCGCATCTGTTGCTGAACCGCAGTAGCTCCGGCTTCCGCGACGTGGCGGCCGAGGCGGGCGCGGACTTCGCCACGCCTAAAGTGGGGCGCGGCGCGGCGTTCGGTGATTTCGATAATGACGGCGACCTGGATGTCCTGATCACGACCAACAACGGCCCGGCGCATCTTTACCGCAACGACCAGCTCGGGGGCCACCGCAGCATTCGGTTCCGGTTAGTTGGAACCAAATCCAATCGCGACGCGATCGGCGCGACGGTCCGTATTTTCTACCGCGGCGAATCCAGCTCGCGCATGGTGAAGAGCGGCTCGAGTTATCTTTCGCAATCCGAGTTGCCGGTGACCTTCGGTTTGGGCAGGCGCGACCACGTAGACCGCATGGTGATCTCCTGGCCAAGCGGCCGCACCGAAGAATACAAAAACCTGCGGGCCGGCGCACGCTACGACTGCGTGGAACAGAAGGGCATCAGCGAGCCGGGCGGTTGAGCGCGCGGCATTACGGGCGCGTGTCTCGACATGGGTGTCGAGACGGCAGACAAAAGAGCCGACAACGCGGGCGAGTGTCTGCGCCACGTGGGACAGGCATCGACCGATTTCTGGTAGGCGCGGCTGGACTCGAACCAGCGACCCTCAGCTTAGAAGGCTGATGCTCTATCCACCTGAGCTACGCGCCCCCGAGTAGCTGCCTCCTTCAATTTACATCATGTGCCCAACAGCGGCCTGAGTAATGGCGCTGGTGGAATAGGCCCCTCCGGCCTGTGGTTTGCAAAGAGCACCGCTCGCTGACGGTCGCGGCTCACTGACTATTTGAGGTTGATCGTGACTGCGTTGGCTGTTTGACCGTCCGCGCTGAGAACGACATTGGCCTCGCCTGCTCCACGTAAACTGAATGGCAGTTCCAGGTTCACCTGGTCCAGGCCCGGATACTGAGATTGCGGGCCGGCGTAAAGGATAGGCACGCTCGTGCCGCCGATGGTGGCGCTGACGTTCACGAGCGATGTGCGGTGTGCAATCCCGGTACCGAACAGGCTCAGATACACACGCGTACCCGCGCTCAGCTCAATGGGTGTTGAAACGCAGCCGGCCGCGATGCACGAAAAGACCGGTAGGTCCACGCCTGGCGATCCCGCTCGAGTTCGGATTGCAATGGCGGCCGCGACTCCTGTGCCGCTTCCGCTGGCGCTGAACAGCGTAGGCGCGACGGTGAGCACTGTTCCAGGCGCACTTACCGAGATGACCCCATTGCCAGTGACTGTGAAGGTCGCCAGGCCAGGCACGGTGCCAGACGGCACGATGAAATTAATCTGCCCCGGCGAAGCATAGTAGAGCGAGGCCGTGCGTTCCGTTCCTGCCGCATCGCGGACGCTCACGTTAATGCCCGCCAGTGACTGCGGCAGAGGCAGCGTCCGAGCCTGCTCGGCTGTCTTCGCCAGATTCGTTCCGTAAAATGACGCGATCGACCCTGTCGCCGTGGTTGCCGTGCTCGAGGCCGCAGACTGCACCAGAAATGGCGACGTCACGGAGTAATAGCGCGCCATCCAGTATGGCAGAATGTAATCGATGCCGGCGTTTTCAATCGCCACACCGGCTCCGCCCGAAAGCTGAAAAGGATTGCGTTGCCAGAGGAATTCGGTCGGCGGCCGCCAGGGCACGGCAACCGGCGTACAGGCCTGCCCCCCACAAACCGAAACCAACCCATGGAGATCGGCATTCTTGGCACTCCGGGGCCTTTCCAACCAGGCGCCCAGCAGAGCTAACGTTTCGGCATCGCGCTTTGGATCAGGACCGTTGAGCGCGCGGTCGATCATGTTGAAAAAAGCATTTTGATGGTTCGCCGTGTGGTGACGCACAAGATCGTATGCCTGCCGGTAGACTGAATTTCCAGAACCGTCTTCCAAACGGATCAGATGATAAAAATCGATGTAATCGAGATTGAATTTGAAATACGAATCGTCATGGAGCACATCGATCGAGACTGGGAGGAGCAGCACCGGTGTGGAGAGCGTACGGCGCTGGCTGTAGGCCTCTGTAAACTTGGCCGCATTCATATGTCGCGCAACTTGCAAGAACGTGAGGACTTGGTCCGGCCGAATGGCGAAGGTGGTGCTGGCCGTTCCGTCGGGCATGACAACCGTCCAGGCGTTCGAGGCCAGAAAATCGATCAAACGTGTGACCAAGTCGTTGATAGCGCTTTCGACGCCGGCGTCGTCCACCAGATCGAAGGCCACGCCCAGCCCGAAGATCACTCCGATGTATTGATCGCGTGAAGTATTACCAACCCAGAGCAGGCCTGCCGAGGTGTTGGTATAAATGCCGTTATGTGCCTCTTCGCTCCGGATTCCCGCCGCATAGGGCGAATTGATCGGCACGAAACATCGCGCCAGCAGATTTGTTCCCGTGACGTCCACCAGCGTCTGGATACCCTGAACCGCGTTCCTGATGTTGGCCAGCGCTTCCGCCGAGCGCGTGACCTTGTACCGAAATGCCTCAGCCGCCAGATAATGCCCGGTCCAGGTTGCGGAATCGCCACAGCGCGTGTAGCCCGTGATCGCGCCGCTCGTGAGCGATTGCACGATGGGATCGAGAACGGTTCCAAACGGCAGATGGCGCGCCTGGATGTTCGATGAAATGCCGAGCGCATCCATTTCCGCGGCGCTTGCCAGAGGGCTGCCCGCGAAGGAGGCAATTGCGATGAAAAACAGCAATGACTTGCCCAGATCAGTCATGAGATCGCCTGAGGTTTCTCTATTTTCGCGCAAGTCGGATGTGAGTGTCTGTCAGGTGCGATGAATAACTTTATAGCGGCGTCAACGGCCGCACATCGGATCCAACACGGATGGGCAGCGCTTCATATTGATCCGCCGGCAGGTCCAGCAGCGTGGGCTTGACGACCATCAGCACTTCAGTAGCATCCTGGCTCCTGGTGTTCTGGCGCAGCAGTTGGCCCAACACCGGGATCTCGGAAAGTCCCGGGATGCCGTGTATGGAACGCGCCTCGTTCGAGGTCACCAGTCCTGAGACGATACCCCATTCTCCGTCGCGGAGCGTGACCTTGGAAGTCAGTTTACGCGTTGAAATGATCGGAATTCCGTTGAGGCTCTGGCCGGTCAACACTTTGAATTCGGCCTCGAGCTCCAATGTGACTTCCTCCACGCTGTGAATGTGCGGCGTGACTTTCACGTTGATACCCAGGTCTTCGAACGTGAATGAAGGCGGCGGCGTATAGAGGGCGCCGCTGCCACTGTAGAAGCTGGCCGGGCCGAAATAGCCGGAACTGAGCACCGGGAACCGATCGCCCACATGCATCGTGGCGGTTGTGCCATCGAGCGCGCGTACTTCGGTATGCGAGAGTGAGCGGGACGAACTTCGGGCCATGTTCGCGAACAGAGTCGCGTTGGCAATGGCCACTCCAAACATGGTTTGGCCTCCGCCGAATATGGCCAGCCGCGCAATTGAAGTCGGAATCACCGCCGGGCTGTGCCAGAATCCGCCCAGGTAGATCAGCGGAAATGAGTCGGGCAAATCCAGGCCGTAGGTGAGCGACGAGCTGCGGTCCAGTTCGATCAGGTCGAAAGCGATTTCTACCTGCGGACGGCTGTGCAGCAGTTCCTGGAAAAGCATCCGCGCCGGCTCCACTCGCGAGACGCGGTCGCGCAGCACGATGGCACTTTGCTGAGTGTCCCAGGCCATATGCTCGAGCGTGAAGATCTGCCGGATGCCCTGCGCCATCTCGGTCAACTCCTGCGTAGAAGTGGCTTGGGGCACGACAATGTTCACTTGAGCCGTGGGTTCCAGCTCGCGGCGTTTCTGTTCTGTATCTTTCACCACCATGAACATGCGCGTCGAAATGGGCGCCACAAAGGAAGCCGTGGCGGCTTCTAGGGCGTGCAGCGCCTGGCGGTAATCGGCCTCCGTCAATTCGAAGCGGATGGCCGGACCGGGCTGGTACTCACTATCAAACACGACCTCCAGGCCGAACGCGTGAGCCACCTCAGTGAACAGCGCTTTCGCGTCGCCCCGCAGACTGAAATCTCTTCGGCCGGGTTGCCCGTTGAGTGCCGGTGGAGCTTGCAGCTTTCGCTTGGCAAGACGATCTTCGGGAGTGAGCTGGTCAAAAACGGATTCCGGAGAGACGGAAGGCGCATGGTCCGCCGGCGCAGCGGATGATGCCGGAGCTTTGGGCGGTGATTGGAGCGCCGCCCGGCCTTCTACAGACTGGCTGCGCAAACGGTACAACTCGTTCTGCGGGACTAGGGCGGCGGCTTGAGAATAGAGCAGATAGGCTCGCGCCATCTGCCCGCTGCTTTCGGCTTTACGCGCTTCGTCGTAGAGTTTCTGGGCGCTGTCGGCCGTTTTTTGCGCGTTATCGCCGGCTGCCAGAGGCCTGACGGCCACCAGGCACACAATCAGCGCAAGGGCCCGCACAAAATGATGACGCTCAACACCTCCCGGTCGTGGATATACTCTTGACCGGATTCTGCCGATAAACAGCAGAGTCAACATACCTTTAATCGGCGAGCAATTATCTAACTTTTTTCCATCGGAACCTGGGGATCTCAACCAACTCGATCTGCCTCGAACTTGCCGCCCGCGTGCATTCCGGGCTGGTTACAGATCTGATTCTGCGTAAGTTATCGATCGAAGGCACCAGCGACCTCGGAAACTTGGGACGCACTCTTTCAAGCTGCCCATCCCTGTGGTGCATGCCATCTTTGGATGTGGCTTCATACTGCCCCCTTATTCATGAAGCACTCTCAAACAAATTAGGATGATCGTCCACCACTCTGATTCGTAAGCCTTTACGACGGCCACGTGTTACTAACACGGCTTCGAGCTCGCCGCGCTTTACACGCTGCAACACGGTTTGGCGCGAGACACCCAGTTTCATCGTGGCTTCCAGCATGGGCAGGTAGTCTGGCGGCGCTTGCTCCACAAAGCGTGCGCTCAGCTTATCGGTCGTTCGAATTTGCCACGGCGCCCCCGGTGTGACCTGTTCTCCGGCGATGAAACCATCATTCAGCCAGCGATGAATCGTGGAAGGGTAGACGCCCAGGATCTGCGCCGCCTTGCGAATGTTTACTAACTCCCCATCGGGTGGCTCTGCCTGTGGCTGGAATCGAGGAATGTTTCGATAGCGGCGTAAGCCGCCGACATGAATGGCAGTGAAACGTTCCCCGGTCGCTGTCTTGCGACCTTGACGATTCAGGATGCCGGCGATGACATCATCGGGATAATGATCGGCAAGACGACGAAGCAACGAGATCGTGTCTTCGTCGGTGTGTAGGCCTCGAGGTTGAGAGCGCGGTAAAGAGAGATCGATTTCGGTGAGAGTGCCGCCTCGCCAGCGCACAGTCAGATGCGACCCTCGTGCGGGCCGATCGACGGAAATAATCACTTCTTCCAGCAGAGTACGCAACAGCTCTTTGCGATCGTGATCCGTGGTGGTCGGCGCCGTCCAGACTTTGTTGAGATCAGCACCGAGCGAGCGGATCTTTTCTTTCTCCTCTGGGCTGAGTGCGCGGGGCCGTTGTTGTTGTCGTTGCTGCAATTCCGCCTCAGCCGCCGCGAGATCGCGCAAACGTTTTTCCCACTCCGTCTCTAAGCCGCGCGCGACGAGTCTATTCTCGGGTTCGACGGCACGATATTGGCGCTCGGCTCGTTCGGCTTCGTAGCGGGCACGTTCCACCGCCAGTCGCCATTGACTCAGGGCTGCGTCCTGATCCGCTTCGAGCTGCTCGATGGCACGTTGCGTGGCTTCCACTGCGGCCGGCGTCAGAGCTTTCAGAAATGCATCTGCGACAGCTTGGTCGATTTGTATGCCGCCGACGTTGAGACAGTACACGCCACGTCCCTGGACCAGATTCTTTCCGGAGCAATGATAGCCAGGTGCCGCGTTTCTGCCCCGATAATGCGTGTGCAGCCGACGGCCGCAATGGCCACAGGTAGCCAAGCCTTGCAGCAGGGCCGCGCCTTCTCTCACCGACCCTCCTCCGGCGTCGTGGGGTTGCGGATGAACGTTGCTACCGATGCGGGCTTGATTGGCCTGAAAGGTCGCCCAATCGATGTACCCCGTATGGTGTTCGGGGAGGAGCACGGACCACTCGGCCATGGGTAAATGACGAGTTCGTCGGCGCAGCGTGCCTTGCTCATCCACGTAACGTTCCCGACGACATTTTCCATAGGTGTAAGCGCCAGCATACACTGGATTGGTGAGCGCGTTGTGGATGGCCGTGTACGTCGGGGCCGCCCAACGGATCTCGCTGTTCGTGCTGGCTCGCGTGGGGAAGGAAAGACCCTCGGAGCGGAACCAGAGCCAGACCTTGCGCGCCGATCCCAGTTCCGTGAACTTCGAGAACACGGTGCGAATGCTGCTGACCACCGATTCATCGGGATGAAAGCGAACTTCGCCGTCCGCTTCTCCCCACACAAAGCCCACCGGTAAACCGCGACGCAGTTCGCCGCGTGCCGCCTTATTACGGATGCCCCCCTCGAGTCGTGCCCGCAGGATGTGCAGTTCGGCTTCGGGTCGCCGGCAATTTCTTGTT